>NZ_BFBB01000024.1 GCF_003114855.1 Leptospira ryugenii | reverse complement strand
GGTTGGGTGGGTTTTGGGCCGTCTGGGTCACAGTGAACTCTCGCTCTGTGAGGCTTGCGATGGTTTGGCTATAACTACTGACTGTTTGTGAGGCACCTGTTTGCCAATTGCTTGCGAACAATGTGTTCGCCTGGGTGGAGATACTTTTGTTTGCCAACTCAAATTGTTCTCTTGTTTCTGATTGGAGGACATTTTGTGACATCTCTTCCCAAGAGGCTAGGCCACTTGCATACTCTTCCCTAGCTTTGGCCATCCACCTACTCTCATTTGCCTTCAATTCGGCCATGGCGGCATCATAATCCACCTTTGCCTGGGCCTTGGCTATGTTGGCTTGCACCTTCCACTCTGCATAGGCCTTGCTGTAATTACTCGCTTGGGTCTCCCAGTTGGCAATCGCGGGTATGATTTTCATCTCATAGTCACTGATTTGTCTGTTCATGGAAGTGCGCACGGAATCCCAATAGTTCCTGTGAGCGATCTCATTGTCATCCCGCACCGTATACACGAGAGCATACGAGACAGTATCCATAAAAAAAGTGTCTAAAGTGCCTAACCTCCATAGCCCAAAGTGCTTAAAATCATCCCCTTCTTGGTTCCAGTTCCCTCGGAAGGCATACTCGCAGTAGGGCCCATGGACATTGGGGTCGCAGTCTATGTCATTGTG
>NZ_BFBB01000023.1 GCF_003114855.1 Leptospira ryugenii | reverse complement strand
AATCATAAGAATAGTTTGGAATTGTTTTTTTTAATAGATTTAAATCATTCGGATCAAGAAAAAATTCTAATTTTCTAACACCACGAGGATCCTTATTATATTTAAGATGATATAAAGGACCAATAACGTTCAAGCGCAAGAACGAGATAAAATCGATCGTTTCGAAAAATTCATTTCTTCCGAGTTTAGTCGCAGAATAATGAACCCAAACCCAAAACCTATCTTCTATCCATTGAAGGTCAGGTTTAGGCCAGACCGGAACAGTTTCTTTGTAAAGATTGACTAATCTATCGGATTTTTCATATACAATAAAAGGATTTTCAATTCTTGATATAAAATTTTTAATTTCCGTAAATTTAAAGTCAATGTGAGTAAGAGGGTTTTCGAATAAACAAATAAGTAATGTCTTTTCACCTACATGTTCTCCTGTAAAACCGGCAACATAGTTTCCTAAGCTCTCCGCAAAGCTAACCATTTTTGATTTAGGGAAAAGGTAATCGTTTTCAGTAATTATCACGAAGTCAAGGTCTGAAAATTTATCTAGTTGATGCGTGATGTATGAACCAGCCATTGCGACACCTAGAATATTTTCATCGTTTTTAGCTTTTTCAATTACGCGTTGTATGATTTGTTCAAAGTGTTTCATATACTTTAAAATTGCTATGGCGTATAACG
>NZ_BFBB01000022.1 GCF_003114855.1 Leptospira ryugenii | reverse complement strand
TATATCATCTTAAATATAATAGGGATCCTCGTGGTGTTAGAAAATTAGAATTTTTTCTTGATCCGAATGATTTAAATCTATTAAAAAAAACAATTCCAAACTATTCTTATGATTCAATAAAGATTGCAATCTTAGAACTTATTGAAATTTACAAAAGTTTAAGATCTTCTATTTTTCCATCAGAAATAAACATAAACAAAAAAGCAGAATCATTAGCTACTGATTATTTAAATAGCTTATCTTGATAATATGCTACGGCGTATAACTGCGGCTGACACGCTTCGCTTCGGGACTTACGCCCTCGCTCGGTCTGCGACACATAGGCTTTCTGTCACTCCCCTTGCATGCGCAAGTGTCGTGCCAGTCCCTAACGTCCCGTTCCGGGACTCAGGGTCAGCCTACGTCGTGTAGCCTAGTTCGTTATGCGAAATAGTGTGAAATTTTGAGTAAAAAGAATAAAAATGGATTTAAAACAAGAAAAATTGGAAGAGATACTTAGAAAGTACAAAGCTCAGCCTGTCGGAAATGGATATATAGATGTTATCGTAAATAGAGATTATTACAAAGATTTTATAGCTGAGTCTATTTTTAATGATTTCGAGATAAATGCTATTAGTTGGTGGGAATACACAAAAGAAATAAGTGATAGAAAATTTGGAATGGGTGGACCAAAGAGTTGGTTTTTTGATGGATGGTTTGCCGAAATATGTACCAAAGATAGTTACGAAGAATTTAATATAATGGAATACACATCTCGAAAGGAACGAATTGATACAATTCTAGAAAAAATTCACTCTAAAGTTTTTAAATATTTTGATGGAAATATCTCTTTTCTAAAAAATGAAGAATTAATTCCTGCCTTTTGGTTCAATGTACCTGATTCATGGATAAATCAATATATTGGAACTTAAAACACACTACTTCGCATAACTGCGGCTGACACGCTACGCTCGGGACTTTCGCCCTCGCTCGGCCTGACGGCACATTGTCCTCCGTCACGCTTCTTGCGTCGCAAGAAGACGCGCCGACGCTAACGCCTCGGAGAGGCTCAGCTACGGACAACGTCGTGTAGCCTAGTTCGTTATACGCTATGCATTAAAGTATGACTCAGGACATGGGTAACACTTTTGTAGCAAGACATAGGTAACACTTTCTGGTTTCTCATCCCCTAGAACACCTTTACAGGAGGGCTATGGGGATGCCTTGGAAGGAGAATCAGATCGTGGAT
>NZ_BFBB01000021.1 GCF_003114855.1 Leptospira ryugenii | reverse complement strand
TATATCATCTTAAATATAATAAGGATCCTCGTGGTGTTAGAAAATTAGAATTTTTTCTTGATCCGAATGATTTAAATCTATTAAAAAAAACAATTCCAAACTATTCTTATGATTCAATAAAGATTGCAATCTTAGAACTTATTGAAATTTACAAAAGTTTAAGATCTTCTATTTTTCCATCAGAAATAAACATAAACAAAAAGGCAGAATCATTAGCTACTGATTATTTAAATAGCTTATCTTGATGATACGCTACGGCGTATAACTGCGGCTGACACGCTTCGCTTCGGGACTTACGCCCTCGCTCGGTCTGCGACACATAGGCTTTCTGTCACTCCCCTTGCATGCGCAAGTGTCGTGCCAGTCCCTAACGTCCCGTTCCGGGACTCAGGGTCAGCCTACGTCGTGTAGCCTAGTTCGTTATACGAAATAGCAAATAATCCTTTCAAAAATTATATCTATTAAAATTTGGTAAATTCCACCTTTGACTCTATAATAGAATAGTCAAAACCAAAGATCTTGTAAAAATACTTATATACGATAAATATCTATTAAATTTTAACAATTTTTTATTCTAGAAAGATTAATATAGTTAGAATATTAAAATTCACAATTCTTATAGTTTTCGTTTTAAAAATAGTTAATAAAAGGTGAAGAATGAAAGGAATAATCTTAACATTTTTTTTTAGTATTTTAATTTTACAATGTTCAAAATCAGAAGAACAAAAAGTCAAAGAACGTCAAGGTAATGGTTTTCTATTGGCCACGATATATTCAACGATTGTCAATGCTCCTCCATCATGCGACTATTTCATTTTAACAGAGAATAAAGTCGATGTAACCTACACAAATAATCTTAAAACACCAACGACATTAGTCTGTAATGGTAAAAAAACCGACTCCAATGGTGGAACTTCAAATGTATTTGGTTACATAGGCATTAAAATTAAGCAAGCAGGTAATTTTAAAGTTGAAACGAATGTTAAATCTACCGATTCTTACGGCGTTACGCTTTCAATTTCTAAAAAAACAGGATCGACGTTTTCAACTCTATTAGAAACCGCTGCAAGTGGTGGTTTTAATAAAGTATCCATACAAAAAGATACAAAAGAGATTCAGTTTTTTGAGAACGATGAGCTTTCCGTGCAATTTTATACTACACCCTCAACTACAAACTCAACCTGTTCCGGACCTAAATGTGATTACACACCAACTGGCCAGGTAAAATTCACATTAAAATAAAATTGGTGTTTTAACTCCTCAAATATTCAATAATTTTGTATCATAGAATAATTATTATGTTTGAAAAATAAAAACACCGATAGCCAAATCGTAATAGATTTCTCAAATACTTCCTAACTTTAAGATGAAACAATTACATTCCTCTCTGATTACTGTCGGCCAGGAATTAAAAATGACTTTTACAATAATATTCGCGACTTCGTATAACTTCGGCTGACACGCTCCGCTCGGGACTTTCGCCCTCGCTCGGCCTAAAGGCACATTGTCCTCCGTCACGCTTCTTGCGATGCAAGAAGACGCGCCGACGCTAACGCCTCCTCCAGAGGCTCAGCTACGGACAACGTCGTGTAGCCTTTTCGTTATACGACATGTGGCAAAA
>NZ_BFBB01000020.1 GCF_003114855.1 Leptospira ryugenii | reverse complement strand
TAAGCATTATATATTTTATAAAAATAGTTCCAATTAATACTTAAGAAAAGAATGCTATAGGAAAACAAAAATGTATTTCCTATTCTCTCATATAATTTACCCTTTATTGTATCTGTTATCTCTTCAAAGTTCATTTTATTATTTCCTTTTAGGTATGACTTCAGGAGATAGGTAACGGTTAAGCGGCAGTAGAAGGGTAACGCTTTTTAGTAACCTTTCTTGGTTTATGATCTTTGTATGCATTAGGGTCAGAAATAAGCAAGAAAAAATCCTTGTCTATAACACCTAATTTATTATTAGCAAACCAGATGGAGTAAGTATCTCCCTCTTTTTTAATTCCGACATTGAACCCATTGAAAGGATTACCGATCATAATGAGATGTCCGAGCCAATTTATGTAACCTCTATCGTTAACATGCCTCATCTTAAAACCAAAAGGGTAAGTGAGTAAGAGATCAGCGTTTGGATCAAAAAGTTTATCTGATTTCACATAGACTTGTTCTGGAGTTTTCATATAAAGAGCCTCGTGAGGTCTTTCTCTGTTAAATTCAATTCTCCACTTATCGAAGAGTTTTTGATGAAGAGTAATGTTACCAACGATCTCATGTTGTAGTTCCCGAGCCATGTCCTTGTGCATGCGTTCATGAGCCCCATTCTGGTAAGGTTTTCCTGGTTCAATACGATCGAGTTTAATGCCAAGCGAGAGCCACCAAACAGAGAGCTTAGTGAGACCTAGAAGGGATTGCATAGAGGCAAATGGAGGACCGTTGTCGGACCTAATGATGTCCGGAAGCCCATAGATCTTAAACAACCTAATGAATTCGGCTTTTACAGAAGGAATGTCTCCTTTTGAAAGAGTCTTTATAGAGAGAATGAATTTTGAATAATCATCTCTGATAGTGAGAGGATTTACTTTCTCAGAATCAGCAGTATACCACCATCCTTTGAAGTCAACAGTCCAAATATGATTTGCGTGAGTAGACTTTTCTGGTAGCGAGATTCTTTCTCCAAAATGTTTGACTCTCTTTCTTTTCTTAGGTAAGGTAAGTCCTGCTTTTTGGAAGATACGATCAAGAGTAGATTTGTCTGGAGGTTTTACATCCGGAAACTTTCTTTTGTAGAGTTCGAGAATCTTCTTTGAACCCCAAAACTTCTTATAGTTCTTGAGCTTAATGAGCTCAAGAACGACATCTTCAGGAATTTTCTTGGGTGAGTTCTTAGGAGTTCTCTTCTTGTCTAGAAGTCCCGCCTTTCCCTCACACAAAAACCTTTCTTTCCATTTGTATCCACACTTTGTAGATATCCCATATTCTGCACAGAGCTGAGTGAAATTGATACCTTTCTCAAAGCTCGCCATAACGAATTCTAATCTTAAATCCACGATCTGATTCTCCTTCCAAGGCATCCCCATAGCCCTCCTGTAAAGGTGTTCTAGGGGATGAGAAACCAGAAAGTGTTACCTATGTCTTGCTACAAAAGTGTTACCCATGTCCTGAGTCATACTATAAGTCCATTTCGTATAACGAACTAGACTTAACGACGTTCCTCGACCCTGAGTCCCGAAGGGACGTTAGGGACTGGCACATAGCTTGCGTATGCAAGCGAGTGACAGACGGAGAGTGTGGTGTAG
>NZ_BFBB01000018.1 GCF_003114855.1 Leptospira ryugenii | reverse complement strand
TATCTCCTGAAGTCATACCATAAAATTTTTAATGTATAAGTAAAGATAATGAACAAAAATATCCATTGATACTATTAATAATCATTGCCTTGAAAGTGAAAGAGCCGTTTTAAGAAAGAGAATTGATTAATAGTTAAATTGATTATTATTTTTACTTTTAAAAAAATTGATAACTATGAGTAAACATATCAACGGTATCGGCGGATTTTTCTTCCGTTCGGAAAATCCTGAAATCTTAAAGAACTGGTACATAGAAATCTTAGGCATAGATATTCAGAATATGGTCTGGCAGCAACAGTCAGGACCTACTGTCTTTGAACCATTTTCTAAAAATACAGACTATTTCTCCAAAGATAAAATGTGGATGATTAATTTTCGTGTTTCAAATCTAAAATCATTCATAGAAGAGTTAAAAAAAAAGGGAGTTGAAGTAGAAGAAAGAGAAGAGTGGAATTCGGTGCCAGAAATAGGAGTTTTTGCGAGAGTATATGATCCAGAAGGAAATGCAATCGAGCTCTGGCAACCTGCAGAAAAATAGATTAGCTTATAAATTTAAGAATAAATCATCTTATAATTTAAAAAAATATTCTTTAGTTAATTTTTGATATGTTACTGATATTTTAGAACAAATAAAAAATATTAACTCATTTTTTTCTTCCGGATAACGTTTAAAATTTGATTAATAAAAAATACTTTTAACTAGGTAAAATTTGAACTGCGCATAACTGCGGCTGACACGCTCCGCTCGGGACTTTCGCCCTCGCTCGGCCTAAAGGCACATTGTCCTCCGTCACGCTTCTTGCGTCGCAAGAAGTCGCGCCGACGCTAACGCCTCGGAGAGGCTCAGCTACGGACAACGTCGTGTAGCCTAGTTCGTTATACGCAATGGGTAAAAACTAGATTTAAAGAGAAAAATTAAGAAAAAGAATTTTTCTTGACAAGTTGTCAATTAAATGGATTAGTTAAAATTATGAAATCATTCGCTGTAGGTGAATTAAAAGCCCATTTTTCCGAAGTTCTTGAGTTTGTTAAAAAGGGAGAAAAAGTTGGCATTCTTTTTGGTAAAAATAAGAAAACTATAGCGATGATTGTTCCTGTTAATGATAAAAATACTACCAAAAGAAAAATTGGAATCCTTGATGGGAAAGCCAAAATTTCATTTCAGAAAGATTTTTCAATTAGTGAAGAAGATTTTTTAAATTTATAGATGGCTTATCTTTTAGACACTCATGCTCTACTTTGGGTCATTGGGGACTCAAAACAATTGAGTAAAAAAGTAACTGCAATTATTGAAGATCAAAGCAATCAAATTTATGTAAGTTCTATTTCCTTATGGGAAATTTCTTTAAAATTTAAAATTGGGAAGCTAAATCTAACAGGATTTACTCCAGAGGATATTCCTAAATTTCTCGAAAAAATTAATATCAGAATTATTGAATTGAATCAAGAAGATGCATCTTCTTATCACAGATTGAAGGAAAATTTTCATCGAGATCCATTTGATCGAATGCTCATTTGGCAGTGTATTAAGAGAAAATTTACTTTTATCTCAAAAGATTCTGAGATGAAGAAGTATAAGATTTCTGGATTAAAATCAATTTGGTAATATTTACTCACTGCGTATAACTTCGGCTGACACGCTACGCTCGGGACTTGCGCCCTCGCTCGGCCTAAAGGCACATTGTCCTCCGTCACGATTCTTGCTCTGCAAGAAGTCGCGCCGACGCTAACGCCTCTGCGAGGCTCAGCTACGGACAACGTCGTGTAGCCTAGTTCGTTATACGCAATACCTAAAAAGTATGACTCAGGACATGGGTAACACTTTTGTAGCAAGACATAGGTAACACTTTCTGGTTTCTCATCCCCTAGAACACCTTTACAGGAGGGCTATGGGGATGCCTTGGAAGGAGAATCAGATCGTGGATTTAAGATTAGAATTCGTTATGGCGAGCTTTGAGAAAGGTATCAATTTCACTCAGCTCTGTGCAGAATATGGGATATCTACAAAGTGTGGATACAAATGGAAAGAAAGGTTTTTGTGTGAGGGAAAGGCGGGACTTCTAGACAAGAAG
>NZ_BFBB01000017.1 GCF_003114855.1 Leptospira ryugenii | reverse complement strand
ACCCTAATGCATACAAAGATCATAAACCAAGAAAGGTTACTAAAAAGCGTTACCCTTCTACTGCCGCTTAACCGTTACCTATCTCCTGAAGTCATACCGAACAATTTTACCTTAGGATAGATATAAAAAATGAAGATCAATTTTGCAATTGGATTAATCTTAATGATTTTTGCTTACACGGAAAATTCAGCGCAATCTTTCTTTGAGAGTCAAAAACAATATCGAATTCAAAAGCCTCTTTCCGTAAATCTCGGTTTAAATAGTGTTTCTAATTACTTTTCTGTTCCTTTCATTGGATTAACTTATACTTTTAATGCTAATCATGAATTAGGATTTGATTTTATTAATTCTCGTTTCAGAACAAGCGAAAATCCTATTTTTCTCCCTTTATCACAATCTTTGTTAGAATTTAATGAATCATTCATATATAAACGAAATTCAGGAAAAATTTTTTATAATTACTTTCTGTTTGATTCTCCCTTCAATTTTATTCTACTATCGGAGTTTTACCTTCTGTTGAAAATCAAACTCAGCTTTTAGGTATTTATCAAGGATCCTCCATTTCTCAGGAATTTACTTATACTAGTTTTGTTACTAAATATTCTTCTACTTTGTATTTCTCTCCTGGATTTGGACTTAAATTAAGTTTAGAGAACGGAACTTTCTTTACTCTATCTGGAGGTCCAGTATTTCTTCTCAATAATAAAAGTGATCAATACACTTTTATTTATAGTTCTCAATCTCCAGACAGCTTCGTTAGAAGTAATATTCTATTTAATCTTCCAATCTTTCAAAGTCTTTTTAAGAATGAAGGTAAAGCTGTGGAAGCGTATATAAATTTTAGTCTAGGAATTTCACTCTGATTTTTGTTCAGCTACTTCGTATAACTGCGGCTGACACGCTTCGCTCGGGACTAGCCCTCGCTTGGCCTAAAGGCACATTGTCCTCCGTCACGCTTCTTGCGATGCAAGAAGTCGCGCCGACGCTAACGCCTACTCCGTAGGCTCAGCTACGGACAACGTCGTGTAGCCTTTTCGTTATACGCTATGCTTCAATCTGAGACATAACGCATGTTATTTAATGATTGATTAATTTTTAAAATATATTAAAGAGAGGTATGGAAGAAAAAAAACCAAACTATTTGCCCTTCGAAGAAAATAATTCAGTTATAATTCCTAAGAGCTATGGAAACATTTCGGAGATTGAAAAAAAAGGCATAATAATTGCAGTCGAATCGGCTTTTATGAAACTTAAGAATTTATATGATGCAATTACACCCATTTATCAAGAATATGGATTTAAACCTCTTTCAGCTGGAGTAATTGCAAGAGATTTGTCCGAAAAAATCGAAAGTTCGATAATACAACATTGTAAAACATTTAATAAAGGCTTAGGTCATAATGATCTTTCCAGAGGTAGAGAACGATGGGAAGTTAAAATTTGTAAAAATAACGGACTATCAATTAATCAATCCTCTATTATTGAAGGGGAAAATTATATAGTGGTCAATTATCATAAAGATACGGAAATTAAATCTATATGGATTCTTTGGGAAGCACAAGATGCGTTTTTCTCAGAGAGAAAAAGAAATGCGAATATCAGATATTTGTTAAAAGATAAATCAAGAGCTAATATTCAAATACTAACTTAATTACAGAATATTTAAGAATAATGAGCGAATCCAAATCTTTACCAACAACAATTAATAACCTAACTCTTCCATTTACATTATATGATTTTTTCGGATATTTGTTACCAGGAATTGTATTCTGGATGACAATTATATTAAGTTTAGATGCCACACGAATATCTTATTCATTCCTCAATTCGGATACTCCCTTAAACTTATTAGAAAAATTGATTATATTTAGTCAATTTGAAGGAATATTGAAAACATATCCTTGGTTCATATCAGCAACTTCACTTTTAGTTGCATATATATCTGGACATCTTATCGCTTCTATTTCCTCACTCATTGGAGAAAGATTCTTTGTAGAATTTATTCTTGGATATCCTGCGCACATTCTTTTTAACGAACAGAAAACAGGTTTTTGGCCATTTTTAATAAGGAAATATTTTAGACCTTATTCAGAGGATTTCAAAAACAAATTCCAAGAACGCTTCAAGAGCAAGTTTGATTTAAATAACCCAACTTCAAGTGATTATTTTTGGTTATCATTTGAATATGTTGCTCAAAATTGTCCAAATGCATTTGCAAGATCCATGCACTTTTTAAATCTCTACGGATTCAATCGAAATATCAGTTACGCATTTCTACTCTCAGCATTATTCTCAGTATTTATTTTAACATCTAGAAATTACCCAATTCCTTGTTTAGTTCCTTTTATCTTACTACTTGGTTCATTTCCATTTTACTGGAATTATTTGAAACTTCTTAGAAGACTCAACGACGAGGTATTTAGAGCATTTTATTCTAATTCAAGTGAAACAATAGCAGCGTAAACTAGAAGCACAGCGTATAACAGCGACTTACCGCTACGCCTCGGGACAAGCCCTCGCTCGGCCTCCGGCAAATTCCCCTTCTGGCATTCGCCTTGCTTACGCAAGCAACATGCCAGTCCCTAACGTCCCGCAGGGACTCAGGGTCGGGGAACTTCGGTAAGTCTAGTTCGTTATACGCCATAGCAATTT
>NZ_BFBB01000016.1 GCF_003114855.1 Leptospira ryugenii | reverse complement strand
TCTGGTTTGCTAATAATAAATTAGGTGTTATAGACAAGGATTTTTTCTTGCTTATTTCTGACCCTAATGCATACAAAGATCATAAACCAAGAAAGGTTACTAAAAAGCGTTACCCTTCTACTGCCGCTTAACCGTTACCTATCTCCTGAAGTCATACCTAAAAGGAAATAATAAAATGAACTTTGAAGAGATAACAGATACAATAAAGGGTAAATTATATGAGAGAATAGGAAATACATTTTTGTTTTCCTATAGCATTCTTTTCTTAAGTATTAATTGGAAATATTTTTATCAAATATATAATGCTTACAGCCTAATTAAAATTAATGACTACTTAGAAAAAAATCCGATTAATCTCATAACTCCATTATACTTTGCTATACTATACACACTATTTATGCCAGTTATAATACTCATTTCAGAATCTTACCAAGAATTAGTAAAAATAGGAACGATTCAAATCAGAAATTATATGAGGAAAAAATGGCAGGAAGTAGAATTAACAACTATTTCATCCATAGAAGAAAAATATAAAAACAAAATATTGGCATTAGAAACGAAAATTAGAAATAACGAAATCCAATTTGAATTAATTTCAAAGAATTTAGTTGATTGGTTTAAAAAGAATTACAATATTGATGACTCGGTTACAATAATATTTCATAAAACAAGTGAAAATCTGAAAGTCGGAGATGTTGCTGTTAATGTCGATGGAATTGCCTCGCGTTTTATTTCAAGCAATTATCCAGTTTTAGGCATTGTTGTAGATAAACCTACTGAAACCTACTCATTCATAATTAAAGATGGTGAATTAAATCCAGAAATATGCGATATTTCACAATTTCAAAATATAATTCTTGATGGAATATATATTTTATCAAATAAATTTCCTTCAAGACTTGATTACCTGGATAATGAAAGAAGAGGAACTTTGCAACAAATTGGAAAAAAAGAAGGCTCAAAATTTACTGTTGAACTCAAAAACATTCAAAGAAACTAATGCACAGCGTATAACAGCGCCTTAACGCTTCGCTTCGGGTCTTCGCCCTCGCTCGGTCTGCGACACATAGGCTTCTGGCACTCCCCTTGCTTCCGCAAGTGTCGTTCCAGTCCCTAACGTCCCGTTCGGGACTCAGGGTCAGCCTACGTCGTTAAGGCTAGTTCGTTATGCGCAATTCAAATAAATTTTTTAATGTATAAGTAAAGATAATGAACAAAAATATCCATTGATACTATTAATAATCATTGCCTTGAAAGTGAAAGCGCCGTTTTAAGAAAGAGAATTGATTAATATTTAAATTGATTATTATTTTTACTTTTAAAAAAATTGATAACTATGAGTAAACATATCAACGGTATCGGCGGATTTTTCTTCCGTTCGGAAAATCCTGAAATCTTAAAGAACTGGTACATAGAAATCTTAGGCATAGATATTCAGAATATGGTCTGGCAGCAACAGTCAGGACCTACTGTCTTTGAACCATTTTCTAAAAATACAGACTATTTCTCCAAAGATAAAATGTGGATGATTAATTTTCGTGTTTCAAATCTAAAATCATTCATAGAAGAGTTAAAAAAAAAGGGAGTTGAAGTAGAAGAAAAAGAAGAATGGAATTCGATGCCAGAAATAGGAGTTTTTGCGAGAGTATATGATCCAGAAGGAAATGCAATCGAGCTCTGGCAACCTGCAGAAGAATAGATTATCTTATAAATTTAAGAATAAATCATCTTATAATTTAAAAAAATATTCTTTAGTTAATTTTTGATATGTTACTGATATTTTAGAACAAATAAAAAATATTACCTCATTTTTTTTCTTCCGGATAACGTTTAAAATTTGATTAATAAAAAATACTTTTAACTAGGTAAAATTTGAACTGCGCATAACTGCGGCTGACACGCTGCGCTCGGGACTTTCGCCCTCGCTCGGCCTAAAGGCACATTGTCCTCCGTCACGCTTCTTGCGTCGCAAGAAGTCGCGCCGACGCTAACGCCTCGGAGAGGCTCAGCTACGGACAACGTCGTGTAGCCTAGTTCGTTAAGCGCAATTACTTAAATGTTATTAGAAAATCATAAAAGGATAACTAAGGAGGATTTTCAGTTCGCAAATTTAATTTGGGATTTTCTTTCAATTCGGGACCAAATTAAAAAGCTGATCTCATTTTCGTTTTATGCAGCCATGATTTAAGAGTAGCTAAGTATTCTGCTCTTCTCTTCAAGCAGGGTTATGCAAAACATATCTTATTCTCCGGGGGGTTAAATTTCTTCACAAAGAATATCTTTACCAAGTCTGAAGCTGAATCTTTCGCGGATGTTGCAATTTCAGAAGAGGTTCCCCAAAATTCAATTTTTGTAGAAAATAAATCTACAAACACTGGGGAGAATATTCTATTTTCAAAAAGAATTCTTAAATCTTTAAATCTTGAAATTAACACTATCATTGCTTTACAAAAGCCTTCAATGACTCTCAGAATAAAACTAGCATTAGAAAAACAATGGTCTGAACCAAAATTTTATATTTCCTCGCCTTCTTATCCATTAGCTCATGCTCCCCATACCTTTATTAATCTTTTTATGATTATCAACGAAATCGTCGGCGACTTGCATCGGATCCTTGAATATCCAAAATTAGGTTATCAATCAGAAATTCTTGTTCCAAAAAATGTAATTCAAGCTTACCATTTCCTCATTGATAATGGTTACGATTTGCATCTTTGCAATGGAAACCGTAATATCGAGTTTAAATAGAATTTTATTAATAAATAAGTAACTGCGCTTAACTGCGGCTGACACGCTTCGCTTCGGGTCTTGCGCCCTCGCTCGGCCTAAAGGCACATTGTCCTCCGGCACGCTTCTTGCTCTGCAAGAAGACGCGCCGACGCTAACGCCTGCGCTGCAGGCTCAGCTACGGACAACGTCGTGTAGCCTTGTTCGTTATGCGAAAGTTTATCTAAATCTTTTTTTATTAAAAATATCAAAGAATCTTATTTCAATTTTCATCTAGTATGACTCAGGACATGGG
>NZ_BFBB01000015.1 GCF_003114855.1 Leptospira ryugenii | reverse complement strand
GTCGGAATTAAAAAAGAGGGAGATACTTACTCCATCTGGTTTGCTAATAATAAATTAGGTGTTATAGACAAGGATTTTTTCTTGCTTATTTCTGACCCCAATGCATACAAAGATCATAAACCAAGAAAGGTTACTAAAAAGCGTTACCCTTCTACTGCCGCTTAACCGTTACCTATCTCCTGAAGTCATACCCCATGAATTCTTTCACAAATAAAATAATTAAATTAGCGGAAGTAGAGAATAATCTTATAATCAAAAATGAGGAAATTTCCAAAGAAAGGGAAATAAGAAAATTTCAGGAAATTCAAGCAAAAATAAAGAAAGAATACAATAATATTTATGAAGAGTATCTCGAAATTTTTAAAAGTGAATCAGATTTCGAAGCTTTAAAAAGATTAATTTTTTTACAGTGGTATGCTCAAGCAGAACCTCCAAATTTAATTTCGCTACCAAATTTTTCCAATGTATACCAAAATGAAATTATGCAATCTTTAGAAAGCCTTTTTAAGCTCAAGAAGATAGATAATGAATTTAAATTGATGTTAAGATGGTATTACTCAAATACGGATTGGTATTTCAGACTTTATAGAATTCCATTTCTCCAAAAGTATTTAGAGGAAAATAAAGATATACCTTTTGAAATAAATACTGGAAATTTTAAATTCGATAAAAGAGGATTGATGGGCATCTATTGGAACAGTCTAAATAGAAAAATAAAAGATAATTAAGAGTTTCTATTTCTTACATCCCATTGAACAATAACAGTAAAACGAACTTTTAAATTGAAAGTAAAATTTATAATTTGAAACTCTAAATTTTGAAAATTGGGTAACGTCGTATAACTGCGGCTGACACGCTCCGCTCGGGACTTTCGCCCTCGCTCGGCCTAAAGGCACATTGTCCTCCGTCACGCTTCTTGCTCCGCAAGAAGTCGCGCCGACGCTAACGTCTCTGCGAGACTCAGCTACGGACAACGTCGTGTAGCCTAGTTCGTTATGCGAAATTTGCTTTTCCTTTTATTTAAATAGTCAAAATGGAAATTATTCGAATTTTTAAAAAAACAAGATTTCTTCTTTTTATAATTTCTGAAATCTCTTGTATTCAAAGTTTTGAATTGGCACAAGATCAGTTTAATTTAAAACAGGCTAATTTTAGATACCAGAATGAAGCTACAATAATTTACGACAAATCCTACCTTAACTCAGATTTAAAAAAGAATCTTTACTTTCGATATAGATTTTTACCTTTCTTAATACCGTATTACGAATCCATTCCTATTTATGAATTAACTTCTAGCCATAAAGTTATCATTCATTACGATGAAGAACTTTTCAAAAAATTAAAAAATCAAAATTTTAATGTAAATTTAGTTGAGGATCCTTTCTATACTTCGGAACTTAATCTTTTTTATACCAATCCTGAAAATTCAGACGAAGTTTATTTCCCTACTATTATTTTAATGATTAACTCTACTACATTTCATCATAGACTTACTACAAGTCGAGGAATGAGACTTTTCATAATTATGAGATTTTCAATATTTACTAGAAGCGGAGAAGAAGTCGCTTTTTGCCAAAAACATTTATTTCAGAATATCTTTTCAAATGATTTCTTTTTAGATTATATCCTCCTTGATAACTCTCCTTTTTTAAAAGATTTAAATGGTTTTAATTATACTAACAACGATAATATTATTTATCTGAAAATAAATGAATGCAAAAAAGAGCTCTTTAATGCAATTTAATTTTATTTTGGGAAAAAGCAAACTTCGCATAACTGCGGCTGACACGCTTCGCTTCGGGACTGTCGCCCTCGCTCGGTCTGCGACACATAGGCTTTCTGTCACTCCCCTTGCATACGCAAGTGTCGTGCCAGTCCCTAACGTCCCTTTCCGGGACTCAGGGTCAGCCTACGTCGTGTAGCCTAGTTCGTTATGCGTAATTCCTTAAATCATATGAATACTATTGATAAAAATAGAATGTATTTTTCCGCATTATATGACTTTGCTTATTTGGAGAAACATTTTATTAATTCACCAAATTTTCGATCATCCTTCTCAGTAAGATGGGAATTCATCGAGAACGAAATAAGAGATGCAATCACAGATTCCGTTCCACTACCCGACCTTTTTCATCACTTACAAATTAGTCATGCGTTCATAGAAAAATTTCTAAAATATCTCATATCCAACTTTGATAATGATATAACAATAAATCAATTGATTGGTTATAAACACAATATTCAAAAACTATTGAAACATACAAAGAAAATAAATTATGATTTAGATTCTAAACTTGAAAACGAAGAATATAATTTATTGGAAACAATATCAAAAATGGATTTTCCTAGTCTTCGCTATACACAGCCTCAAGTTTTTACCATCAATTTCAGAACTCTGAAAAATCTGATTTTAAAAATCTTTGTATTATTAAAGGAAATACGATTCGAAAATACAAAATCTATTTCTAAAGAAGAGCAAAAATCAAAAAAAGATGGTCGAATTTTTGGCCATCTTGTAAAGAAAATAGCACCAAAAAAATTTAATAAGAATAGATTTGAACAAATTTTAACATCCGATAAGATTTCAAATTCTCAAAGAGAACTAATTCAAAAATCTTATCAAAATAGTGATTCAGATGTATTGCTTGTTGGTAATGAAAATGATTTAGAATTAATTTCTGCCATTGAAATAGCTGGTGAAGAAGTCTGGGATTTTGGAGAGATACGATTTGAAATTACGTAGGTATACAGACGGAACTACGCATAACAGCGACTTAACGCTACGCTTCGGGACAAGCCCTCGCTCGGGCTACGCCACATTCCTCTTCTGTCACTCGCTTGCATACGCAAGCTATGTGCCAGTCCCTAACGTCCCTTCGGGACTCAGGGTCGAGGAACGTCGTTAAGTCTAGTTCGTTATACGAAATGGACTTATAGTATGACTCAGGACATGGGTAACACTTTTGTAGCAAGACATAGGTAACACTTTCTGGTTTCTCATCCCCTAGAACACCTTTACAGGAGGGCTATGGGGATGCCTTGGAAGGAGAATCAGATCGTGGATTTAAGATTAGAATTCGTTATGGCGAGCTTTGAGAAAGGTATCAATTTCACTCAGCTCTGTGCAGAATATGGGATATCTACAAAGTGTGGATACAAATGGAAAGAAAGGTGT
>NZ_BFBB01000014.1 GCF_003114855.1 Leptospira ryugenii | reverse complement strand
CAGAGGCTCAGCTACGGACAACGTCGTGTAGCCTTTTCGTTATACGACATGTGGCAAAAGTCATTGAAAACTAAAAATTTGGGTTAAAGAAAATAAAAAAAGTATTGATACTGTAGCGTTATTCCGTTACACATAAAAAGTGAAAGAATTTACAGCTTATAAAGGCGAAAAATTCACTATTGAATGGTATTTTGACGAAAAAGATAAATCCGATGTTTTAGAATATTTCAATGAACTACCTGATGATTTAAAAATTAAAACTTTGGTTTTGTTCAAAAGATTTGCTGATTTTGGAGAAATCAAAGATAAAACTAAATTCAATTTTGAAGGTGATTCTTTATTCGCTTTCAAACCTATTCCACACAGATTTCTTTGCTTTTTTGTTAAAGGAAAGAAAATTATAATTACTAACGCTTTTGTCAAAAAAACTGATAAATTACCGAAAAACGAAAAAATTAGAGCAATCAAAAGAAGGGAAGATTATGAAACAAGAAGTAAAAAAGGCATCTACTACTAAATCTACATTTGATCGTTTGATGAAAGATAAATCCTTCAAAGCTAAATTTGAAAAGGAATATGATGCTCTCAATCTTTCTGAAACTTTAATTGAATTAATGGAATCTCAAAAAGTTTCTGTAAGAGAACTTTCTAAAAAAGCAAATGTTTCTAGCACTGTAATTCAAGAAATTAGAAGTGGGAAACAAGACAACCCTACCCTACTTGTTCTTTCAAAATTAATCCACACTTTAGGTGGAGAGATTGTTATCAAGAAGGGAAAGAAAACTTTAGCTAGTGTATAAGCCACACGTCGTATAACTGCGGCTGACACGCTCCGCTCGGGACTGTCGCCCTCGCTCGGCCTAAAGGCACATTGTCCTCCGTCACGCTTCTTGCGCCGCAAGAAGGCGCGCCGACGCTAACGCCTCTGCGAGGCTCAGCTACGGACAACGTCGTGTAGCCTAGTTCGTTATGCGCTATGTTTTAAAATTCTTAAGAACAATTTACAAAGTATAATTAAAAACAAATGAAAGAGCAAAGCATTTATAGCTACTATCGATTCGGATATAACTATCGTATTTTTACTGAAAATATAACAAAAAAGAAAGTTAAAAATGTCACAAGACGAATCGCAGATCATCTGAAGGAAAGAAAAAAATATTCACTTCCCGTAACTTCACAAATTATCATAGAACCTCTAGAAGAAATTATGGAGAAATTGTCACATATTGACGAGGAGTCAATTATTAGTGAAGAAATTGCTACTGAATTAGAAAATCTAATAAAAAAAGCAGATCCAGCGCTTGATTCCGAACTACAGTTAAAAAAAGTATACTTACTAACAAGCAAGCGTTTTGAAGTAACCGTGCTGCTAGAAGATTCGAAGTCATTACTTGCAAAAGATACCTGGCAAAAATTGACAATTAATGCACAAAATGATTTTAATTTTGCATGTCAATGTATCGCCTTAAATTTAGGAACTTCATCTGCTTTCCACATAATGAGAGCTGTAGAAGAAATGGTAAAACAACTTTATTTTCACTATGTAAAAACTAATAGATTGCAAAAACCGATGTGGGGACCGATGGTTGAAAAACTAAAAAATAAAAAGAAACCAAAGCCAAGCCAGAGCTTAATTGATCATTTAGATAACATAAGAAAAAATTATCGTAATCCGACCCAACATCCGGAAAAATTTTACGATATTGATGAAGCACAAGATTTATTACATACTTCGATCGTGGCAATAAATGAAATTTCAAGGCAAATAGGTCAAAGCTAAAAAACACAGCGCATAACTGCGGCTGACACGCTCCGCTCGGGACTGTCGCCCTCGCTCGGCCTAAAGGCACATTGTCCTCCGTCACGCTTCTTGCTTTGCAAGAAGACGCGCCGACGCTAACGCCTCTTCGAGGCTCAGCTACGGACAACGTCGTGTAGCCTAGTTCGTTATGCGCCATAGCAAAAATATGATCAAGAAACACAATTTAATAATAACTGCTTTAATTTTCCTAAATGTTAACATTTATGCTAAGGAAATAATAAATATCGAAGTAGATCTAAGTGCAATTGATATTCCCAATGAAAGTCTCATTGAAAATATTTTTTTATCCAAGATCAGTGAAAATATTTCTGAACAATATAAAAATTTAGATGTGTTCCCAAATTTCCAAAAACAAAAAACTCCAGGCATATTTATTAAATTCCTCTTCAAAAAAATTGAAAGAATTAAGAAAAATAGTTTAAGTGGATTTCTATTACAAATTTTTACTTTAGGTGCCTATAGAACATTTGAAGGGAAAGAAATATCCGAAACCACTTCCATTCAATTAAGTATAATGTTTTTTAGAGATTCTGCTTTAATAAAGGAAGAATCAATTTCTATTAACGAAAACATTTCCGTGCCATGGGAAAATCTTGCACATTTTGATATTCCAGGTACTAAAAATTATTTTAGATACAATAATTTAATTCGAAAAGAATCCTATAAACTTTATACTTTTGAATATCTAACTGAAATTTCAGAGAAAACTGTCACCTTATTAAATGAAATATAAATTAATATTTCTCTTCATTCTCGTAAATAATTGCAATAGCGTAGATCATAAATATACGAGATCTACATCAATAGGAAACTTAGAATCACAATTAACTATTTTTCCTGTGGTAATTATCGAATCTAAAATAAATCAACGAATTTATTCCCTTGATGATGATGAATATTTATTATTTAGCAATTTAATAATTAAATCATTGGATTTGGAACGTTTCGATACAAAATCTAGCAAAAATGATTATGTTCTAGAAATTTTTTTAAATATCCATGAAAACAATAATAAAATCAATGATTTTATCAACTCATTAACTTTTTTCATTTATCCATCTTATCAAAATATTTCAATAGGCGTCACTTTGAAACTACGGGATCAAAGCGGACATTTAATACGCGAATCTTATTCTCGAATCGATTATAATATAGAAAAATGTATATTATATCTTCCGAAAGTATTCTCCTATTCTAAAGACGATGAATTTCATACTTTTATTAAAACAATTACTCGCGAAGCTGCTAACGGAATATAATCTGCTACGGCGCATAACTGCGGCTGACACGCTCCGCTCGGGACAATTGCCCTCGCTCGGCCTAAAGGCACATTGTCCTCCGTCACGCTTCTTGCTCTGCAAGAAGACGCGCCGACGCTAACGCCTGCTCAGCAGGCTCAGCTACGGACAACGTCGTGTAGCCTAGTTCGTTATACGACATTACGCAAAATTGAACTAATAAATAAAAAATGAGAATCATCGCGATTGCTTCAATTTCCCTACTAGCTTTCAGTTCATTATTATCACTAAGTTCCCAATATATAACGGTAGTGAATCTAAGATTACTTTGTAGTTTTGCATTTCTTCTTTCTATATCGGTTCCTACTTTCCTCGGACAAAGAAATGACAATGATTTGTTCAAGCTAACCCTTTTATTTTTAAGCCCATTATTTCTAGTTAATGAAAATCATATAAATGTATATTTCATTTTATTTCTATTAATTATATATCTAATATCCTTAGTCAGATTTAAATTTAATACCTTCGGAAAATCAGTTCTAATTTTTTATATATTGATACTTTTCATTCTAACAATTGGTCTGTTTATCACAGATTATCTACATCAAGAATACAAGAATAAAGATCATATTGAAGAAAATTACATATATTCACCGAATAAACAAAGCCTTCTAAAAACTAAATTTATTGATGAAGGAGGATTAGGATCATCTTCCTCGATTATTCTTTACAAGAATTTAAATTCATTCTTTAAACAAGAAATCGAATTTTGTTATAATAAACCGAATGAAAATATTAAATGGAATAATGACGACGAATTTAAATTAGATGAAATTTTAGTTGAAATAAAAAGAATTAATTTTGTACTACCGAGACTAAAATCAGGGAAATGCATTGACCAGTTAGACTAAAATTGTTGATTGCGTAACGTCGTATAACTGCGGCTGACACGCTCCGCTCGGGACTTTCGCCCTCGCTCGGCCTAAAGGCACATTGTCCTCCGTCACGCTTCTTGCGATGCAAGAAGTCGCGCCGACGCTAACGCCTCTGCGAGGCTCAGCTACGGACAACGTCGTGTAGCCTAGTTCGTTATACGCAAAACCTAAAAAGTATGACTCAGGACATGGGTAACACTTTTGTAGCAAGACATGGGTAACACTTTTGTA
>NZ_BFBB01000013.1 GCF_003114855.1 Leptospira ryugenii | reverse complement strand
TTGCTAATAATAAATTAGGTGTTATAGACAAGGATTTTTTCTTGCTTATTTCTGACCCTAATGCATACAAAGATCATAAACCAAGAAAGGTTACTAAAAAGCGTTACCCTTCTACTGCCGCTTAACCGTTACCTATCTCCTGAAGTCATACCAGGATAGATATAAAAAATGAAGATCAAATTTGTAATTGGATTAATCTTAATGATATTTGCTTACAAGGAAAATTCAGCGCAATCTTTCTTTGAGAGTCAAAAACAATATCGAATTCAAAAGCCTCTTTCCGTAAATCTCGGTTTAAATAGTGTTTCTAATTACTTTTCTGTTCCTTTTATTGGATTAACTTATACTTTTAATGCTAATCATGAATTAGGATTTGATTTTATTAATTCTCGTTTCAGAACAAGCGAAAATCCCATTTTTCTGCCTTTATCGCAATCTTTGTTAGAATTTAATGAATCATTCATATATAAACGAAATTCAGGAAAAATTTTTTATAATTACTTTCTGTTTGATTCTCCCTTCTATTTTAATTCTACTATCGGAGTTTTACCTTCTGTTGACAATCAAACTCAGCTTTTAGGTATTTATCAAGGATCCTCCATTTCTCAGGAATTTACTTATACTAGTTCTGTTACTAAATATTCTTCTACTTTGTATTTCTCTCCTGGATTTGGACTTAAATTAAGTTTAGAGAACGGAACTTTCTTTACTTTATCTGGAGGTCCAGTATTTCTTCTAAATAATAAAAGTGATCAATACACTTTTATTTATAGTTCTCAATCTCAAGACAGCTTCGTTAGAAGTAATATTCTCTTTAATCTTCCAATTTATCAAAATTTTTTTAAGAATGAAGCTAAAGCTGTGGAAGCGTATATAAATTTTAGTTTAGGAATTTCGCTTTGATATTTGTTCAGCTACTTCGTATAACTTCGGCTGACACGCTTCGCTCGGGACTAGCCCTCGCTTGGCCTAAAGGCACATTGTCCTCCGTCACGCTTCTTGCGAGGCAAGAAGTCGCGCCGACGCTAACGCCTACTCCGTAGGCTCAGCTACGGACAACGTCGTGTAGCCTTTTCGTTATGCGAAATGTCAGAAAGCAATACACTTAGATCGGAAACTTGTTTCCTTAAATTCAAATTATCTATGTCTTTTTAAAAACACAAAATGGAGTGCAAAAATTGTCTAAAACCGTCTTCTTTGCTTGGCAATTAGATACTAATCCTGATGGGAATAAAAATTTTATTTGGAATTCTCTAAACGAATCCTGTAAAAATCTGCAGGAGTCATCCGTTCCGGAATTATCACCAAGGCCAGAAAGGGATACCTTAGGAATATCAGGTACTCCTAATATTGTACAAACAATTTTTAAAAAAATTGATTCTTGTTCGTTCTTCATCGCTGACGTAACTTTCATTTCAAAAACACAAAATGAAAAATATATTGTAAATCCAAATGTTATGCTAGAACTGGGATATGCTATTAAAACCATTGGGTGGGAGAGAACAATATTAGTGCTGAACAATGCCTATGGCACAGCAGAAAACCTACCATTTGATATCATTCAGCATCGTTGGCCAATAGAATATAGAATCACATCCGAAACAAAAGTTCATGAAAAAAGATTTCGTGATCTTACCGAGACATTAACAGAAGCATTAATTGATTGCGAACAGTATACACTTGCTAGAGCTTCACAAATGACATCTAAACTGGATACTGATACTTTTAAATTAATATCTGAATTTGAATTCAAAAATGACATTGGAATACCTTTACCTGCACGCACAATGGGAGAGGTTCTTACGAGCACTAGCAAAATTTCCTCTTATAGACGTCTCTTAGATTTAGGAGCAATAAGTGTTAATTTTAAACCTCAGGTTTGTTATAACTGGACAAACGATGGTAAAAATATGATCCGAGAAATAAATAGACAATTTCCTGGTTTACTAGAAATCTTAAGAAACAAATAATCCAATACCTGTAATTACTTTCAGTATGAGAATTCAAATAATCTTCATGTTCCGACACTTCGCATAACTGCGGCTGACACGCTCCGCTCGGGACTTTCGCCCTCGCTCGGCCTAAAGGCACATTGTCCTCCGTCACGCTTCTTGCCTTGCAAGAAGGCGCGCCGACGCTAACGCCTGCGCGGCAGGCTCAGCTACGGACAACGTCGTGTAGCCTTGTTCGTTATGCGTAATTTTTTTAAAATGAAATAGAATACCGCAAAAACAATTAAATCGATTTTCAATTACTTGAATTATCTAAGTTCCTTAACAATAGAAAAAAGCAAATCGATTCTTGGGTTTGCAAAAATGAATACTGTTGAAAATTAAATTGTTTCCGGAGCTTGACCATTCGAAGACCATGAAGCAAATTTTAACTTAGAATTGGCCATAGACTCTTTTAAAATAAAAAGGATAAACTGGTTAATACTCTAAGAATGAGCAGTCTATGATTTAAAATCTATATTCCGGGTTTCTTTGGTAATATTCTATTTAAACAAGGAACAAAATCTAACAGAAAAAATCATCTTAACTGGAAATCTCATTTAAGACCAAAAGTCCTCGAAAATGGAATAATATTCTATTAAACTTAAAACTTAGTCAAGACAAGACTACTTTCGTATTTTATAGTCAAAAAAAAATGAATGTTGAAGGAACAATTCAATATGTATAATTTTGCCGAAGACGATTTACTAGATTTTTTAGTTGGAAGAACTATTGAACGGATTATATTAAGTGAAGCACAATTTATACTAGACTTTGGAGATAATTTACAAATTACGATGTCTAGCGATTTTTCAATATGCTATCCTTCTCGTAATGAATTGATTTACCAAAATGGCCAAGGTATTCATAAAAAAGAAATTGCGAGCCTTATTTCTCACAAAATAAATTCTTACCGTATTTTAAGGTCTAAAAATTTAGAATTAACTATGCATAATGAAACTATCTTAACATTATTTGGGAACATTGACAATTATGAATGCTATACAATACGTTACAAGGAAGAATTATATATTATTTAATCTAACGACGCATAGATCAAAATTTAATAAAGATAACTAATAGAAAAATAGTGAAAATAACTATACAAGTATTCAAAAAGAATCTAAATTTTAAAAAAACTACGCATAACTGCGGCTGACACGCTACGCTCGTGACTTGCTCACTCGCTCGGGCTAAAGCCACATTGTCCTCCGTCACGCTTCTTGCGATGCAAGAAGTCGCGCCGACGCTAACGCCTCTCTGAGGCTCAGCTACGGACAACGTCGTGTAGCCTAGTTCGTTATGCGCAATTACTAAAAATATATTTACTAAGTATCATTATTTACAACATAGGTAATAGAAATGGATGATCTGTTTAAATTTCTATTTAGTCGAGGATTAGCACTAGGCCTATACTACACAAGTTATATCATAATGCTATATTTGAGATTATATTATTCGCATGGAATAGATTTATTTGATTTTACTGATAAAAACGATAGGCGAATTTTATTAGGTCAACTTCCTGAACAGATTAATAATGCTATTCTATCAACCGAAATCTATTTATTTATATTTTTATTAATTCTGCCATATATTTTCTTAAAAATAGTAAAATATATATCTCATAGAATAGGATTAAAAAAGTTTAATGAAAGGTATACTACAAAGGAGAATACTAATGAACTTAAGTATATTGATATTATACTCGAAATTGAAAATGATCCAAAACTTAACTTCCTTTACTGGTTTCCGGCAAACGAAACATTATCTACAGAAATAATGATAAATCCAAAAAGAGAACAAAGCTATAAATACAATCATGGATATATTTTTCAAAATCCAAGAATTCAAAAATGTCTTAGTTTGAAAATTCTAAAGTATGATAATCCCAATGGAATATTCAGACCTGGTACTTCTCTAATAGTTTCAAAAGATATCTACTTTACACTCGAGAACCAAATCACAGACGAACTAATCAATAAATACAAGGGAAGAAAATTCCAAACATATTTTACGAATTAGTTACGGCGTATAACTACGGCTTACCGCATCGCTTCGGGTCAGGCCCTCGCTCGGTCTGCGACACATAGGCTTTCTGTCACTCCCCTTGCAAGCGCAAGTGTCGTGCCAGTCCCTAACGTCCCGTTCAGGGACTCAGGGTCAGCCTACGTCGGTAAGCCTAGTTCGTTATGCGTAATCTCAGAATTAATTTAAGAATATAAATTAGTTAAAAAATTTAAAGTTATCATCAAATCAAATAAAACCATGTATCTAAATAAATTTATTAACCTTTTTGTATTTCACATTCTATTTTCGAACTGCCTAGGTTTTATGGTTATGACATTTGGTAAATACGAAAATCTCAACTATAAAAACGAGATTCGTACCAGAACGGATAGAAAGGAATGTTTGCGTTCGTCTGATTTTTATTCAGAAAATGATATTCTAAATTGTTTAGGATTGCCAAAGAAAACTGAAATCATTGGAAGTTGTAAAATTTTATCTTATGAGGATGGTTTAAATTGGGAAGGAATTATGCCGTATGTGTTATTCATTCCAATACCTCTTTTTATTCCAACTGGAATATCCAAAGATAGAGTTTTTTTCATAGAAGATAAAATGATTGCTCATTCACATGATTATGTAGAGATGATTTACGCTTTTGGTGTCATCCAAACAGGGCATAGTTCGCAGGATAATTTTTATTTCGGTAAAGTGAATAATGGAACGCGAAATATCTGGCCTAAAGAATGTAATTAAACTAATCCAAAATACATAATTACAACAAATTCACTACGTTGACAATTTAATTCGTTTTTATCGTTAAAATGAGACTACGCATAACTTCGGCTTACACGCTTCGCTCGAGACTTTCGCCCTCGCTCGGCCTAAAGGCACATTGTCCTCCGTCACGCTTCTTGCTCTGCAAGAAGACGCGCCGACGCTAACGCCTGCGCTGCAGGCTCAGCTACGGACAACGTCGTGTAGCCTAGTTCGTTATGCGCAATTCAAATAAAGTATGACTCAGGACATGGGTAACACTTTTGTAGCAAGACATAGGTAACACTTTCTGGTTTCTCATCCCCTAGAACACCT
>NZ_BFBB01000012.1 GCF_003114855.1 Leptospira ryugenii | reverse complement strand
GAGTTCAATGTCGGAATTAAAAAAGAGGGAGATACTTACTCCATCTGGTTTGCTAATAATAAATTAGGTGTTATAGACAAGGATTTTTTCTTGCTTATTTCTGACCCTAATGCATACAAAGATCATAAACCAAGAAAGGTTACTAAAAAGCGTTACCCTTCTACTGCCGCTTAACCGTTACCTATCTCCTGAAGTCATACCTAAAATTTTACTAAAAAAGAAAAAATGAAAAAAATATATAAAACAATTCTGATAAGTATTTTTTTAATCTCTGAGCTAAACGCTGAGAATAATAATAATGAAGATAAAAATTCAAATAAACCTAAATTGGAAATAGGAATCAAATCACTAAATGTTAAATTTATTCCTTTCGAATATAAACGTGATTTAAGTGAATCAACTGGAATTTATTTTGAAAACTATTCACAATTCAAGGGAAATAGAGATTCAATTATTCCGTTCTTTGTAAAATATAAAAACCCGGAAAATAATTTTTCATTGGAATTTCAATATATTAATGTGAATATCCCTAGAGCAAATTATATACATTCTTACCAATCTCTTTATGGTGACTCTATATCAAAAAGGTATTTAGACAATACAGAAAGAACTGATTATAAACTAAATATTTTATATCATATTTTAAATGAAAAACCTGAACTTCTCTCTTTAGGATTAGGAATTCGAAAAATTGACAGATTAACGAACTCAAACAATGGTTTGTCAATTTCAGAAGAAAGCATTAAATCTCATGGACTGCAAATTGCTGCTAAAAGCCAAATTCCACTAATTGATAATCTTAATTTAAATATTGGTTTCGAATATTATATTACACAAGGAAAAAGATACTATTCTAACAAGATCGCTGCTAATTCTATTCTTGCTAATGGAATTAGACCTATTTTCCAAACCAATTTATCTAACTCGAATACTTTGGGAATATTCCAAGGTTATGAATTTGATGTCTCTCTCTCTTACCAATTCTTCAACAGTCTGAAATTCTATTTGGGATATTACTACAATTTCTCAAAGTTCAAATATCAGAATTACAATGATCAAACTCTTCGATACGAAGACTTCAGGAATACTTATTATTATTTTCAGAATAATAGAGGTATTGGAGGAAGTGATATTATTAGCGGAGTTTATTTAGGTTTATCTTATAATTATTAATATGACACTACGCATAACAGCGACTTACCGCTACGCTTCGGCACAAGGCCTCGCTCGGCCTACGGCAAATTCCCCTTCTGGCATTCGCCTTGCTTACGCAAGCTACATGCCAGTCCCTAACGTCCCGGCGGGACTCAGGGTCGGGGAACTTCGGTAAGTCTAGTTCGTTAAGCGAAATTGCAACTATCTATTACAAAAAGGAATTGTTTATGAATATCATTTATCTAATAGTCTTTATCTTATTAAGTGTTGAAATAAGCGCTGAAGATGTTTGCGAAAGTGGTAATTGTCAAAATGGATTCGGAACACTTAAATATGAAAATGGTATGGTCTACTCAGGGAACTGGAAAAACTCTCAGAAAAATGGTTTTGGAAAAGAAACATTTAAAAACTTTGAATACGAAGGAGAATTTTTAAACAATGAACGTGATGGAAAAGGAACACTTATTTTTCCCGACGGAGCCAGATATGTAGGAGATTTCTCCAAAAACGAGATGCACGGTAAAGGTTGTTTCACGAGACCTGATGGAAGTTATCTTGATGGTGATTGGGTAGAAAGTAAGCCGGAAGGAAAAATAAAATCTGTTCTTAAAAATGGTACTATTCTTTTTGGTGAATATAAAAACGGATTTCCCGAAGGATATGGTGAAGAATCGTATATTAACGGTTCCAAATATTCTGGAATGTGGAAACGCGGCAATAAGCATGGACTAGGAAAAATTACCGATGCGAGGGGAAAAATCATTATTGAGGGAACTTTTTCAGGAGGAAATATTCCGAATACTTATACTCAAGTTGAACCGGACTCAATACTTCGAAACGATGTAAATAAATTCATATTTATCCTTGAAAATAAATGCAAAAATATTAAAAATTTAGCTCATTTCAGAATAAACTCTAATGATGATGATTACTCAGAGATATGGATATATGATATTTGTAGCGAACAAGTCGGTTATTTTTTGAAATTCAAACCTGATGGTAAAGGTGGCACTTTTTTTGAAATTGATATGAAAAAAAATAAGCAGGTAAACTCAAAATAATTTGCAACTTCGCTTAACTGCGGCTGACACGCTTCGCTTCGGGACTTTCGCCCTCGCTCGGCCTGACGGCACATTGTCCTCCGTCACGCTTCTTGCGCTGTAAGAAGACGCGCCGACGCTAACGCCTCTGCGAGGCTCAGCTACGGACAACGTCGTGTAGCCTAGTTCGTTATGCGCCATAAATCAATATGATAGAATTACATTTTTTAGAATACTTACTTACGAATATTGAAACATTTATATCAGAAGAAGCAGATTTATTTTGGAAAGATAAACTAGATGAATTAGATAGTTTACTTCTAAAATTTGAATCAATTGAATCAAAAGATGGGAGAATGGAGCTCAAACTTAGAGTTGATACTAATGCGAATACGGAAGAAGAAAAACTATTTAAAGAATTTCAACTATTTTCATTAGTTAATAAGAAAATCAATATTTCAATTGATGAAACAAATTTGGATGAAAATTATTTTACTATCATTGATTCAGATTTCTTTGAAGAACTTATAGATATCGATATACCGCCATATTTCGATGAAAAGAGTAAATATTTTTCGTTAGCCTTAGAACTTTACTTCAATTTCTTCAAATATTTAATTAGAAAGAAATTTGAGAAGATAGATAATTCAGAATCTGCTATTTTCTATTATAAAAAAATATTCCAACTAATAACAAATTTATCCTTCCAATTCCGGGAAATAGAAAAATCTTACAAAGATAAAGAATCGCTGTTTACTGAAAATAGTAATTCTTACCTTTTCTATGTAACTAGAATTTATCTAAGAAGGTATTTTATTGAAACCCAATTTCGGTTTCAAAGTTTCATTCCAAACGAAGAACTTCTATCTGAAAATCAAATTAACACAAAACTTTTTGGAAAGACTGAAGACGCCCAGTTTTTAAAGATCCGCGAAATTGCTCATATATACCCATTTTTAAATAAATTGGGCAAAATAAAAAATAATCTAGTCGAATTGAGAGCACAGTTACTGAAATTCACCTTACTAATATCAGAAATTGAGCAAGAAGGAGATTTAACTCATCAATTCTTAGAAGTTAGAAATAAATACAATAAAGCTATCTCACTATTAGAAAAAACCATTCTTTTAAATCTTTTAGCAGACAAGGAATTTACTCTAACTACTGATTTAGATGAAAATAACAATAACCTGGAGGACAGAATTTTTGAATTTCTAAATAACACAATATCGAATTCAAATTTACCAAATTTTGCTAGTATTCTTAAAGAAAAAATAAATGTAGAATTATTGAATCATTTCAAGGAGCTATCAAAAAAAGGCTTATTGAGCTATTCAATATTTATTAGTAATTACTTAGAAAGCATAATTAAAAAACCAGAAAAGTTTGATTTTACTTTAGATGAATTTTTAAAAAAAATCTTTATTATTTGTGCAAATCATCAATCTTTGAACCAAATCAATCGATTAATTAAAGATGAAAATAAATATAATTCCTTTCTTAAATATTTAATACAAGGAGGAATATCTAGTTATGGTTTAACTGTTTCTGACCAAGACCTTTTTGGTCAAACACCGAATTTTTCATCCGTTAAATCTACACAAGGAGGCATGGGTGAATTAGATTTCGTGATCAGAAAAAGCGACGCTTCAATCGTAACAATAATTGAAGCATTCATTCTATCTGGTCTTGATACAAATAAAATTACCACTCATCTTAAGAAAATTTTCTTTTATGATCCAATAGGTCTACCATTCTTAATTTTTCTAATCTATGTCGAAGACGACAATATTGATGATTCTAAATTTATACATACTTATAATTCATATAAAAAATATTTAACAGAAACAGAGTTTCCAGAAAACCATTCATTCAAGTATCCAATAATAGAAAAGCCAATTGAGAAATCTACTGGGTATGCCAATCAAAAACTAATTATTACAAAACATAAAAGAATGGACACCATAATTGAAATTGCCCATCTAGTCTACAAAATCTGGTAATGATTTACGGCGCATAACAGCGCCTTAACGCTTCGCTTCGGCACAAGGCCTCGCTCGGTCTGCGACACATAGGCTTCTGGCACTCCCCTTGCATTCGCAAGTGTCGTTCCAGTCCCTAACGTCCCGTTGGGACTCAGGGCCAGCCTACGTCGTTAAGGCTATTTCGTTATGCGAAAGCATTTAAATTGGAGATAACAAATGAAAAAAATTCAAGAAACAATACAGCTTGTCAATTCTATAGAGGAACAGTCTGGGCTTATATTCAATTCACACGTATCCGGAATACAGGATTTAATAGTCCATTACGAAAAGACAAACAAGGGATTTAGCATAGTATTAAAGAATGAGCTTGTTAATAAATATGATTTGGGTGCGACAATTCCTTGTGAAATCACAATATTGGGAATAAAATATTTTTCCGAAAATGCCTTATACATCAAACAAGGTATGCCCAACTATATTTCACAGGAAACTATTGCCATATCAAACTTTCAAAATTTTACAGATAACGAAGAAAGTGAGGCAAAGTGGCATAATATCTATCTTATTTCTGAAAATTTAAAATTAGGTTATTTCAGATGTATATATGACAATGTTGGAAATTTAAATACTGAAAAAGTAAATTTAAAAATAAATGGGATCAATTTTTCAATTTGGAATGTTTACGACGGGAAATCTACCTACTTCATTACAGAATGTATCGACAATATAAAAAATAAAGATTTTGAAAAAATATCTTTCGCAATCTGTAGTGCAGTCGGCTTCCTCACTGGATATTTCCCACAAGATCAAGTTTATAGCTTTAAATATAATAGTGAAAATGAATTTTCTTTAATTTCATATAGAAGCCTTAGGCAATCAATGTCGCATTCATATCGACCTATTCCGACGAACCCACACTCCTATATAAAAAATCATGACGAAGCTAAAAAATGGAACGAAAAGATTGATAAAATACCAACCAATCTAGTTGAAAAATTTATAGAAAAATTAATTTCAGAAGATAAATTATTAAACTCAATACTTCTATTTCAAAGTAGTGGAAAATTAGGATTGGAATTGTCGCCGATTGCGATAGTCACAGCAATTGAAGCATTAACTAGTCTTGCCTTCGATAAGGTCAGCCCTACAAAACCTATAAACGAAGCATCCTTCGATGACTTGAAAGTCGGTTTTCTTAAAATATTAGAAGAAATGAAAGATAAACTAACAAGTGAAGAATATATATTTACTTCAAATAAACTTAAAAATATTAATTCTCCAACAAATAAAGATAAACTATCTATCCCATTTAAAAAACTAGGAATCAACCTCTCAAAATATGAAGAAGAAGCCTTAGACATGAGAAATAAATTTCTTCATGGAAGCCTACCATTCAACAAAGGAAATATATCTCGTGATAAACTAGACGAACTAAAAATATTGCATGGATATTTACTTTGCTATGTTAATTTATATAATTCTCTTTTGTTAAGATATATTGATTATGAAGGGTATGTCATAAACTATCTTTTCCTATTCAAGGAACTAGTATTGGGAACTTCGGAAACAGATATTTTCCTTAAACTACCTAAAACGTAAATGCCTTCGCATAACAGCGACTAACCGCTTCGCTTCGGGACTTCGCCCTCGCTCGGTCTGCGACACATAGGCTTCTGGCACTCCCCTTGCCTGCGCAAGTGTCGTGGCCAGTCCCTAACGTCCCGTTCCGGGACTCAGGGTCAGCCTACGTCGGTTAGTCTAGTTCGTTATACGACATCGCTTTCAAATTTTACAATTATTATATGAAATATACACCATTAACACTTCTTTTTATATTTTCATTATATTGTCAGATAGAAAATCGAAATATGAGAAATCTTTCTATCAATTCAAACTATGAAACCATTCCTATCGATGTTCAGTATAATTTTGATGAGATAATGATAAAAAGAAAATGGAATGAGAAGAGTTACTTTAAATTTGAAAGTTTAAACAATTATTCTATCCTCATTAATAAGGAGAATTTAACTGATTATTCTGCAAAGCTTTTTAAAGAGAAAATTGTAAACCTCATACCAAGTGAAAATAAAAATATTTCAATTTCAATTCAATTAACAAGTTCAGAATATGTTATTGAAAAGGAATTTGGTTTATTTTTTCCAACTCAAATCGTTAACTCCAATATAACAGCTGTCGTCCAAATACAAAATCGAGTAAAAATTAAAAAATATTTATACTCAAACGGCATTAAAAATCGGCAAACCAGTTTGGGCAACCCCTTCACTAGTTTTTGCGGAGGGTTTCTCTTATTAAGAATGGCTAATCTAAATTTACTAAGTTCTGCAATCGGTTCAACTTTAAGTGTAGGGACGATGTTTTATATATTTGCCAAAGACGAAAACATCGAAATTCTAATCGAAAGGGATTTAGAATCGCTAGGCAATTTCATACGAGATTCTTTAATCCAAGAAGCTCCAGAATTAAATTTAAGGTATGATTAAAATTTATATTAATAGATCGCGACGTCGTATAACTGCGGCTGACACGCTCCGCTCGGGACGGGCGCCCTCGCTCGGCCTAAAGGCACATTGTCCTCCGTCACGCTTCTTGCTCTGCAAGAAGTCGCGCCGACGCTAACGCCTCTGCGAGGCTCAGCTACGGACAACGTCGTGTAGCCTAGTTCGTTATCCGAAATGGACTTATAGTATGACTCAGGACATGGGTAACACTTTTGTAGCAAGACATAGGTAACACTTTCTGGTTTCTCATCCCCTAGAACACCTTTACAGGAGGGCTATGGGGATGCCTTG
>NZ_BFBB01000011.1 GCF_003114855.1 Leptospira ryugenii | reverse complement strand
CTATCTCCTGAAGTCATACCTTATCTTCTAGAATATTTAATAAAAAAGAGGTTTATAAATGAAGTATTTTATTCTCCTATTCTTAATTATAGGATGTATCTCCTAAGAAAAATCAAGAATATCAAATGCTGCCCAAGAAAATGAATATATAGAAATTCGCGAACAAGATCGCTATATAGGAAAAGAATTACCTAATCCTCCTGATTCTCCTGGATTTAAGTATTCTAACTATGAATCAATAACTCTGGAAGATTTAATCGAAAGAGGAGAGATTGAAGAAAATACAAAAGGAATGAAAATATTCAATTCGAGAAATAAACTATTTTTAAAACTTAATGCTTATCCCACACAAGAGCTAAGTCAGGAAGAAATCGGAAGAAGAAATACTTTTGCTTTACTCTTTCAAAATATGAGACCAATTATTCACATTTACGATTCAAAATTAAAACTCCGATACAAAGATCAAAATTTTCTAATTATATTTCAGACTCAATTGATTCCATATATGAAATCTGAACTAAAAATCGGAGATTTGATTGGATTGTATATTGTACATGCTAATTATGATGAATTTGGAAAAATACATTTAATTTTAGTTAATGAATTCCATAAATATTAGTTCAGTAGTCCACTTCGGATAACTGCGGCTGACACGCTACGCTCGGGACTTACACCCTCGCTCGGCCTGAAGGCACATTGTCCTCCGTCACGCTTCTTGCTCCGCAAGAAGTCGCGCCGACGCTAACGCCTGCGCAGCAGGCTCAGCTACGGACAACGTCGTGTAGCCTAGTTCGTTATACGTAATCACCGCAAGAAATCTACGATCCAATAAAAGATGAAATAAGGAAATATAGATAATATGAATCCAAAGTTAGCTTCACTATCAATATTGGTATTAGAGGATCCAGGTTACGAATCGGCTTGGACATTTTTCAAAACGATGGAGGAATTCATCCCAGAACTTTTACCGACAAAAATAAATACCCATGAACCTGTGAATAAGGATTTTTGTTTGGATTCTCCTGAGGAGTTCAAGAAATATTGGAGAACCATCATCTGGTTTCAGAAATCTAGAATCATGGAAGGAAGTATCTACATTAAAACCTGGCGAAAAAACCATACGAGTTTTAAAATTGAGATCAAGTTAAAACAAATGAAAAGCCAAGAGCGGTTACTGAATTTTTTTGAAGAAGCAAGCAAAAGATTGCATAGCGATCTATCGGTTCTACAGTATCCCTTAAAGGAAGAACACCCATTTAGAATTGAAAGTGAATCAGATTCGATAGGATGGGAAGGTGCAATACTAGCTCCAATCAGGCTTCGAAAATTTCTCCCCGATCTATACTCCTGCCAAGTATTTGGCAAATCTTATGTCGACCTATTCGGAATGGAAAAGTTACTTAGTGCGCCCGCGCCTGTTGTAAAGAAGCTTTCCAAAGACCAAGTATATCTCCAATTGAGTAAAAACTTAGAGAAAATTAATTACGAAGAGTTAGAAGAAAATAGAAAATTGGTTAAGAAACACTTAGGCGAAGATGCGTTCTTTCAGATTGAGAAAGGAATCGATTACAAATACAAAGTTCCCGATTTTCCACCAGTGATTGAAGCCAAAGAAACAATTAATATTTCAATCGGGTAAACTTGAGACGAGAAATAAGCGCCAAAGTATTGCAAAAACTTTAGAAGGAATTGTGCATGGTAGATTTGAATCCAGGACTCGACAATTTGAATGCTGAGATGGAAGGATTGGCAGAAATGTTTTTTGACAATCCAGAATCGCCCACTTATAATATCGCTTTTTTAGATAAATCAAAATTAGATTTCTCCCTTGCGAGTTTAGAATTCGTAAACACCTTTCTAAATTCTATTCATCAAAAACTCAATGATGTTCCGGATATTAAAATGAATGCTCTTGTTTTAAGGACTGGAGCATACTTAGGGGAAGTAATTCGCAGAAACTCGAATCATAAAAAGCTTCAATGGATCAGTTATGAAAAGGCAAGCTCTTTAAATTCCAAAATACAAGGAATAGGGGAAAGTATAAGCACAGTAGCCATTTTATATGAGGAGAGAAAAGACCAATTTTTCTTTCCACTCGGCAAAGTATTAAAGGCATTACATTTTGGACACAGCGAAGATTTAAAAGCATTTGCAGAAAATACAATTTCGCAAACTACAGTCTTTGATAAACCGAATGGAAAAATTACAAAAATACAATTTTAATAAATTGTATTCGCGGTGACTACGTATAACTGCGGCTGACACGCATCGCTTCGGGTCTTACGCCCTCGCTCGGCCTAAAGGCACATTGTCCTCCGTCACGCTTCTTGCTCTGCAAGAAGGCGCGCCGACGCTCACGCCTGCGAAGCAGGCTCAGCTACGGACAACGTCGTGTAGCGTTTTCGTTATGCGACATTTTAGGAAAATACACAGAATGATAAAAAAATATATAATCCTTTCTATAATTCTAACTTTAAACCCTAGCCTATTAAATTCAGAGAATTTGATAGAAAGTCTTAAAAAACAGATACTTACAAAGGGAGATGGCTTCTGGGGTCCTGGAGGTGAGTCTTCATCTTGGGGGTGGGGATTTGAGTTTTACGATAATGGAAAAATGACAATGATTTTTGTAGGCGAAGGCGGCGAGGAAATTAAAGGCACTTACTCAATAAGAAATAATAAACTTTATGTTAAAAGTGATAAAGATTACGAATGTAATTTGATCAACTTAGAAGATAACTTAATTTTTAAACTTGCCTTAAATTGCTCAAATGGATTGCGCCTTTATGGTTATGCTCATAAATCAATAAATGAAACTAGGAAAATTGACAATAATACAGTTATTACAATGGGTAGAAAACGATTTAAAATAACAGAAAACGTTAAATTCAGGGTTGCACCAGAATTGAATAGCGAAACAATAAAATGCAAATTTTTAAGCCTTCAACATACGGAAATCGATTTTCTCCCTCGCTCGACAGTTGTTCACGTTCTTGCAAGAACTGAAGATAAAATTAAGATTAAAAATTGGAACAATTATTGGTATTACGTTACTGTCATGTATGATATGCATGACGGAGAATCCTGTCAAAAAGATTATGGTTGGATTTATGCTCAATTTACAGAATTAGATTCATATCAGGATATCTAAAACGTCGCATAACTGCGGCTTACCGCTACGCTTCGGGTCTTGCGCCCTCGCTCGGTCTGCGACACATAGGCTTTCTGTCACTCGCTTGCATACGCAAGCTACGTGCCAGTCCCTAACGTCCCGTTCCGGGACTCAGGGTCAGCCTACGTCGGTAAGCCTATTACGTTAGCCGAAATACCCAAAAAAAGGAATAATAATGACACTTTTTCCAGAAACAGATGATCTAAAAACATTGGCAAATTTTCTTATCGATTTAACCGATTGGGCTAGAAAAGAAGGATTGCTTAATATTGGGAAAAAATATGATCCAAAAAAATGGAACTATCCAATATCCGATTTTTTACATGTTGGAATTTCACTTATTGTCGATGGTATAGACCCTTATCTCGTCAGGCAAACATTAGAAATTCGTAAAAGTACTTTTAAACAGAGATTAAATTATCGATTGCATTATTTAAAACAATATATAAAAAATATATGTCAACCGTCCGAATTTATCTATTATCCTAAACATCCAGACAATGAAAAACTAATATTATTTTTTAAAAACATAGAAAATTCACCATCTGAAAATTTCAAGGAATTCCATGAGCTGTTAGCTAAATCTGGAAAAACTGAGGAAAGTCTATTCATAATCCAATATTATAGATATTTATTATTCACATCCATTGATATGAGCATTGAGGGAATTCTGAATATTCAATCAGGAACTAATTCAAACGTCCTACGGAATCTTTTATATTCCTATATTGATTTAGGTTATTCCGAATTAAAATTTCCGTCAATGGATACTGAGTCGACACTAACAGAGAATGAAATTCAAGCTCTACTAACCGGAAATTCTAACAATAAAAATATTTTATGAACTCTTGATTATAAAAAAATTGATTTTCTATTTTCAACGAAAATATTGAGGCATTATTAAGGCCTTACTGTTCTATTAAGTAATAATGAACATTTTAATATCCTATCTTAAAAAAATTCGCATGAAAGTCTTTTCTTTGGTAAATTAAACTCGATGATTATTTAAATGAAAAAAAGAAAGATAAACTAGTTCACTAGACCTGAAGCTAATTTTCTACAATAACCATTGAATCTTTCGACACTTAACTAAAAATTGAACAATCTAAAAATCCTTGTAAAGATGGGTACTTCGGCTAACTGCGGATTATCGCTTCGCTTCGGGACTCCGCCCTCGCTCGGTCTTCGACACATTCCTCTTCTGTCACTCCTCTTGCATACGCAAGCGTCGTGCCAGTCCCTAACGTCTCTTCGAGACTCAGGGTCGAGGAACGTCGATAATCCTAGTTCGTTATGCGAAATGCGCTTAAAAAATTCTATGATTGGATACTTTAAATATATTTTTATAAATTCTCTTTTGCCACTACTCCTATTTATATCTATTTTATTCGCTTCAATTAGTGATACGCCCATTCAATTTACAAAATCAACCTTTTACGCTATTTTTTGGATTTCATTACTAATCATCTCTTGGAGAATTTTAATTAAAACATGGATTTCTGCTATTAAATTGAAATCAATATTTCCTTTCTTTCTCAACTTCATCTCAAGTATCATTGTTCTCTTTTTTACCATTTTTCAATTACTTTTGGCATATGCAGGATTTCCAATTTGGAATGATGTTTGTATTTTACAGAAATTTGGACCATTTGAAATCAAAGAACAACATTGGAAGCTAGCGGAAAGCCATCAAGACTATCGAATGCAGGCTACATTTGAAATTGTTTCAGATATTTACCTTTCTTTTCCTTATTTTGGAGATAACTCTAAAAATTGCATTCGATGATTACCTCTTTTTCAAACAAACTAATATTTAATTTACATAGTAAGCGCACTTCGCATAACTGCGGCTGACACGCTTCGCTTCGGGTCTTACGCCCTCGCTCGGTCTGCGACACATAGGCTTTCTGTCACTCCCCTTGCATACGCAAGTGTCGTGCCAGTCCCTAACGTCCCGTTCCGGGACTCAGGGTCAGCCTACGTCGTGTAGCCTAGTTCGTTATCTGACATTTGCTTGAACTTTTATTAGAATTAAAAATTAATTAAGAAAATATGATTTGTTCAACTTGTAAAACGAAACTCCACAATCTAAAAACGGAATTTGGGTATTTTTGGATATGTCAGGATTGTTACGGTCACTTTTTTAGTGAAAAAAATATCTTAAAATATATTCCAAAAATAGAATGGGATAAAATTAAATCCAAATCAAAGAAAATAAAAAAACAAAGAGTTATAAATTGTCCTTCTTGTAAAAATCAAATGCAGATTTTAATTTTGCCTGAATCTAAAAATAATCTTGAAATCGATCTTTGCCAAACATGTCAAATCATTTGGTTCGATAAAGATGAAATTGAAGATTTAGAACTCAAACAAATTGTTTCTGAAAATCTTAATAAACTCGGTAAAAATGCATATGACTTATCAGAAAAGAAAAATGTAGTTATTTCAGAAGAGGCAAAAATTCAGTATCTATTGGCAAATATTAAGTTGGACAATTATTTGAAACAATTAAAGAGAAAAGAAATTCAATTAGATCGGCTAAATAGAACACCTTCGGGAATCCTTTCGCCATATGAACTTGCTTCCTTTCTGTATGAGATAAACTTCGATAGTGACATGGACAATTCCTGGTAAAATAAGCAAACGTCAGATAACTGCGGCTGACACGCTACGCTCGGGACTTTCGCCCTTGCTCGGCCTGACGGCACATTGTCCTCCGTCACGCTTCTTGCGTCGCAAGAAGACGCGCCGACGCTAACGCCTGCGCAGCAGGCTCAGCTACGGACAACGTCGTGTAGCCTAGTTCGTTATGCGAAATGAGCTAAACCTATCAAAACAAGAAAAATTCATATTTCTGAGAATTCACGAACTATTCTGCCCTGTCTTTATATTTCCAAAGTTTATGCTTGAAAATAAACATATGTCTCATAAAATAACTAGTTATGGGACGGTCTGCTCAACTTAAACTCATTCATCCGACACCTTCATTTGAGTGGAATACTCTTTTTAATGAGGTTCCAAAGGCCTACTTCGAATCTAACCTGGGTACTCTTTTTGATCAGGATTGTATGAAAATCTTACCAAAGATCAAAGAAAACTCAATAGATACTGTTTTCGCAGATCCTCCTTTCAACATTGGAAAGGTTTATAGAAAAAACACAGATGACAAAAGGCCTGATCATGAATACATCGAATGGTCAAAACAATGGATTCGAGAATGTGTACGTGTTATAAAACCTGGAGGAGCATTCTTTCTATACAATCTGCCCAAATGGAATATATTGCTCGGTTCTTATCTAAATGAACTTGGTATGGAATTCAGACATTGGATAGCGATAGAACTAAATATGCTTCTTCCAATTCAAGGTAGATTATATCCAAGCCATTACAGCCTACTATACTATACAAAAGGAAAACCTAAAACTTTTCGAAAAATTAGAACCCCTATAGAATTATGCAGACATTGTCACCGCGAAATTAAAGACTATGGTGGTCATAGAAAGGCAATGAACCCGCTTGGCGTAAACCTAAAGGATGTTTGGACTGATGTCCCTCCTGTAAGACATAGAAAATTTAAATCCGAAAATAGAAAGGCTAATGCACTTTCAACTAAGATTACCGATAGAATTATTGAAATGAGTACACTACCAGGAGATATAGTTTTAGATCCATTTGGTGGAAGTGGAACTACATTTATTTCATGCGAAAATAAACATCGTCATTGGATCGGAATCGAAATTGATTACGCAGATGACATTAAAGACCGTTTAGAGTCTGATGATATTCACTCACATAAAAACACTGACCATGTAGAAGGATAATTTGAAAATTGTTCACATAGAATCATTAATCGAAAAAGGACAATTTTCTAAATCTACCGATTGGGAAGTATTAAAAAATGGAATAATAGAAGAAGTAAAGGAAGTTGATTGGCCACCTGGAAGTGGAAAGTTTACGATCTATCCTGAAAGTGGAAAAAAAAGAGGTGAAGGAAATGGCGTAAAACCTATTAAAGATAGTTTTGTAAAAAGACTAATTGTAAAAGGTTGGGAAGCTGAAAAACCTCTAGATATTGCCTCTCATAAAAAACCTGGTAATCTAGACTTATTATTAGAAACTAATAATCGTAAAATTGCAATCGAGTGGGAAACTGGAAATATTTCATCTACTCACCGAGCCTTGAATAAAATGGCACTCGGCTTAATAAAAGGTATCTTAGATGCAGGTGTATTAGTTTTACCTTCAAGAAAATTATATAAATATTTAACCGATCGTATCGGGAATTTTGATGAAATCGAGCCATATACAGATTTGTGGAAAGCACTAAATTTAGAATCAGGAATCTTACTAATAATAGTCATAGAACATGATGAAGAAAGCAAAGATGTTATCAAAATTCCAAAAGGTACGGACGGCAGAGCAATTAACTAAAAGCTCACTTCGCATAACAGCGCCTTAACGCTTCGCTTCGGCACAAGGCCTCGCTCGGTCTGCGACACATAGGCTTCTGGCACTCGCCTTGCTTACGCAAGCTACGTGCCAGTCCCTAACGTCCCGTTCCGGGACTCAGGGTCAGCCTACGTCGTCAAGGCTATTTCGTTATGCGTAATTTCGTAAAAAAAATATATAATGAAATTTAAAACCTTACTTCTTATTGTCTTAACCACAGCCTTTAGCTGTTCTGAAATAGAAAATCAAGCCGAATGCAAATCCGGATTTGACTATGATTCCGCCAATTACTGCTTTAGTAGAAAAATTACTGAAGAAGATACTGATCTCTCAGAATTATCAAATAATCTCTTTATTGGAGAAATTTTAGAAAAAAATACTATTTTTATTGAGCCATTTAATTTCGACAATCTTGACTCATCGCAAAAATTAAATTATCTCAATATATATAAAAATATCAATGCTGTCGCAATTAAGAATAAATCCGCAAAACCAATATCAGGTATATTTAAGGAACATATAAAATCATACATTCCAGATGAATTTGAAAAATCTGTTTTCTATTCTAAACCTTTTTCCAAACCAAACTTTGATTTATTAAAATATAATATTGAAGAAGAAACTGAAGTCAATTCAATTGTCTTTGGATTATCAGGATTGAAATTTGAAAATATTGACTGCTCCAATTACGGAAAAAAAAGACCATACTCAAAAAAAGAATATGCTGAAGCAATTGAAAGTCTTTCAGAGGATCAAGAGATTGAAGATAGAACATTAGACTTCAAGAAGTTAGAAGAAACCATCTTAAATGCAAGAATGATATGTAGTTTAAGCAATGAAAAATCTAAACTTAAGCTTGTACTCTCCTCTTATGAAACGAAAGGTATGGAATACGCAGGAACGGTCTATTTGATTGATTTTTATATCAAAAATAAACTTATCAAGACGATCGAAAAATATAATTACGATGGACCTTATTAGGAATACGAAACTACGCATAACTGCGGCTGACACGCTCCGCTCGGGTCTTTCGCCCTCGCTCGGCCTAAAGGCACATTGTCCTCCGTCACGCTTCTTGCCATGCAAGAAGGCGCGCCGACGCTAACGCCTGCGCAGCAGGCTCAGCTACGGACAACGTCGTGTAGCCTAGTTCGTTAGCCGCAATTGCTTAAAATATTATGTATATAAAAGAAATATTAATAAATAACTATCGCTCTATCAAAAATCTTAATCTCCAACTTGAACCAGGAAAGAATATTATTGTCGGGAAAAACAATTCAGGTAAAAGTAATATAGTAAAAGCAATCGATTTAATCTTAGGCGAATCATCACCTACTTATGCAAAAACTGACAATGTAAATGAAAACGATTTCCATAAAGGTAATATTAACGAACCTATAACTATATTTCTACATATCATTCGAAACTCCGATGAAGAGTTAGATTATGATAATCTATATAATTGCTTTGGTTTCTACATTCATACAGAACCAAAAAAATATGGACAAATACCATCTCCGGTCTTACATAAAATAGATTTCAATAAAATCTCAGATGATATTGAATGTTTAATGAATATCGACGTTGATGAAGTTGGAAATAGAAAGGATTATATTAACCCAAAAAAAAGGACAGATCATCCACTTGAAGATCAATTCGAAGATAAATTTAGTTTTGGCTTGGCCTTTCAAGCTCGTATGAATGAAGAAGGCCAGATTGAGAAGAAACTTAGACTATTATACCGAGAAAATGAATTGGCAGATTGGATACTTTCTTTTTCAGCATCAATTAGGAACGAATTAATACAAAGTGCTATAATACCCGCTTTTCGAGATCCTCAGAATGAACTGCGAATTAACACCTACTCTTGGTTTGGAAAATTACTTAAATCTCATATCAAGCATGATGACCCTCGATTATTAAAGGGATTCCAATCATTCAAGAAAATATCTGACAAAATCTTTGAATCTTTAAAATCTGCAATTTTAGAAAATTCTATAAAAGTAGCATTTCCTGGAACTGAAATTTCCTTTCAATTCAACCCTGATACAAAAGTAGACATTTTCAAAAGTGTCCTAATTTACATTAACGATGGATTTAATAGTCTTCTAAAAGATAAAGGATCGGGAATTCAGAGTATAGTTACAATAGGATTATTTAGTTACTATACACGAAATGTAAGCCATAAAGGAAGTTCTTTATTAGCCGTTGAGGAACCAGAACTCTATTTACATCCGCAAGCGAGAAAAGTCTTATCAGATCGTTTTAATGAATTTCTAGATGGAAATAAAAATCAAATTATAGTTACTACACATTCACCAGAATTTATAAATTCGACTAAAGAAAATTTAAATCTAATATTGATTAGAAAAGATTTAAAAAAAGGCACTATTTCAAAAAACACATCTTTTGCTAACTCTAAAGAAAAACAAATTCTGCTTAAAACTCAAAATTCAGAAATGTTCTTCGCCGATTTTGTGGTCCTTGTAGAAGGTGGAGATAAGTTTATTTTTGAATTAGTTTCCTCTTACTACGGAGCGAAAATAAATACTAAATTAGGAAAAAATTGGATTAATGAACATAATTTTTCAATTATTGCAGTCGGAGGTAAAAGCGAATTTTGGAAATATCATGTCAAACTTACCGAATTAAATATAAAGCATGCTGTAATGGCTGATTTTGATTTTTTAAATAAAGACTTAAATGAATTTTTTACAAAATCTTCTTACCCAAAAATCTGGAAAGATAAACTTAACAAAATAAAATCTAAACCCAATTATCAACCGAATAAGCAACTAAAAAACCATTCCACGGATTTGATTCCAATTATAAATAGTTTCATAACTGAACTCCGAAGTAAAAGTATTTTTATTCTAAAAAATGAATTAGAAAATGTATTTAAACCAAAAGCTCATATATATACCGATGGCCTTTCTGGAAAAGAAGAGAAAGCAATTAACTTAACAATTAATCTATATGAACACCTGGATGATCTTGAGGATTACTTGGAAATCGAAGATTTCCTAACAATACTTGAAAAAATCTCAAAATAAGCAACTGCGGCTAACAGCGACTTACCGCTACGCTTCGGCACAAGGCCTCGCTCGGGCTGCGCCAAATTCCCCTTCTGGCATTCGCCTTGCTTACGCAAGCTACATGCCAGTCCCTAACGTCTCTGCGAGACTCAGGGTCGGGGAACTTCGGTAAGTCTAGTACGTTATCTGCAATGCGCGGTTCTATGCAACAAATGATCAAAAACTTTAATAAAAACGCGAAATCTATTTTAATATTAATATTTTGCACTTACCATATACCACTTTTTATTGATGGCTTCGATATTGCACACAATTTAGTAAATTATATTCCAAGTTGGATCGTAGGTCTTGTTACAAGTATAATAATACCAATAATAGGATTAATCTACATTACTTACATTAAAGAAATAATTACAAGATATCACTTAGGATTTCATAATTTAATTTTCCATAAACGAAACTATTCCGTTATATTTTATACTTCCATTTTCTTTTCTTTTTTTATCTTTCTAATAAGTTTTGAGTTACATGAGCTCACAATATATATCTTCCAGGAAAATCTTTTTAAAAATTACACTAAGACAGGTATGGAAGGTATTTCTCTACCGTTCGCCTTATTCTATACTTTGTATCTTTCATTGCGAGCAGGAATATTCGAAGAAGTTTTTTATAGAGGATTATTGAGAATTATAATAAAGAATGATTATTCCTTCAACTTTACGTATATTTTCTTAAGTTCTGCTCTATTTGCATCTATTCATTGGGGCGATGGCATTCGTAATATCTTAGTCACATTTTTTTTAGGGATTATCTGGGCAATATCATACTTAAATTTTAAAAGTATTTGGCCTAATATTATTTCACATACCTCTTGGGATATCTACGCTATTTCAAATCCCTATAATGGATATTTATTTCTTACTTTTTATATTTTCGTTTTATCTATCTTAATCTTATTTTATAATTTCTTTACTAAAAAAAGAATATATTAAAAATATGCGCACAGCAGATAACTGCGGCTTACCGCTACGCTTCGGGTCTTGCGCCCTCGCTCGGTCTCCGACACATAGGCTTTCTGTCACTCGCTTGCATACGCAAGCTACGTGCCAGTCCCTAACGTCCCGTTCCGGGACTCAGGGTCAGCCTACGTCGGTAAGCCTAATTCGTTATCCGAAATGCCCCAAAATAGCCATTGCATACATGGAAAAGGAATAAAGAAGAACGTGAATTTTAGAAAATGTTCTCCTCATTTTTACATTTAGTGTCTATAGAATCTTGACATTAATTTCGAAAATTCTAGAATACTATCTATATGGAGTATATTTCAAGACTATCATCTTCACCTGATGTTCTTTTAGGAAAACCTGTGATCAAAAATACTAGGATTACCGTAGAGTTAATCCTGGAGAGACTTGGCGACGGGATGTCTATTGAGGAAATTTTAGAGGCTACACCTAATATTAAGAGAGAGGATGTTCTGGCTTGTATTTCATATTCAAGCGATGTAGTTGCAAAAGAGAGCCTACTTGCAAGTTAATCTGCTAGCTGATGAAAATGTAGATTTTCGCATTATTAAATTCTTAAGGGACAGGAAATTCGTAGTCTATTCAGTATTAGAAGATTATAAATCAGTTTCTGATTCGAAAATAATCGAAATCGCCAAGAATTTAAACTCAGTGATCCTTACTCTTGATAAAGATTTTGGTGAATGGGTTTTTTCTCATAAACAATTTAGCAATGGTATTATTCTGCTAAGATATACTTCCAAAGATTACTTAGAGATTTCTGAATCTTTAGTAAAATTATTAGCTAATAATGATATTGATTTAAGTGACAAATTCATTGTTTTATCTACTAAAAAAATCAGGATAAGAGATATAAAGTTAATTTAAGTCGCCTACTATGGGCACTTCGGATAACTGCGGCTGACACGCTTCGCTTCGGGTCTTACGCCCTCGCTCGGCCTAAAGGCACATTGTCCTCCGTCACGCTTCTTGCGCCGCAAGAAGGCGCGCCGACGCTAACGCCTGCGCAGCAGGCTCAGCTACGGACAACGTCGTGTAGCCTATTACGTTATACGCCATAGCAATTT
>NZ_BFBB01000010.1 GCF_003114855.1 Leptospira ryugenii | reverse complement strand
GTCGCAGTCTATGTCATTGTGGCGTATCCCCGTCCAAGTAAAGGGATCGGTTTTGTTTGCCATACCAAGATCCCTAGCATACACATTATAATATACATTCCCCTCAACCTCTCTGCCTTGCGGACGCAGTGTTCGGTTCAGAAATTCTCGGATTCCAGTTTCGTTTCTGCCAAAGATATAGCTTATCAGTTCTGTAGAAAAACCACCTTGCGGTGTTCCATAATTATTGTCTGAATACCAACGGACATGACCGAGTTTATCCCTCCAAAACTCAAAGCTGCCAGAATTTACCTCAGCAATCATACTACCAATATCAAATGTATAGGCTGAAGTCGTCTTTGAGGAAGCATCCAAGGTGTTTTGGTAAGTGTATGTTAAATTTCTATGTTTAATAAAGTTTGAATCAGCAAGAGAGGATTCCCCTTTTAGAAAAGTATTCAAAGCATCGGAAAGGTCTGTGAGATAAAACTCTGTCGTAGTCACAGGCGCATTCAACTTTGCTCGGATGTCGTTTATGAATTTTTGTAATTTTTCACCTGATTTGTTCAAACCACCATTGTTGGCTGTTCGGTAGGCACAGTCTTGGCTCCGAGTGCAGGCCTCTGCCAGTTGGCCTTCAAAGTCTGTGAGCATGGAGGAGATGGCACCTTCCACAACCTTTTTGTATTTATTGATCTCCTGGAGATTGTCATTGAAGATCGCCTCTTGCGCATCCAATTGGGATAGGACGTCTTGGTACTTACCTTCGATCTCATTTTGGGCTGTCATAAACTCATACTGGCCTTGGTAGTATTGTTCTGACATCATTTGCTCCCACTGGGACCTGGCATTGTTGATGGAATTGAGGAGTACGTTCTGGTCTTGGGCGAGGGCATTTTGTGAGTTCAGTTCACTTTGGGAAATGAGTCGGCTTAGGTAACTTTCATTGAGTCTCCCTGTTTGCAGGCGGCTAACAAACTCATTGTAATTTTCTAAAAAATCTAAATTGGCCTGGTCCTCCCATGTTCCCATAGCCTCTAACTTCTGTGAGCTGAGCTCTCGTGCCACATAGTCTTTGTAGGCATCTACATCGTTAAAGCTATCCGAGATGGTGATCGAGTCCACATAGGTAAAGATTGCATTGTCGGCCGCTGCTTCCCAATTGGCTCGCAAGATGCCCTTGTAGTGCTCCACTTGGGCAGACCAAGAAGCTAACGACTGGGAAAAGTAAGCTTGCCCATAGACATCGGCCATCTGCAAACTCTCGTAATCTGGAAGGGAAAGTGTGGGGATGGTGGCCTGGGAAAGGAGGGACTGGAGACCAATCAGGAGGACTAAGATCGGAGACAATAGGTATAATTTCTTATTTTCATGCTTTTCTTGGGTTTGTTCCGATACTTTTTGCGACATAATCTTTTTCCCTTATTGCGGCCTACGATTGGGGCAAAAATAGAAAGCAAAGTGATGTTAGGCTAGTTTTTTTCTTTGGATCAAACAAAAATTAGCAGTTGGAGTGTGTTTGTCAGTATAACGCCTACATAAGGAAATAAATATTTAAAGTTCCCATCTATAAATGAGTCTTGAGTAATCTACCCTTTCTTTTTTAGGAAAATCCTTCTCTCATTTACGTATCTTTTTACTTTCAAGACACTCTCCCATAGAAAATTTTCGAGTGAATCCTCGTACTGCCTTTCCCAAGTTCCTTTGAGAAAATGGGCAGCAGAGATCATCAAAAAGTAGATCGTAAGGGATGCCCAGATGTGCATAAAACTCATAACAGTTGTATCTAAAAAGATTAAAAACAGCACGTAAGTCAGGCAGAAAAAATAGTTGGTATATACTGCCTTTCCAAGGCGAAAATGAAAAAGGAGAAAACAGATAGGAAGAGAGAGGAGCATTCCGATTTGGAATGGCAAACTAAAAGGACCTAAAAATATGTATTGTAGTAGAAAAAAAGTAAAGTAATACGGAAGCACATAGACAAGCATTAGGTGTAAAAAACGAAGTTTCCTCTCCTCAATCAGACTCACAAATAAAAAAAAGAAAATGGGGTAAAGGATAAAGAGTATCGCGATAGATACGTTATTCGTTCCCTCGTTTGCATCCTCTACTTCTATATGGTAGCCTTCTGGTAATGCTGTGGACTTTACAAACATGATCACTTCATTCCGAAGCCGTGTTGAATTGCCCTCTAACTTAACAGCAAAGCTTAGGACTCTACTTCTATTTTTATGATAGTATTTTAAGGGAATCTTGTCTTGTTTTGTCTCGACCAATTCTGAAATTGGAACGAACTTATTTCTAATATTTTTAATTCGAATATTATTAAATTCATTCTTTGAGTTTCTGTATTTTTCCGAATAGCGAACTCTGATATCAATTTCCTTTTCTCTATCGATGAACTTGGTTGCCACACCCCCTTGGAGGGCAAGGCGTAACTCATCTCCAAAGAGTGGAAGTGTCATACTAGAAATCATAAATGATTCTTGTTTGGGGAGAAGTTCCAACTCCTCTCTGGATTGTTTATATCTTAGGACAGCTTCATTGACACCATCGAGATTCTTTACTGCCTCCGTGATTTTTTGAGTAAGCTCTTCTAGCTCTTTCTGGTCATAACCGACCAAATCAAATACAATTTCTTGGAAATAGGCAGAATCAGTATCTGATAAAAAAAATAGAAAGGCATCGTCGGTTGACCCCACTCCAGACTTCAGATCCTGGAGAAATTGCCTATCGGGGAAGATGCCATCTTGCAATGTGATCAATAACAGTGAATGGGCAGGGTCTATTTTACTTACAACTTGTTTCACACCCGAAAAGGCTAAAAGTTTTTTTTCTACATCGAGAGTGACTTTACTTGTGTGGTCAAAGGATGTGCCGGAAGGAAATTCTAAAATCGCAACTGTTTCTCTTTCATCAGATTGGATGTTGTCATAGAAATCATGGTGTAGAACCGTATACACACTCAAAGTCGACAGAAAGAGAACACTGACTGGGAATAGCAGTTTATGGCTCAGAATGGAAGTTTTTGTTTTTGTAAAGATTTGTTTTCCTTTTGCGAGAATCAATCCCGAGAGATACATCCATTTTTCCTTCCCATAAGGAGTTTCTGGAATCGGTATCTGGATCTTTGATGTTACATTTGCAAAAAGAATCGGAAAATAAAAATCCAATAAGATAAAACCAAACAAGAGAGGAAAGGCAAGATTTGCAAAGAAAAGAAAAACAGTATATGGAAAGAGGAAAGTGAAAAGCAAACAAAGAAATATACCAAGGACTAGATTGCGAAAAGCGGTCCTTTCCTGAAACTTCAATTGATGATCTCGGAAACTGACTTCTCGGATGCGCAATAAGAACCAAAGGATTGAAGCAAGTAACAAACCATAGATGCCTGATAGGGAAACTGGTTCTTTTAGGATTCGGTAAATGAACGCAAAACAGAGTAAAATACTTACGAAAGAAAATAGAAAGGTTACAAAAAATAAGGGAAGCGACTTGTTTCTAAAAAAATAAACAAATAGAAGAAAGTAAGAGATAAGAGTAAGTCTTACCAAAGAAAATATGGTTTCCCGAATGATTAAAGATTCATCTTGGTTGTATTCAACGAGGATCTTTGCTTGATTTTTGGATTGTAAGACAAGGCGAACCTGATTTGCAATGAACGTGGCATCACTGTTGTCATTTTTATAGATAAAGGCAGAGACTTTTTCTTTGGCATTCAACCTCGCCCCTATGTGATCATCTCTCGGAGCATAGCTGACAGTCGCAAGATCTTTAAGGTATATCGGTCTACCTTTCTCATCCACTTTCAAGGGGATGTCTTTGATCCTGACCATTTGGCTTAATTTCTCTCGGACTTGGAGAGCCAAGGAATCATTGATTTCTATTATTTTGCCTAGAGAATCATTTTGATTGATATCCTGGAATTTATTGACAATGTCTCTTAAACTGAGAGAATACGCCTCCATCTGCTTTGCATCACAAGAAATTAAAATTTCACGTATCTTCCCTCCGGCAACGATGACTTGGCTCACACCATCTATGGATTCCAAACTTTTTTTGAATGATTTTTCTACGATCTCTCTCAATTCATCTTCATTCACATTTTCTTTTGAAAAGGATACCACCATCAAAGGTGAATTCGAGGGGTCATATCGATACACTTGCGGTTTATGCACCTCTCTAGGAAACAGCGAAAGAATTGTATCTATTTTTTCACGGAACTCCAAGGATTTAAATTTTAAGTCTACACCTTCCTCTAACTGAACCTGAATGAGTGAGGTGCCATCTTCCGAAACAGATGTCATTTTTCTCACTCCACCGACCTGTGCAATTACGCGTTCGATGGGAGTGGTGATATCGTCTTCTATCTTAGATGCATCAAAACCTTGCGCTTCCGTTCGAATCGCAATCCCGGGATATACTTTCTTTGCGATACGCACAAAGGAGAGATCACGAAACGAAAGCATGCCGAATAGAATTAAAAATGAGCCTGCCATAAAAGAAAGGATGGGCCTACTGTTTGCAAATTCTAAGGACAGCCGGAACAATTTAGTTCACTTTCCTTCTTTCCAAAATATAAAACAAGATGGGGATAACAAAAAGCGATAGTAAAACGGAAGTGAGTAAGCCAAATACAACGACAATTCCCAAAGGGGCTTGGAATTCGGATCCTTTGCTCAATGCCAAAACGATTGGCAACATCCCAAGGATGGTTGTTGAATTATTCATCAGGATCGGCCTAAGGACAGTTTTAGTTGCCTGATAGAGTGCTTTCTCTGGATCTTTTAACTCATCTAAAAAGAGATGAAAATACTCATAATACAAAGATGCATTGTCCACGACCACCCCCATAAGCAAGATAAATCCCATAAAGGAACTTATGTTTAAACTCTTTCCGCTGATGATCAATGCAGGAAAGGTTCCTATAAAAATTAGTGGGATGGTTGACAACATGACAAAGGAAATGCGATATGATTCAAATTGTCCGGAAAGTAACATAAAAATTAGCAAAATTGCTAACAAAAAAGCAGCGAATACTTCCTGTAAAGATTCATCTAATTTTTCCTTCTCTCCACTTGGTCGTATTTGAATATTGGAGTTTCTTTTGAAATTTTTAATGATTGTATCAATTTCTCGCTTTATGTTCCGAAAACTTTCATCGATTCCAATATTGATTTCATTCACCCTTTGGTTTCCGATTCGGTAGATATCGGCTTCGGTATCTTTAATCTTAAAATTCACAAACTGATCAAGATACACATTTTCACCGTTTGGTGCGAGGATGGTTAGTTGTTTGATTTTGTCGATTGAGTCAGAGGATTGTTTTTTCATACTCAGGCGAATGGGCAAACCAACTCCACCTGACTGAATTTCTGAACTGACAAGGCCTTTGAGTGCAATTTTTACATAAGTGGAAACATTGGCGTTTGTAAAACCATACTTTGCCATTTTGATTTGGTCGTAGTTTATTTGGTATTCTTTGGTTTTGTTTTCAGTCCCTAGTTTGATAGATGTAATTCCTTGGTTTGTTTGGAGACGAAGCTTCAATGACTTCCCTACTTCCTGGAGCTCTTGCAAGTCATCGCCTAAGATATGGTATTCAACTTCCTCTCGTTTGCCAGATAAAAGTTCACCTAAAATATTGTCTTTTGATTCAAATGAGATATCCACTCCCTCTCGTTTTGGGAACTGCTCTCTTAAACTTTTGATCAATGATTCACTGGTAACATTTCCTTCATCGCCAAGAAGAATGGTTAGCTCAGCACGATTGGGTTCCGTATTCGCGTTCGGATTGAGACGAAGAGCCTCCTCCTCCCCTCCCACCTTCGAGATCACGGAACGAATGTTTTTGTTACCTTTGATCGTATCTTCCATGTATTGGACATATTGAGATATTGTGTCCAGGCTTGATCCTTGCGGAAGAGTGACCTTGACTGAGATCTCTCCGGTATCGATCTTTGGCATATATTCTTTTTCGATAAAGGGCACAAGAGAAACACTGAAAGCAAAAAGTGCAAAGAGAAAGAAAAAGAATGTAAACCGTGCATCCATCACTTGCCCTAACATTTTATGATATAGGGAAACCAATGCCTCTTCATTGTAGAGATAGAAAAAGGGATTTCTACTCGAACCTTCTTTTCGAAAACGATATAGAAAACTTGCTGTTAAAGGAATAAAGGTAATGGCAATCAGTAGACTAAAGGATAGAGTAATGACAATGGAAAGGGCCATTTCCCGAAAAATCATTCCAAGAGTGCTTTTGATGAAACCAATTGGTAAGAACACGATGATGGTTGTCGCCGTGGCAGAAAAAATGGATGAGAATACTTCTAAGGTGCCCGTGTAGATGGCATCTTCTAACTTTTTGAATCTGGGAAGGTTCCTTTCAATGGCACTTAAAACTACGTTACTTGAATCAAATAACATACCGATTCCCAAAGCCAAGCCGCCAAGACTCATCATATTGAAACCGATTCCCAGATAGCGAAAGACTAAAAAGCTAGGGAGAAGAGTTACTGGTATGGCGCATAAAAGGATGGTCGGACTTTGATAGTTTTTCAAAATAATCAGGAGGGCAATATAGGCGAGAATGGCTCCTAAAATTAGGTTCATATAGAGTCCATTCAATGATTCTTTTATAAAGATAGATTCATCATAGCTAGTGACTCCCTGAATCTCTCCTCCAAAGGCCTCATTCACTTGATCTAAAACTACTGAAACATCCTTCGCAAGTTTCACAGTGTTTTTACCAGGTTCTCTATATAAGCTTAAAATGACTGCTTCTTCACCATTAAATTTTGCAAAACCTTTTCTATCTTTATATTGTTCGATGATATTTGAAAAATCTGCTAATCTAGTATTTGCACCGTTTTCATCTCCTCTAATGATTAAATTTCCTAGTTCAAGACTGGATGTAAACTCACCTAACATTCGTACAGGTAGCTCTTTATTACCAAATGGCAATTGACCAGCAGGATAATTTTTATTATTGACACTGATTAAATATCTCAAATCTGCAGGTTGGATTTTATACGCCGACATCCTATTCGGATCAATCTCGACAAGAATCTCTTTCTCAAATCCACCTGAGATTTCCACGAGTGCAACACCATCGATTCTTTCAAAATAGAGCTTTACCGATTCTCGTAAAAAACTCCGTAACTTTTTCTGGTCTCCTAGTCCCTTCGGAGAAAATACAATCTCCATAAAGGCTCGTTTGGAAGGATCAAATTTTGAGATCAAAGGTTTTGATGCATCGGTAGGCAATAGATCTCGAATCAAATCAAGTTTTTCTCTCACTTCCAATAGGGCGTAACTCATTTCAGTCCCAGTCTTAAATCGAAGATTCACAAAAGAGAATCCTTCTCGTGAAATCGATTCTACTTTCTCGACTCCTTGGATCGTTCCAGTCATCTGAGCGATTGGTTTTGAAATAATGTTTTCTACTTCTTCTGGAGAGGAATTGGCGAATGCTGTGACAATTGTAAGTTGTGGGAAATCAATGTTTGGAAGCAAACTTAAAGGTATATCTCTAATGGATATAGCCCCAAAAAGACAAAAACCAGCGTACACCATAAAGCTTGCTGTCTTTCGTCTTAAGATAAGTTTACATAAGGAAGAAATCATTGAAATTTTGGCATGACAGACAATCCATCATACAATCGATTGATGGGGCTTAAGATCAAAATTTCATCGGCACTTAAGCCTTCCTCCACAAATACTCTATCATCCTTCTTTTCACCTAACTTGATAGTCTTTTTGAAAGATTTTTTGTCCTTCATGACAAAGACACTCCCCTCTTTATCATCTACAGAAACCAATGAGGTAAGCGGAATTAAAATTGCAGTTTTGTTCTCGCCTATTTGTATCTCTGCTCTCACAAACATACCAGGCTTTAATTCCGATGATCGTCCGAGTAATTCTACTTTTACATCTGCGGTATGTGTTTTTTGGTCAACCAAAGGGCTTATTTTTTTTACCACTCCTTTGAATTGTCGATTTGGGATGGAATCTACTGATACAATTGCATTCTGTCCTTTTTTGATTTTCCCTAAATCGCCTTCGTTAACGGCAAAGTCTACATAGACCCCGTCATTCGAAATCACTGTCATAACAGGTGGACTTCCGCCGCTACCTGCATTGATCAGTTCGCCAGTTGTCTTATTTATTTTTGCAACGAGACCATCGAGAGGAGAGTAAAGAACTGCTTCTTTGATGAGCATCTCCGTCGATTGCAAATTTACCTCACTTGCGCGCAAATTGGTGGCAGCAACTTCCATTTCAGACTTTTCAATTCTCGTGTTGATCGTTTTCAATAAATCTATCTTTTCTTTTTTTGCGGTCGGCACAGAATAACCAGCAGCAACAATATCTTCATCTCGAATGCCGACTAAAATCATCTCTAAGTCGCGTTTGGCATTGCTAGAACTCAATTCACGTGAAGAAAGTTCTAATCTTAGATTTTCGATCTCTTCATCGGAGATAGCTTTTTCAGTCCAAAGTATCTCTTTCTTCCGAACGATTTCCGCAAATCGTGATTGTTCGGCTAAGGCTTTCTGATACAAACCGATGCGTTTGTCAGCTTCACCTAGCTTGATCTCTACATTTCTCCTTGCGATCTCATATTTATCCTTTGATAGTTGGTAGAGAGCTTTTGCTGAGTCAAGCGAGGCTTTTTGTTTTGCTAAATCCAATTCAAACGTCATACTGTCTAGTTTTGCTAACTTTTGGCCTTTTTTGATAGCATCTCCTTCTTTCACATAAATCTGCTCTAATCTTCCACTCACTTTTGTAAACACATCAACGCGTTCTATGGGTTCAAGCACCGCAGAAAAACTCATCGTAGGGGTAATTGTTTCTTCTGAGATATTTAAAGTCTGGACACTGACAACTCCGCTTTCCGTCTGTGCTTCAGCCTCTTTTTTTATCTCAGTAAATTTCTTATATTGTTCAGAGAAGGAGAGAAATTTTGAATAAAACATCCGATTTAGAAGCGGTAGTTTCCCTCTCAACTCTGCCCAAGTTAAGTTACTGTATAGAATGGTCAAACCCAGATAGATCAGCGAACTAATGACTATTTTTGAGAAGAATGGAATCTTACTTAAGAAGCCAAGTCTCTCTTTCAACATGCTAAATTCCTACTGCAATCCCGAAAATCGTATACATCACAAACAAGAACGGTAATAACCATGAAATCATAGCTCTTCGTCTATGTTGGCCAAAACATTCTTCGGATGCATTGATAAATACCTTTGTTGAAAAGTATGTGCCGATGATGAACATTAAAATCCAGATTGCCACAAGGAAAGCAAATAGGACGACACCTACCTCTTGATTAAATGGGAATATTGTATTGAAAATAAAGACAACAAACAAACAAGAAAGAAGAATTGACAATCCGTGCAAACATAAGCCTATGTGTGCCCGAAAACTCCTCTTATCATCCTCGAGTAACCTAACAAGTGCATAGCTAAGAAGGCCTACAAAAATCAGAACTATGACCAAGGAAGCCAAGATGTATAAAACATTCCAAGGATAGCTGTTTATGAACAAACTAAATGAACTATTGCCTTTTGCTTCGAAGTCTGCTCTTAAATTTTCATTCATTTTGGAAAAATAAGGATACCCAAGGACAAAGATAGAAACGTACATGATGACATACATTGTGTAGGTGTATATGAATAATCCTAAGCCACCCAAAAAGATATCTCGGCTACTTCTCTCTTTGCTATATACGTCTTCGTAATCAGGAACAAATAATTTCTTGATTTGGTTTCTATGGTAATTAAATGTGAAATACTTTTTCATAACCTACCTTACTTCTTTTTTCCTTTTATTTTTTCTTCTTCCCACAATTCAATTTTCCGGGTATGGTATTTGACTCTCTCTTCAATCCCCGCTTTTTCATAAATCTTTTTTAGTTCCTTGTGGGCTAAGAGAACTTTGTCTGATTCATTGATGACCCTGCCATAATATAAAATTGTCTGCGGTAACTGGCCAAGTTCCTCATGTAACTTTGCGGCGATGATTAGCAAATCAAGATTGCTACTATCTTTTTTCAACGCCTCTCCTACTTCTTTGAGGAGGACAGAACGATCCTTTCTGTAAGCATAATCTGCCTTTACTTTGAGTAAGTAAGCTTGGTAGCCGTAAGTATCATCCTCTATAAGTTCCGACAGGTCCTTACTTGCCTTTTCAAAATTACCTTTATAAAAATCAATTTTTGCTAAATACAAAGGCACATCTTCAAAGCTTGTATCTTCCGAAATTATCTTTTGGAAGTGCTTTTTGGCGCCATCTAGGTTTCCTTTCGCAAACTCTACCTTTCCGAGTCCATACTCTTTTTTCAGCGCCTCGGTATCACCTTGGCAAGATAAGATACATAGGAACGCAAATACGAAACATACTCTCATTTTATTTCATACTCTGTTCAAAAGTCTGAGCTAAGGAAAAGGCCACTTTACGCATCAATGCAGATTCACTTAATATTTTTTCATCGAAGGAAGAATTGAGCATGCCGATCATGTTCCCTTCCGCATCGTAGATATGCAAAAATATATAGTTATAGTCTTTTTTATCTAATACTCGTTCGTTTGACTGAATGGAGACAATTCCCTGAACAAAGTAGTCCACAGATTCATTGCCTATAACAGTTCGAATTTCATTTTTATCTAATAACCTTTCATTATGATTGGATGAGATAGTCGCTTCACCAGCGACTTTTCTAAGGCTTGGAGGGAGAGAGGATTTTTCCGAACTCAGATCAACTTGTGGATCCAGTAATTTGTAGGGAATCGGTAGAAGTGAGTATCCTTTTTGCATCATTTCATAGGAAAATAAATCCCGAAAGTCTTTTGCGATTGATCTTGGGGTTTTGTAATCTCGGTTCTGGATCGACCCAATCATCATGCGTTTCTGAGGAGCCTTGGAAACTTTGGCACCACGGACATGAAAATCGGCCTCTCGGCATTGCAAAAGCAAAAAAAAGATCGATAGAAAGGAAATATATTTTTTCATTTAGCCTCCATACTAAAGTTAAATGTAGAAGGAAAGGACACATTGTTCACATCTTTGGCAGTAGTATCTACGGAAATCATATAATAAGGATAACCTGCAGGTGCTGTATTTGACTGCAATAGATTGAAATCTCCGCCAGTTCCTGCATTCCCAAATGCAGTGGTCCCGTTACATGAGGATTCTAATTCAGCAAACACTAGATCAACGACTCGACAACCGAAAGGAAATACTGCCTGGCAATCTGACCATGTCCAAGTTGATAACTGGACAACGGTGCTAGGGGGTGATAAGCGCCTCAATCGTATCGCATTGATGGTGCTGTTCAAATCCATATAATTTGAAAAGATAAGCCGAAAATTATCTGTGTTCACATCTGCACAATTACCTCCTCCAGTATCCCCTGCTCGGAACTGATAAGAAGACGGTCCCAATATGGACAAGGAATTGTCCCAAAAGCAAGTCCCTGCCAGCCAGTTTCCACCTGTTGCACTTCCAGTTCCAGGTAGAGTCGTCGCACAGCCTTGAGAGGCTACTCCAACTGCCTGCACAGTGGGTGCGTTGTTGACAGGACCTCCTGCTGTAAAACTGTAAATCGACGAACCATCCACGAATATGCGATCTGTGGAAACAGCACCCGTACCAATGGTTATCGTATAGCGAGTGCCATAATTCAAACGAGCATCCGGGACAAAGGTTAAAACTTGGTTATTTGCTGACCAGGTATAGGTGCCTGTCAGAGAAGGAGAAAATATAACATTGGATTGGGTCTGAATCCGATTCATACTCCGAGAAAAGGTAATCGTAAATGTATTGGTATTTGGATTTCCCATACAACCATTGTTAACGGATGTAGTCACTAAATCAGCAGTCACGCCGACCCCATTCAAACAATTGGCAAGTGTATCTGCGCTGATCACTAAGCTGGAAACAACAGGAACAAGATTTCCAGTCCCTACAAAAAAACTGCCAGAGGCTGGTATCTGAAGTTTGACCCCTTGGGTATCCTGGGCCTGTGTTGAAATATTAAAGGAAATTCTTGCGTTAAATAAGAAAGGCGCATCAGGTAAAACTACAAGTGTTGTATCGGAAGCCCATGTAAAACTTGCTGAAAATGAAGGAGAAAATGCAATTGCGGTTGCAGTGGCTGCCCTATCCATGGGACGAGAGAAGTTAAAAGTGATAGCATTTGTATTTGGTGAGCCCATACAAACATTCGTTAATGCTTTGCTGAGTATATTTTCTTGGGTGGAGCCCCCATTGTTGCAATCGTTGACAGATCCGGTCGCAATCAAAACGCTCGAAATCTCAGGGAATGATCCAGCAACCGTTGTCTCTCCTATTGTAAAAGAAGCTGAATACACTTCCTTCAAATCATTGCCTTCTTTGGATTCACAATTTTTGGTTAAGGTATAGGTATAGGTTCCATAGTTCCATTGAGTGCTGGGTGTAAACACCAAACTATAATCATTTAACTCATAAAACCCCTGTGTTGCCGGACTAATAGAAAAACTTTGCACACAAGTATTGATGCTCATAGGTCTATCAAAGAGTATGGAAATTTTTTGCGTTCTAGGCAATCCCTTGTCCCCCATTCCAGGTATGGCAGATAGCACCTTTGGGGAGTTGTCATTTGGCAAAAAGGTTAACATCTTTTCGGCATCTGAATTGATGTTCTTACAACTCAGATGAATGACAAATACGCAAATAAAATAATGGAATATACGCTTCATTCTTAGTTTATTCCTCTAAAAAAAAGTCATAATCACTTTTCTTTCTCTCAGGTTTGAGTTTTTTTTCTGACTTGCTTTCTACTGGTTGGTTCTCTTGTCGAAAGCTTGACTCGAACTGTAGTAGTTCGAATAAAATAGAATTTCCTCTATCTTTCTGAATCTCATAGAATTTAACTTCCGAGATAGGTTGCGCCGTGGCAAAACTATACTCCATACCTGATTCTAGATATAAAGCAAGTGAGGTGGTAAGTTCATCGATGGTTTTTATGAGTTCAAATTCAGCACTTAATAAATCGATCTCCTTCACAAATCCATTTGTGAATTTGGATTGAACAGACTTCCAAGTCATCAATCAGACTAGAAATTTGGAATTTATCACAGAAAGAGTCTTCCAAGACTCTTTTAACTTCTCTTTGGCTTTAAATGCTTCTGCCTGCACAGTTACTTCTAAAAGTTGGTTGGAGCGTACTGCATCAGAGAGAGCAATTTTACCTTCATAGATTTTCCGAGAGTAGCTTAGATCCTCAAACAAGTTTAAGGTATTGCTATTAAAAGCATTCTCCCCTCTTCCCACAAATTGGGGCCCAAAGCCAGGAATTCTTTGAATCCCCGTTCCGTCCGTTTGGATACCATAGTTTGTGCTAGTCTGGTTAGTAGAGCTTCCGAGCTGTGTCTGCACGGTAAAACTAAAGCCGTAAACATCATTCTTTACAGGCAAGGCTCCATTAATGTTCTGTCCATAGTAGCCACCCACAAACAGTTTTGGTTTCCAATAATTTTCTGTGATTTCTTTCCTTGTTTTCAAATTCTCAATCGCAAGTTTAGATTTTTTGACTTCAGGCTTTTGATCTAATGCCAAGGATTCTTCGTCTCCGCTTAGATTCGGGGGTAATAAAACATAGTCTCGAATCAGTGAGTCTTTTAATCTAATTGGAACCTCAAGAGGAAGGTTCATCTGTTTCTTTAATTCAATTTCATTTTGCGAATGTTGTGATTTTGCTTTGATCAAATTCAGCTCTAGCTCATGCAATTTATTAGAAATTTCTAATTCTTGGAGTTCTGTTAAGAATCCTTCTCTTCTCTCTGCTTTTGCGTCATTAAGCTGCTTTAAAGTCCTGAGATATGATTTTTCTGCGACAAAGAATTTTACTTCACTTGCAAGTAAACGTAGATATGCCTTTCGAACATCTAGAAGGAGTCTTTCTTTCGCGATCTTCCAGTCTTCTCCATTGAGCATTTCTTGGAGCTTTGCTGATTCAATTTCTAAAGCATTTTCTCCACCATCATACAAAAGCTGATTAAGTTGAACTCGTATATCATTGTATTGGCTATCCGGTTGATTTACGTTCGCATTTTTTAGACCAAAGTAGCTAATTCCCACACGAGGCAAATAGTTTCTCCACTTCTCTGTAGCGATCATTTTAAAAACTTCGCGACGGTCTTTTAAACTAGCAAGAATCACACTATTTGTAAGACCAATCCCTTCTGCCTCTTCCATATTGATCACCAGAGGTTCACTGCCTGCGATTGTGCTATTCGGATGGATTTCGAATGCTTTCAAAAAAATCCCCATCCCTATGAAGAATGTATAAAGAATTGGTTTTTTCATGTGATACAAAAGCAAATGTTAAATTCCAATATTCGCATTCTCGTTAGTTTATTTTCGACTAGCACCGAATCGATATTCAACGATGTGCATGAAAAATCTGTATTTTTTGGAAATTTTTTGGTAGGTAGATTAATCCACATATTGAGTTCTCCGAATTCCAGAATTATTTCTTATTATAATCAAAAGGATTATACAAATCGTCCGAATTCATGAAACTGAACCATTTTATAGAAAAAAGCTACAATCCTCTGATTTAGTAGAAAGATTTTTTGCGAAAGATCATATATTATGCCAAATTTTTTATCATTTAATAATCAAAAGACTTCTATGTTCGATAGAGAATCCGAGGTAAGTCCATTTGAAAAAATTGATTTTTAAAAGATATAGTGAAATCCATTACGACTGTTTGTCGGAGTTAACAATGGTGATTCTGAATTAGTGCACAAGGATGAGTTTACAATTTGGAAAAGCCGTTTTTGAACTAAGCCAGGAAAGGAGCTGAGGTTAACGCAAACTAAATCTCCTCTCCCAGCCTAGGTCATTTCCAATCTTCACCAGAAGATTTCCACCAAAACTAGCTCATTAGGGTTTTTTAGGCACCTCTTTTTTCCTTAAAATATAACAGGCATAATATTAGTACATATATTTTTCAATCTCCCAAGACTCCGTCCCCTACCCTATTCAAGTTTTGAATTTCTATAATTCTTTTTTGTATTTCTTCCTCTGGATTTACCCCATCCAATATGACTGAGATTAGGAGATCCGAAAGAATTCCCTTTAATATTATTTCATCCAACACACATACAAAATATCAGATGGATGGGACAAGGCACTATACAAAAATTAAGTAGATATGCGACATAAGGAAATACTGTCTATATGTTAATTATTGCTAAATCAAAATCGGATTTTTGCATCTGTAGATTTAGTAATTGGCTCAAGAGGTTAAATTCCGAAACCACTTCCACTCTGTTAAATGAATATACCACAAAGGTAGATTTATATTTTTTATTGGGAAATTGAAATTCATAAAAATCACAGGCTTGCAAGAAGCCTGGATGCGGTTTCCTATTATCTTTTACAAAACTCCGAGTGGGGTATTTGGACTGTATTATACTCCTTACCGTAATCCAATTATACCAAATATCAAAATTTCCCATGAGTTAGATTGCCATCTTTTAAATCTTCAAATTCCTTTTTCATTTTCTCAAATTCTTCAAGGAGTTGATTCTTCTCTATTTTTTGAATCGTATAATCTTCATGTAGGTCCGCAATATCTTCTTTTAATCTTTTATTTTCAGAGGTCAGATTTTTATTTTTCTCAAAATCCGGGTCGCCAAACAAAAAACACACCTGTCTATAGAGAGCCCAATACTTCTCTCCTATTGTGTTGGAAAGGAGGTAAAAGACTTCTTCATGAGTTCGTTCTTCCTTTGAGAGAAATTCTCTCGCAATTGCCCTAAGATCATTCCTTGCCGAGTCAGGATCTTTTCCGAAAGCTGTCAGTCCTAATTCTAAACCGTAAGCAAGATACCCATCCTGACCATCTGGTGTTCGAGTTGATGCAACTAAGTAATGCAGCCTAAATTTTTCGTAATTTGCAAAACCGTAAGCCTTCCCGAACTGAACAATGTTTTGAATACTAAGCACAAAAATCTCCTTACCGAAGGTTCTCCTTCAATTCCTAGTCTAGCAAGTATAATTTACTGTTATGTCACATTAAGAGACATAATCCAGTCGACAATTTAGTTTCCCCCGAACAAGCAATTCGGCTTTCGCCTTGCGAACTCTTGAAAAATGTTTTATTTTTCCTTCAAGATAAAGTATCTTTTTCAATTACGGTCATTCAAGAATCTGTATGATTTTCTATTGCGGTGGTTGATTTTGCCTCTACTGATTCGAATAAGATTTGAAAATCTGCTGATATCTGTCTTTTGTCGAAATATTCTTTAATTAAATTTTCGATCGATTTCCAAATACAAATTTCCTTGTCATCCATTGCCATTTTTATTCAGAATGCTGTAGATGAAAATTATCACAGTCTCTTCGCTCAAAGGTGGTGTTGGAAAGACTACTCTTTCCATTTATCTTGGACAAGCATTAAAGAAAATATCTTCAAAATCAAAGATCTTGCATATTGATTTAGATCACAATAACAACCTCACAGATTTCTACCTGAGAGACCTAGGAGTGGAAGATATCGAGGCCAACTCCATTGCAAAATACCTTACTGGTATAAAAGACTTAGATTCGCTGCATACTGTTACTTGGATAGATGGGATCCATCTAATCCCTGCCACACCCAGGCTTTCAAAAACTGCAATTGGCCTCTCCTGGGATGCTGGCCTTATCAGCCGATTCCGAAAACATATCAGAGGGCTACGATTTGATTATGTAATCATTGATACTCCACCTGCCTTGTGTTTAGAATTATACCTTGGCATTCATGCTGCGGACTTAGTTTTAAGTCCGGTAGGTTTTTCGCGATGGAATATCCAAGGCTTTCAAGAAATTGAAGAGGTAGTTAACAATTCAAACGAGTCTTTGGAATCAGGCAAAATTTCCTTAATCCCTGTCCGAACCATGGTGTCCGAAAAGAAGTCAGACAAACTTGATGAACTTGGACTAATTTTTGCGAAGACCTTCATCCCAAAAAGTGAATCGATTGCAAGTTCAATAGACCAAGGCAAAGCACTGACCGAGAAAAATTCTTTATTTTTTGAACAATTGGCTGAGGAAGTTAAGTAGATGGGAAGATTTGACTCTCTAACAGGGAAAAGACCGGGATCTCAAAAAGAAAACTCTCCTTTATCATATCAGGACCAAAAAGTGCGAATGATTATCAATTTGCATGAATCTGTTATAGGTGGAATGAAAAATGTTCTTCAAAATGCCATGGCATTAGGAGAAGAATTACATAAAATAAAAGAAAACATTGGTCACGGAAATTGGATACCTTGGATTGAAAAAAACCTACCATTCTCGGAAAGATCTGCTCGAAATTATATCAGCATTTACAAAAATCGAGATTCTTTAAATCGGCAACCGATTGCCGATTTAAAATCTGCGATCAAATTTATTTCTGCAGGCAGCCAAGACGAGAAAGAAATAAATCCGAAGGAATCTTTTGATCCAAGAATGCTTTTTAAAAAACATTATAAAGGCGAACGACTTAATTTAAAGGAACGAACAGTTCTAAAAGATTTTCTTACTAAGGAGAAAGAAAAAATACTCTCAAAAACCAAAAAGAGAATAGGTGAAATCGAAAAAGTTCTCTCCGATTTATAGGAAATTTTACTTTTTTTGCTCACAGATTGCACGCAAACATCTACCTTTACTGCCGACACGTTGCCCAAACTTCGGCACAATTTTTTTTCCAAGAAAAATAAAATTGTTGTACCGCGTTTGGCCGTATATTATTTAGTTGAACTATCTCAAATCCGAGTGTGTTTAATACAGCAATCGGAGGATGTGGTAGTCCTCCGATTGCAAACCTTTTAAGGTAAATACCTTACCCCTTACAACAGAATGAGACTTCAATTTAATTATGTCTCTTTTAATCCTTGACAAAATCTAGGGCTCATCATAAGTTCGCAAACGACTATCTGACACGATTAGTCACGGCACTACCACTTTGCCGAAACAAACACATTCGGGAATCTCACCATTTCCGAAAGGCACAAAAAAACTGCTCATCTGCTCTGGCCGGAGGCGTGTCTTGATGTAGCAAACGGAAAAAAACATGGTTAGATCAGGTCTATGGATTCCTGTATGGATGGAATCATTGGATCTCACGCACTCACAGCGTATGCTGTATGCTGAGATATTTTCTCTTCACAAGTCAGGAGGCTGTTTTGCTTCCAATGCGCACTTTGCGCGTGTCTTGAAACTAAAGCCAGACACAATTACGCGAATGATTTCAAAGTTAAAGAAGTTGGGTTTTGTAAAACAGGTCGGATTTGACGGAAGAAAAAGGACTCTTGTTCCTATCCTCTTTGAATCTCATGCGAGTGCTGTCCAGGATACCAATCCTATGCAGAGACGTACCACAGGTCAGGTCAGAGTAGGGGAGGGATCCACTCCAGCCAAGGATGAAAAGCGGCCGTCTTGTACTCTTAAAGTACAATCTAAACATCAACATAAATCATGGGAAGGCTTTAAGGATTTTGTAAAGATAAGATTTTCCAAATCTACGTTTGACGAGTTAAGCAAGGTTTTAAACCCAGATTTACTTCAGGGAAATTTGAGTCATTACTACCGGAGCTATTTAGCATTGCCATGAATGAGCATTAATAAGGACGGCATTTGTAGGAAAAGTAGCACATGTGCGGCCTGAGATCGCAAGTAAGAACGGTTTTCTTTTTCTAAGAAAAGAAGGAAACTAAAAGCAGATGTTTTACTTGAAATATCGACCTTTCTTGTTCTCAAGAAATAAGCTCGATTAGCGTCTCGTGATTCTCTTTATTTTCTCTATAAGGAAGTTGACAAAATTCGTAAAGTAGCCTGAAAGATAGCCGTCAATAAAATGGGAGGTTCAAGATGAATGAAGATGTGTGAATTTATTTCGATGGAACAGATTTATCCTCCCGGACTTACGGCAACTCGCAGACGAGCAATTTGCGGTATTGTATTCAAAGATAGGCGAGAGTCAATTCTATGAGAAACTTAATTTCATAATTAAATAGAAAGAGATCGTTCAGGTTATTTCAGATTCTATAAGAGAGAGAAATAGATTACAGACTGCGTAAATATCGCTTCGATCAAGTGGATTCTTAGTCCTGGCCTTTTTAATCACTTATAAATCTCGCAATATTCGGAAATCTTTTCTCACTTAATCCTAGTTTATTTAGAAAGTTTGATTCTTTCAATTCAACGATTTCCTCACTTGGGCAGAATGATTGGATGAGAGTAGAATAGCTAGAAGAAAAGTTTTTATGGTCCCCTTCAGAAATTTTAAAGCCAGTCTCCTGCTTGGATTGTTGAAAATCCCATTGAATTAAATATTCTAAGCATTGAAAAAATTTAAACACTGGTTTCGCTGAGATTGATTTACCTTTACGATATATTAATTTTTCATTTTCTAACGTAATAGCTAAAGATCCCTTAGAGATAAACTTTAGGAAACCAATGCCAGTTAACGAAGAAGTTTTGTCTACTAAGTCGTTTTCAAGACTTGTATATACTTTTGAATATTCCATTAGGAATTGTTCATTTTTTTGTCGGATAGCGTTCTGTAATTGGAACTCAGCGATCTCAGATTGTTTTTGAGCAAGCTCGTTGGCAGTTTGCATCTCTACTCGGTTCAATTCTAATTCGCGTCTATTTAAGGCTAATTCTTCCCTTTGTAGATGAAGAGTATAAAGAATTGCGATGAGACTCAAAAAAGAAAGTATTCCGTTGGAAAGTCCGCCAAAAAAATCGCCAAATTGACCCCAATTTGAATGATCGTCTGAGAGAAGCGGGAAATGATACCTATAGAAAAAAGACACCCCGAGGAGCGTGAGTATACCAAGGAGTCCGAGAGATAACAAAGTAATTTTGCCTGTATTCAATTGTTTCATTTAACTATATTCTTATAAAACTTATTCATCGTATACTGAAAGTTAAGCGAGTTTTCTGAAATTTGGCAGCCGAAAAAATGACCCAGAAACTCTGGCAAATGGCATTTCCATCTAACCAACGGAATCGGAACTTCTCAATGTTCTCACATAACCTACTGTTAGGTCAAGAATATATTTCTCTTTGTATTTTATCTATTCAAAACTCCGAAAGATACTTGTTATCACGATTCAGAGTTCCCTCTAAATACTGAAAATCTGGTTCACTGGTTTTTAAAAAAAATACCTAAACAAATACGCTTGGGTGAATAATACGAAATCAATCTCCTGCGGATGGTACCCCTTAACTTCAGGGGAATTACGCAGACATTAGATTATCCAGTGAGATAAGGCTTTTTAGTGCTGAAACTCGACAAACCCGACAAACTCGACCGAAATCGATGTTTTTTAGTCGGGAATTCGGAATAGAATTTAAGAGAATCGAAGTGAAACCGAATCTTTACACTTCAAATGGCAAAGTCTTTTTCCTTTGCGATTCTCTAATCTCTCTAGACCACCTCCAGAAAGCTCCTGGAATGCTTCCAGAGCGGTTTAAATCTCTTTGGGTTACTCTGAATACCGAAACCTTCCCGAAGGGCTTAAAATGCGATCTAGACAATCAGAAGGAATGATGAGAGAAAAGAAGTCTGATTATGATCTTAGAAAAATTTCAAGATTTCTTTCTGTAATCGAAAAAGAGGCCTTTTTTCACTTACAGAGTATGTTCTGGGGAAGGTTCTTAAAGAAGTTCTTTATATGTATCGCAAAAAAGACGGTGTTTTTGATTTACAGAGAGTGAAAAACCCCCCACTTTTTGATTTACAGAAACTGCCTGTAGGTGTTAGGCGATCGTTTCGAAAATCAAAAAAGGCCTGTTTTTGACTTACAGAATTCTGTGAGTGAAAAACCCCAGGGTTTTTGCGATACAAGGAACCTTAGGGAAAAAATTCCCTAAGGTAGGAAATCCCTAAGAGTCGAATGATATCATTTTTCTGTTAAGTTGTTGACGTTTTTTAAGAGACCGGCCTTTGTCCATTTCCCGATGGCACCAAATAAGAAAGTTTCTCGAAGAATCACATCTAGTGAAAAAAAGGTAAACCAAAGAGTTTCAAAGATTATGGATAGGGAAAACCTGACTAACTCTACTAACTCGACTGAAAACAAATTCCAGAGTCATGGAACGGAAGAGAGCACCAGGGCGAGTAGGGGACGGAAATCTTTAGAGGCAGGTTCTGATAGAAAGGCAGTCATTGCCGATCGCGAGTTTCCGGAAGTCACTGCATTACAGGAAACAGGTCTTCTACTATTCAGGGCAGGGATTTTTAAAACCCACATCGGGCCGAAGTTAGGTAGAAGCCGAGACTGGTTTGGATGGAATTACAAACATAATGAAAAGTTTCGTGAGTATGTAGGGAAAATAGAAATTGAGCTGTTAACTGAGATTCGAGAAAATTCTATACCTGTTTCCATAGGAATGTTTAGGATCCTTGAATCTATCGCTATAGGCGAGTATGATAGGGACCAAAAAATCCAAGCGGGAAAACTAGCGTTAGCTTACTTGGAAAAAACAGGTCGCCTACCGAAGTCAGATGACAAAGAGGAAGAAGACCGAAAGATAGAGCAAGCTGTCCAATCCCTGTCTACAGCATTAGCTGAAAAGTTTGGAAATGAATTTGCACTGTAAAATACACAGTTAAATTTCGAAATGAAGTATACAGATAGCTGGTGCACTTAGAAATAGCTGTCTCTTTACATTTCAATAAACCCATTTAGTTCGGGTTGTAAAACGGTTATAGGCACTGCATTGAATGGTGAAAACTCTCAGAGCGTTTCAATGGACGATCGCAGTTAGAAGCGCCAAAAGAGTTTTCAAACGATAGTTGCCTTTTTTAAATGCGTAGCTGGGGTTTTAAGGGTTTTTTCAAAAGTTTGAAAACTATTTGAAAACCTTTTCTTAAAAAAACTGCCCAATATTTTGGCTCTGATTATGAAATATTTCCTGAGCTAGTAGGAAAAGTAAATCGAACCTCTCTTTCGTTTCGGTCTGGGCAGACCTTATGATATAAATCGAATGTTTATAAAAAAGATAAAAATTCCAAACGATAAAATTGAAACGCCGAATTTAAATCCGCATAATAAGCATTTGGTTTTCTGTGAGTTGTAAAAAAACTTTTAAATAGGGTTTAATAAAGTAAGTATTGACTTGTACTAAAAATGGGAGTTGGTCAAATTAATCATAAAAGTACATCCAAAAGAAAGGGCCAGGTATTCAGTTGAAATTAGATTATATCGAGTGGAAAGAATTAAGTCTTCTAATAGACGGGGTTTATGATCTAACTTATGAGTTTGTGAAGGCGCATGCAAAGTCTATTGAAGGATATCTTCTCCAGCACACGAATTTGTCTGAACACGCAAGACAAAAATTGACCGATCGCATTCTCAGGTCCCAGTATGCAGAAATGGCTAAAGTGGATGAATTTCCTCGAAGTCTATTATTTCAAAAAGAATTTATTCTTAAAGATTATTACTACTGGGATGATGAGTTATTCCAAGCCTCATATGATTTTCGCGAAGAGTTTAGAATATATCCGAACATTGTGATTCTGAATACACTGAGTATGAGAAAAATTGAATTAATCACAAATAATTTACATAAAGATAAAGTAAAAAATGAAAGTGGAATGAAATTGTCCGAAACTTCTGAATTTGCGTTATTGGAAAAATTTTCTGCGGAAAACTTTGAGCTTAAATTTGCGATTGATGAATCCTTGGAAACTAGTGAATTTGTATTGATCTTCGATACTAATCCTCTGTGGCGAAATCAAGATCATACAAAATAATTTGTGATGCCATTCGCGAGTTGAACATCGCACAAAAATTGCTTTACGGAAAAATCATAAAAGAAAATTAAAAGAAGAAAAAGTGTAAAAAAACGGATGCAGACCAAGCTACGTAATCTGCACAGCCACCTAGCCGACTTACGTAGCTTCTCTGGCTAGATCAAAAATTTTTAAGACCGCCACCATTTTGCTTTACAAACAGGTTGTTCTATATGCGGAGACTTCTCTTTGCATAGTTCGCGTAGCGTAACAATTGCGTTAGCGCAAAAGACTTCTCGCTCTTTCCAATAGACGAGATTCCATCCTGAGGCCAACAGAGTTGTTTTTGAAGATGTGATTCCATTTATTTCAAGATTTACATTCGCTTGAGAGTCGGACATTGTTTGGATGCTACAGCCAGCTCCAATTGAAGCTCCGGTAGTAGTCTGACTGTCTGCCGTAAAAGAAAAGGAAGTACGTATTATCCCTACAATGACATATTCCCCAAAGTTAGCCTGTTTACGCAGCTGAGATTTTAGAGGATCACAATATACGTTCAACGACTCATACAACACAAGATTCCATGTGTTTGACGGCGGATAAAAAATAAGGTCAGCCTCTTCTTTAGAGTTTTGAAAGGAAATATTTTTCAACTTGCCTGAAGCCTTACCTTTGCAGGCTAATTCGGCCGATGCTATGGTTGCCGCAATAGGAGAATTTATATCGATTGAGCTATCGACTTGCGTAAGGATTTGGGTTGCATCGGTTTGGTTGATTTTTTGTGGCTTCAATTTAGAAATATCGTCAACTCCTTGTAAAAAAAGTTTAGTCGTGCCAATTGAGGTACCGTGCTTTGCACGAGCAAGGTCGCGACCATAGACATTTTCAACCGCAGAAGGAAAATCGGTTGGGGCATATGCAATGCGCACTGGGAAGTTATTACATCCTAATATGTAAAGGCTACTGACTAGAATAAACGGCCGAAAGGTTATTTTCATGACGTACGTATAACACATATTATTTTTTTAGCAAACAATTTTACTTACTAGCCAAAAATATTGTGTTCAAATTGTCACTCCTGGCATTCTACTCCTGGATACTGAGTAAATTCTACGATTGGAGATTTATCGATAAGCGAGGATTAGTTGTGTTGTAGAAAAATTCCAAAGTAGAAGACGCCACCGCTTTGTCAGAAGCGGATTCAGAAATAGGCAGGAAAAGTTGGGCTTTTCAGGATAATTTATTTTTTTCAAATCTCAGCCAGCAATGACCTTGATATCGCCAGTCTCCGCGATTGAATACAGTAAATGGAGTTGATCAGAATGAGATGGCCGATTTTTCCTAATCGCATAGTTTCTCAAAATCTGCCTAAAAAATCAGCATTACCCAAACATCCAAAAAATCGCATAACCCCTGCCTAGAAAATTCCCGTTAGTTGGAAATTTACTTGCGCCACATGCATAATAATGAAACAACTGTTTTGTTTTGGGCATGGGACTCAAGGGGCGAAGCTGTGTCCAGGGGTAGGGGGGAGGATACTGCTCGCGGTTTGGTGCTTGAAATTTTGGCTAAATATATACGAGAAGAATTTCCTCTAAGAAGCTGACAAAACCAGTTAAGTGAATTCTTGCTTCTTGAATAAATAAAACATTTTAACCATGAGATTATGAATCAAATCGATCAATTTAACAAAGACATTTACAAATGTATCCAAGAGCATCGAACAGAATACCCTGATCCAATAGATTTAACCAAGGGAGAAGTTGTCAAAGTTGGGAGCAATGCTCCGGAGGAAAATTGGAAAACCTGGATCTGGGTGAGCAAAAAAAATGGAAAAGGCGGATGGGTCCCAGAGCAATTAATTCAATTGATTGAAAGCCAAGACGAAGAAAAAAAAGGTCTAATTTTAAGAGAGTATAGCGCAAAAGAATTGAACGCTGATGTCGGCGCTAAGCTTGAAAAAGTTAAGTCCATGAACGGCTGGACTTGGGTCCGCAATGTGAATACAAATCAGGAAGGTTGGATTCCTGATGAGAAAATCATGAGGATAGATGGAAGGTAAAACTTTTCTCATTTTCGGAATTAGTAAAGGCCTCGGGAAGGAAATAACAGATGAGATCCCTGGTCCTAAAGATGTCGTATTTGGTGTCTCTAGGAGTAATCCTTTAATCAATGAAAGTAGAGAGAATATTACGTGGATTAAAGCTGACTTGTCAATGCCGGTCAAGGCTATAGATGATATAAAAAAGGTTATTGGAGATTCAAAAATCGACTGCTTGATTTATAATGTTGGTATTTGGGAATCTACCGCATTTTCAGAGGAATATAATTTTCAAGAGAATACTTCTCGGGAAATATCATCGATTGTTCAAACTAATATAACATCATGTATACTATCAATTCAAGCATTCATTGAAAATATGAAAAAGTCTACGAATGCAAAAATTATCCTCATAGGTTCTACTTGGGGATTAGATAATCACAATGGGAGAGAAGTTTCTTTTTCTGCTTCAAAATTTGCTATTCGCGGTATAGCGCATGCAATAAGAGAAAATTTACGGGAAAGCAAAATAGGGGTGACTGTTTTAAATTTAGGGTATTTGGCAACAGAATATCAAGGTGAAAAAGATATTGATTTCATTGCAGAAAAAACTGGAGGCTCTCTTATCCCACTTCAAGATGTGATCGCAGCTATAAAATTTGTTTTAGCCACTACTCCTTATTCTTGCGTAAAAGAAATAACGATGCCAGCAATGGCAGATAAAAATGTTTAGAGTTTAATCTAAACCGCAAGTGAACCTTTAAAGACTACTTGAATATTCGACTATGAAAAACCTTCGGTATGAACCTGCCCAAATAGACGACTTGGGACAAATTATTTTACTTCTTAAAGAGTATAATTTGCCTGTGGAAGATATTGATTCGAATTCCTCCATTCAGTTTATTGTTGCAAAGTTTGACGATATAATTGTAGGTTCCGTTGCGCTAGAAAGGTTTAATTCTATTGGTTTGCTTCGATCTCTTTGTGTTAAAGAAGAATTTCGAAAAGATGGAGTAGGGTTGTCTCTGATAAATAGGATTTTCGATTTTGCAAGAAACGAAAAGGTCTCTGAAATTTACTTACTCACTACATCAGCAGATAAGTATTTTGCTAAATTTGGATTTAAAGAATTGAATAGAAAAAATGCACCTGTTCAAATACAAAAAACATCTCAGTTTAGAGATTTATGCCCATCTTCTGCGATTTTAATGCACAAAGCTATATAAGCTATTATCCTTGGAATAAAGATTCAGAATTTATTTTTTGGAAATAATTTTGATTTTCTCGGGCCCAAAACCGTAATTCTCTACCCCTTCCCTTATATATAAAATGAAAAATCCGACCTAGACGAATACGATTTTCAATTGGATGAAATCACTGAAGAAAAATGGATTTGCTCGCCTTTTTAGGCAGAAGTGGGAATGTGTGACTTCTGCACCAGTTGGGAAAGGATTGGATAGAATTTGCACGATCGTTTGCATAAGAGCCGTTAAAAAAAGGAATTTCTAGTCAATGGCATTTTCATCAAACGAAAAAAACAAAAGAATGCCGAATTGTTTTTAAGTATCGAAAATTATTGGAAAAGAAAGAAACCTCCAGAGTTTAGCCTTTCTCCATAAAAAAGGCATCTTTTTGAAGAGCTTCGTGCATCGAAATTATTCCTTCATGAAGTCATGGATCGGTTTTTTAGTCCGAGATATTTGGTGACCCAAATCTCGCCTTTCGGAAAGTTTGGTTGTGAAGAAATTTGTCTTATTGTTTTTCCTTTTAACTATCACTTCTTCCATTTTCAGTAAGGATGCAAAAATCAAAGAGATCTCTGGGAATGATTTAGTGTGTAAGCAAATTCGAATCATCGCTGGTGATAACTCTCCGGCTGTAAAATTAATAGAAAGCTTTACAGATAATCAGGAGGAAGGCGGATTTGCCTCCGCTCTTGGTGCAGTTATTCGCTGCGAAAATGCCACATCAATATGTTATGCAATTTCTAGCACAATGACATGCCATAAGAAATGATTGACATTTGCTTGGACTTCGATAAGCTTAACTTAAAATCTCAATTTACCAAATAACGGTAGTTATGCGACATAATAACTATTATCGAACGTTGCTTATTGTGTCAAAATAGAAGTTGAAACGAGAACTACTCAAAATTTTGCCAATTTACGATGGTAGAAATGTTATACGTGAAAAAATGTTTTGCAAAATTAGGTCTTTTGTATTTTCTCTTTCGAAGTTAAAAAGATTAAACAAACATAGCGTTATACGAACTCGTTTAAAAAAACTCGGAATAAATGGAAAACAATATTAAAGTAAATTATAAAGACTCAGTTGCAGGATGGATACATGTTGATGTAATTTCCCAGGAAGATATTTGGCAAATTCGAGCCTCAGACTGGCTGGACCCATTCCCCGAGCTAATCGGCTGGCTTGAACAAATTATTGAAGGTCAAAAATTCTGTTCATTTTTTATTGATGAAGAAGGATCTGGAACTACACTTAGTTATGAAAAGATTAATGACAACAAATGCAATTTTAAACTGGAATTAACAGATGCATACAATAAAATTCACCTTTTAATGAATCCGATCGTTAACACCTATACATTAGTTTCGGAATTCTACAACGGATTACTAGATTTTAGTAAGTCAGACAGATATATTAAGAGTGAGTGGGAGGCTGATACTTTGTCTGAAAGATTAAAAAATGTTTTAGACTTAGATAAAGATGTCGATCTTGAAAATCTTTTAATTAACTATCATTCTGATCAAATAAATCAGATACTAAATTTAGCAGATCCTTTAAATTATGAATATTTTGAAACCAAAGAAAAATTAAAACTATACCTTAATGAGCTTACACCTGGTCAGCCGATTATAAAATCCGAGGATCATTTCCCTTATATAGGCTACAGTTTAAACAAAAAATTCAATGAAGTGAATTTAGAAAGTAAAAGGATAATTCTCCAAGAAATGTTAACAAACAGAACAAATGGTTTTAGTGGTCTAAGATTATCTGATCGAAAATCTTTAAAAATAGAATTATGGTTAACAGAAAATCGAATGCTAATGAAGTAAAAACATGCCGTTTCACTCCGGCAATTATCAATTTGGAGATACATGCTTTACAAGATGTCTAGTTAGTACGAGAAAATATAGAGTCAAACCGAGTTCAAAGAAAAAAGCATATACTGTAGTTGAATTTAAATTGCAATAGAGGCGACTAACAGCACCTTATTGCTACGTTTCGGGACTGTCCCCTCCATTGGGCATCGCTATGTTCCTCTCCGTCATGTCTCCTGTATACACAGGATTCTCTCCGACTCTAAATCCTCTTCTTGCTTAGCGCGTTATATATCATTGTGTGACTGTAGGAATCAAGACATAGGTAATACTTTTGTAGCATATAATTGAAATTGAAAGTGTAGCCAAGCATATCGCGAAGATTAGAGAATATTGTTTAAAGAGAACTTAGCTTTCAACCTTGGTCTCTTCAATTTCTAGGACAAATGATTTCACTTACGCTTTTCCGATTTTTTTAGTTTTCGATTAATAAAGCGCATAATACTTGTCATCAGTTGTGAGATTAAGACAAATAATCGCAAGTCTGGAATTAACTGTTATGCGCAAACGCGAAAATAGGTTTCATAAAATTAACAAATTAAAAGGAAAATCTTATGGGATTATTTGATATCTTTAATAAAAAAGAAGAGGAAACCTCGAATCTTCACGGCAAAAACCAACCAGCACAAAACCATACAAATGAAATAGCAAATTTTAAAAATCCACCTATTAGCATACATGAAGATTTGAAAAATTTAATTTGGTTTGCAGATGGTCCTCTAAAAAATTACACAAATGAAAACTCAGAAAGGAATACGTTTCATTACAACGGATATAATATTACAATTCAGATGACTGGTCAAGAAGAGCCAAGCCTGATATATACAAAACAACCAATCATACTACCTTCGGATATTTCAAAAATCGAAAGACCACCTTATTTTCCAACGTATTCTGGTTTAACACCGGAACAAAAAGGTGTTTATATCAATCTTCTGCAAAATCCATATAATCCTAATATCGATATTGGATTTGTATTTATTCTATACTATGGTCTTGAGAGACATCTACTGGTTGGCAATTATCAAAAAGCCTTAAATGTCATAATCAAACTACGTGATGTGCATTCGAATAAGTCATTCCAATCTTATTCCGCTAACGCTCTGGTATTAATAAGCATGTTAAAACAAAAAGGCGAGATAGCACTTGATTTTGTAAATTCTATTGACAAGTCATTTGAATATGCTTTCTCAGATAATCTATTTTTATTATGCTACTTGAGTTTTAATCTACCCATCTCCTCTAAAGATATAATTAGAATGGCAAAAACTTTTGAATTTTCAAACGTAAATTACATAAAAAAATATCCAGAATTATTCGAAAAAGTGATGGAAAACAAAATTTTCGATACATATGGACAAAAAAAAATATTGCTCTCAAATATTTTAAATTCAGAGGATCTGACCAAACTGCCAAAGCAAGAGTTACCTATCTTTGCAAACACTTCAATAAGAGATAAGTCTTTTCCAGTTCCAATTATTTCTTCAAGTATAAAACTAAAGAAGATACTAAATGAAATACTTACGAGTACACATGAAATAGTAAAAGAAAAAATTACTGCAATGAGGAAAGAAGGCTTAATTGATAAGTCTATTAAACAAAAAAATGAGAAGGATTTACCGAAATTTGATGAAAAAAGGGAGAATGAACTGCTTGATTCTCTCAATAAAACAAACGGGAATCTACTTCAAAGACATTTTACTTTAATTTCGCTACAGGATTTTTATTATCACTACAGAGACCTTGATCAAAAATATTTAGACAATTGTATAAAGTATTGTCTCTTAGATATTGAAAGTTTAGCTGAAATGGAAAATCAGTATATTAATACTGAAATCGCACGAGCGAAAGAATATGCAGAAATTATGGAAATCCCTTTTTCAACACAAGAAGAAAAAAAATACGTGAAACTGGCTTCATAGGTAGAATACCTGCGTTCAGCCGACTTTCAATTATTTATGAGAAACAAAAAGAATACTTAAAAGCAATTGAGATCTGTGATAAAGCAATTGCTTTTCAACATGAAGCAGATGTTTACTCTGAACGGAAAGAAAAACTCTTAAAAAAAATAAAATAAATAATTCGGAAATTTGTGAAATCGCGTCAGCGCATAACAGCGTCTTCCCGCTACGTTTCGGCACAAGGCCTCACTCGGCCTGCGGCAAATTCCCCGCTTTCCCTAACGCCTACTACGCAGGCTCAGGGCGGGGAACTTCGGGAAGACTAGTTCGTTATGCGAAATCCGGCCGTCATGCGGTCTGCCGAAATGGCTTGAGAGCAGATGCAATCACATTTATCCAGCAATCGGACTTCTTTTTCTAAAAGAAATGTCAATGACATGTAACCAAAAGGAGGTACACCATGTTCAAATTCACTCTAGGACTCGCAGTAACGTTAGTCGTCTTCGGGACAACAAATGTCTCCGCTAACCCGGGACAGGCGGGTATTAATCCAACACTTTTCTGGGTTCCTGCTAAGACGGCTACAAATCCCACGGCTCGCCCATGTGACGTTGTGTGCTCGTCCGTAAACCTCGGTGCCGTCCTGAGCGGGGTCTATGTGGACGCTTCCAATCCGTCTGCCAAGCACGCCTTTCACATCTGTGGAACGGACAACGCTACAAACACGGGAATCCGGCCTGGGTATAATATCCCAACCCATAGCATGTTCGGTAACACGTGCGGCATTGGATATGCGGGTAAGGAAGTATTCGCATCTGATTACTCATGTCTTTGCAGCAGCGTCCCCGTAAGGCCATTTCCTCAATAGGGTCTTTCAGCTTCGCGTAGCCAGGTCATCTTGCGAATGCCCTGTCGGCGCGCGGCTTCTCTACGTGCACCGTCCATCCCGGAATGGCACTCGTATCCAAGCAAAACGGCCGGACTTCGCATAACTTCCGCTAGCCGTTCCGCTGCACTTCGTTTCGCTACGGTGCTCAGCCACTCGTTCTTCTCGCGAATCATTTCGCTTCGCTTCATTCTTTCGCTCGTGCGGACGCGCGCAGAATTAGGAATATCAAAAGTGCGCGCGCCGCATCAGAACTCGGGCAAATGCTCGCTACCCTCGCACTTCGGCTAGCTTGACACGTTATGCGAAATTCTGAAACAATATAATTATGCCAAATAATAAATTAACAAAAAGACGATGGCTTCTATATACTGTAATAGTGGGACTAATTCCTATGTTTGCAAGGCTCATAGCTTTTGCAATTTTTAAGAAAGCCCAGTTATCTATTCTTTTAAGTGAATCAGATATTATTACTTTTGGTCTAGTTTTAGGTATTTCTAATATTCAGGAATTTGGTCCACAAAGAAATACGAATATTACTGCTGAAACTATTTTTGCAATATCTATTTTATACGTTATATTCTGTTCACTAATGTTAATTGTTTCAATTTATTCTATTATTGAACCAAATGCTGTTAGGCCTGAGATAATTCAGGCTGGGTCAGCCATTGGTTCAATATCTATTTTGCTGTATACATGGAGAATTTATCATCAAGAGGAAAAATTACATGATTGATATTGCCATAACGGTTACATCTGGAGTATTTTCTCTAGCTACATTAGCTTTTCTATTTCTATCTTTATATAAAGAATATAGAATCAAAGAATTTGCAAAAACTCATACAAAAGATGAAAAACCGCCAGTTAAAACTTCACCAATTAGATCTTTTCTTTATTTGGATGAATACAAGCTATTTTCATTTTCATCTCAGCTATTTTCTGGCATGACAGATTATATTCTAAGTTCAGATCAGCAAATTTCTTCCAAAACACAAACTCAGACATCTCAATTCTTTAGTGGCAGAAGCATAGGTGAAATAGCAACAATGGAAAAAGGAAAAATGGAGAGGAAATTTCTACATGATTTCGCCTATACTCTTTTTGAAGAACAAATAGTTTCAATGGAAAGGCTCCTTACTGTAGATGCGACCAATTCGAATACTGCAATTTCCTCTTTTAGAGGCAAAACTTTTATCAAAGTAACAGGAACTGCGAAATTTCTCGATTCAAAATTTCTTTCCTCCGTAATTGAAGATTTTAACAAAGTTGGTGAAGCACTTACCTATGTAAGTACTCATGATTCACGACAAGAAATAGTCAAAAGAGTCGATGAAGAAGCAAAACAAACTAAGGATCGTAATCAAATAGCAAGACTAAAGGCACAATTACAATACTTAGCAGACGCACGCCGATTAGCTAAAGAAAATAACCTATACCAAGATCCTCAATTTCTAGAGAATATTAAATACCTGTTAAACTTTGGATATCGCGATATACTTGAGCTTCGAATCCTTTTGCCAGATATATTGTTTTCAACAATAGTTAACAGAGAATACTTACGTGAAAGCGAAAATGCGCTGATTAAAAAATACGCACTCAAAACAGAGAAACCATTAACTTTAGTTGGAATTATTACTCAATCTGAAAGTGAAACTATAGAAGAAGTTCAAGACAGGATAGACAGAGAAGTCGATTCAGAAAATGATGATGACGAAGTAATCAAACAAGTTTTAGAAAAAATCTTAAATGCTTTTTCAGGTGTAGAAGCACACTTTTCTGGCAGACTAAAAAACGAAATAATAATCGATCCAATAGCGATTTATCATGAATTGTAAGAAACCAGAACATCGCATAACAGCGACTTACCGCTACGCTTCGGCACAAGGCCTCGCTCGGCCTGCGGCAAATTCCCCTTCTGGCATTCGCCTTGCTTACGCAAGCTACATGCCAGTCCCTAACGTCCCGACGGGACTCAGGGTCGGGGAACTTCGGTAAGTCTAGTTCGTTATCTGCAATGCCGCGCCCCCCTCATTATAGCGCCTGCCATCCGTGGCAGGCTTTAAATATTATTAAAAATGAAGTTTGATCAAACATTTAGTAAAGTAAGTTTATCTCGCCTTATCAATAGGAGCGATATTTATCATGATAATCGACTTAGCAATAATTCGGTGAAAGATCAAGTTTTAGCTCTAGCGCAAAAGAGAGCAAAAGAAGGCTTTGAAACAACTCCTGTTGGATTGAACGTTACTACTAAAAATAAAAAGAAAATTTATCAATTGGAAGACATTTCTGATGAGCTTGTTTTAAGAAAAATAAATGAAAATATAAAATATTTTTCCAACTTTAAGCTGATTGATCGAGATAGTATTATATTTACTTTACTTTCACTTTTAAAAGAAACGCATCCTTATACGGTAATTAGACTAGATATAAAAAGTTTCTATGAATCTGTTAACACAGACTCAATTCTTTTAAAAGTTAATAAGAACTTATTTCTTTCAAGACAAAATTACCAACTATTGAAAAGCTTCTTTAGCTTTTTGAAAAGAGAGCAAATTACTGGTTTGGCCAGGGGGCTACCATTAAGTGCCACTTTAGCTGAATTCGAATTGAATGAATATGATAAAACTATTTCGAATCTTCAAGGTATATATTTCTACCAAAGATTTGTGGATGATATAATTTTGATAGTCGACCCAGTAAGTGATATAAGTAAATTACAGCAGAAGCTGAAAGATGATTTGCCCACTGGACTTTCCTTTAATACAACTAAGACAAAGATTATCACAGTTGATCAAACTGGGAATAAAGGTTCAACAGATATTATCGAAACTTTAGATTATTTAGGATATCATTTTAAGTTACATACCTTGCTGGAGGATTATCAGCATAAACAAAAAAGCCTGAGACGTATTGAAATAGATATATCAGAAGGCAAAAAAAATAAATTCAAATCTCGACTGATTAAATCTCTATTAGACTATCATCGTAATCAAGATCTAAGACTTTTAACTGATAGAGTAAAATTCATAACGGGTAATTTTTCCTTATTAGATAGAAGAAATGGGATAAAAAGAAAAAGCGGTATTTACTACAATTACAAATATATAAATTATACTGAGAGTGAAGTGTTGCCAAATCTCGATAATTTCTTTCGGAATATTCTGCTCGTGCCGAAGGGAAAAATTTATTCGAAAATCTCTACAATCTTAAGCCAACAGGAGCGACGCAATCTGCTTAAGCTTAGCTTCAGGAATGGGTTTAAAGACAAGGTGTTTCATTATTTTTCTCCTAGTAGGTTAAGCAAGATAAAGCGGTGTTGGGAATATGTCTAAAAAGAGACTGAAGAAAATTAATCGAGGCGACTATTATCGCGTAATTATTTCAGAGACATCTCCATATGAAGTTCCGATCATTTTTTCGAATGAAGGTTTTTATCGCAAGTTATCTTCGGGTATTGAATTGAAAACAATGAAATATATTGTTGGAGTAGATGGAGATAATTCCGATTGGGCAAAAATACCATATAAGTATAAAATTCGAAAAAGCGCTGATTCAATTAGAATCTTATCATTATTGCACCCATCTTCACAATTATTAATGGTGGAATTTTACGAAACATATGGTCGTCTTATCTGCTATTATACATCTCGAAACGAAGTAAGTTTAAGAGCCCCCGTTTCAGTAGGAGCCTCATTTTATTATAAAAGTGATCGTGCCAAAAAAATCAGTAAATTTCGTTCTGATAAAATTCTTTTAGAAAATGAAGAATCTGAAATTGTTCATCCAAGTTCTTACTTTGCGTATAAAGGGTATGATAGAATCTATAAATATTTTGATTCGGAGGAAATGCTTAATTATGAAAAGCGATTTTCCAATCTTTGGCTTCTAGATATATCAAAGTGTTTCTCTTCAATTTATACGCACACTATTTCATGGGCAACAAAGACAAAAGATTTTACAAAGCGCTATAAGAAAGCAAATTCTTTCGGTGCTAGTTTTGATAAACTCATGCAGAATAGTAATCATGGGGAAACCAATGGTATTCTTATTGGCCCCGAGGTTAGCAGGATATTTGCCGAGATTATTCTCCAGAAAATTGATATTACTGTAATTAATAATTTGAAAACCAAATATGAATTATCATTCAACGACAATTACGTGTTTCGTCGTTATGTAGATGATTATTTTGTTTATTCTAACAGTGAATCAACAGTTCGCAGAATTCGAGAAGAAATTTCCGACGAGTTGTCAAAATACAATTTATATTTTAATGAGTTAAAAGTAGAAAAGTACAAAAGACCATATTTTACTGTCAAATCGAAAGTAATACAAGACGTAAAAACTGAGATTAAAATATTTTATAATAAGTTTATTCTCGAAACAAAAGATTCTAGCAATATCAACGTTTCTTCTCCTTTGGAAATACACCATCTTGATGAGCTCAAGAGAAATTTTATTCATAGGATTAAATCGGTTTGCGCCGAGATGAAGGATAGCTTTCCAATTGCTTGCGGATACATTATTTCATCACTTAGAAATAGGGCTTTAGAAATTATGGATGGTATTTCTCGTCAAGCAGATCCAGAAACTAAACATGGAGATTATAAAAATAGTCTTCTACTTATTTTAGAGGCTTCTTTTTATTTTTATGCATTAGAGCCATCGGTGAACTCTTCATATAAACTATGCCAAATTTTAATTATGGTGAACCGGTTTTTTAAGGGGCATTTTCCGCAGCACGCTGAGCTTATTGCAGAACGAACGGTTGAGCTTTCTCGGGAGTTTTTTCATAACTATAAATTTGAAGATAATGATTACATAGCGTTTGTTCCATTAGAAAAATTAAATATTCTGTTGGCAATTAGAGAATTGGGAGATGAATATCTTCTGCCCATTCAGGTAATCGATAGTATATTTAATTTTGACTCAGATGAAGTCAGTTACTTTGATCTGATGTCTTTTTTATACTATGTGAAAAACAATGAGGATTATTCTTTATTAAAGGATAAAGCCTTAAAGATAATAGATAAAAAGTTAGAAAATTTAGAAAAGATCAATGAAAATGCAGAATTAGCTTATTTGTTTTTGGATACCATAGCTTGTCCTTTCATTGATAATGGATATAGAAAATCCTTAATTCTCAATATGTGTAAGATTCATATGTCTTCTGCATCGCTTGCCTTAGTGGATTTTGAGAAAGAGTTATCGGATAATGAGATAGATGATTGGTTTATACAGTGGAAAGAACTTGATCTTTTGATTGCTTTAGAGAAAAAAGAATTGGAATTATCGTATGGGTAATTTTTAATTAGAAAAGCGCCCAATAAGCCCTTAACGTCAATGAATTTCCATCTTTGACGGCAAACTTTGATTTTTATTCTATTGGCGGCAGCTAAGTAGAATAGAATGAAAGAGAGCGAATATTTTATTTGCACACACAGGATCGGGATGAGGGCCATTTGTCATCACTTAATTTCATATTTAGCTTGCTCCGGTTCTTTGAACCGGTTCGCCCGAACGCTACGCGTTCGGGACGCAAAACTAAAACTTACACCTACAGGAATGAATGGCATTTTTCCAGGACGAGTCGAATTTTATCCGCATTCTTTTTTAACGCTTCTCAAGCAAAAGTATAAATCAAACTTTAACTGACTCTTGAATCATTCAATTTCAGTTTTACCAACCAAATATCTTACACCGGAAGAGGAAAATACATTGGTTTCACAATCTGATCAATGCAAAGTATTGCTAAGACAAATTAAGACCACGAAAGGTCTTAGAGAAACTATTCGAAACTTTCGCAAATTTTCTAATCAGCAAAGAAAAGCCTTAGGTGAAGTGAATGCTGAGTTTTCTAAAGACAAAGATTAGATAGGCATTCGCTAACCGGCGACGCCTTCCGTGGCTTCGCTCGGTTAGACATCGGGGGCGCGGCACAGCAGATAACAGCGCCTTAACGCTTCGCTTCGGGTCTTCGCCCTCGCTCGGTCTGCGACACATAGGCTTTCTGTCACTACCCTTGCATCCGCAAGTAACGTGCCAGTCCCTAACGTCCCGTTCCGGGACTCAGGGTCAGCCTACGTCGGTAATCCTAATTCGTTATGCGAAAGTGTTTAAATGTATGCCTCAGGACATGGGTAACACTTTTGTAGCAAGACATAGGTAACACTTTCTGGTTTCTCATCCCCTAGAACACCTTTTTAGGAGGGCTATGGGGATGCCTTGGAAGGAGAATCAGGTCGTGGATTTAAGATTGGATTTCGTTATGGCGAGCTTTGAGAAAGGAGTTAATTTCACTCAGCTCTGTGCAGAATTCGGGATATCTACAAAGTGTGGATACAAATGGAAAGAAAGGTTTTTAACCGAGGGAAAAGCTGGGCTTCTCGACAAGAAGAGAACTCCGAAGAGCTCACCAAAGAAGATTCCGGAAGATGTCGTTCTCGAGCTCATTAAGCTCAAGAACAATAAGAAGTTTTGGGGATCAAAGAAGATTCTCGAACTTTACAAGAGAAAGTTTCCAGATGTAAAACCTCCAGACAAATCTACTCTTGATCGCATCTTCCAAAAAGCTGGACTTACATTACCGAAGAAGAGAAAGAGAGTCAAACATTTTGGGAGAAAGGATTTCTCTACCAGAAAAGTCTACTCACGCAAATCATATTTGGACTGTAGACTTCAAAGGATGGTGGTATACTGCTGATTCAGAAAAGGTTAACCCTCTCACAATCAGAGACGATTATTCCAAATACATTCTGTCCATCAAGACCCTGAGCAAAGGCGATATCCCTTCTGTTAAAGCCGAATTCATTAGGTTATTTAAGATCTATGGGCTTCCTGAGATCATCCGATCTGACAACGGACCGCCTTTTGCTTCTATGCAATCCCTTCTAGGTCTAACCAAGCTATCTGTTTGGTGGCTCTCTCTGGGGATTAAGCTCGATCGGATTGAACCAGGAAAACCTTACCAGAATGGCGCTCATGAACGTATGCATAAAGACATGGCTCGTGAACTACAACATGAGATCGTTGGAAACATTACATTACACCAAAAAATCTTCGATAAATGGAGAATTGAATTTAACAGAGAAAGACCACACGAGTCTCTTAACATGAAAACTCCGGAACAAGTCTATGTGAAGTCAGAAAAGCTTTTTGATCCTAACGCTGATCTCTTACTCACTTACCCTTTTGGATTCAAACAGAGACATGTTAACGACAGAGGTTACATCAATTGGCTTGGACATCTCATCATGATCGGTAATCCGTTCAATGGGTTCAATGTCGGAATCAAAAGAGAGGGTGATCATTATTCCATCTGGTTTGCTAATAACAAATTAGGTGTTATAGACAATGATTTCTTCTCGCTTATTTCTGACCCAGATTCATACAAAGTTCATAAACCAAGAAAGGTTACTAAAAAGCGTTACCCTTCTCACGCCGCATAACCGTTACCTATCTCTTGAAGTCATACCAAAATAAATAGAGGATAATAATGGAATTCGAAACAAACAAAAAATTAATCGATAGTATCACACCAGAAACTGCAAGCATTCTTTCAAATTTGGGTGAAGTAGCAATTGATAATCTAGACCTTGTGGACGGTGTATTAAAAGATATACCAATAGTTAGTTCAGTTATTAGTCTTGGGAAAATTGGATTCACCATTAAGGATCAACTTTTTATAAGAAAATTTACCTTATTCATCAAATCATCTGAGAATGTAAAAAATTCTGAAGCATTTGCTGCTTTTAAATTAGAAATTAGCGATCCCGATAAAAGAGAAAAGATTGCAAATCATCTGCTAGAAATTATAGATAAATCAATTGAAGAGGAAAAAATAAAAGTATACTCAAAACTATTCGACAAATATCTAAATGGTATTTTAACTTGGGATGAGTTTTATATATTAACTTTAACTGTTTACGACTTACATATACTTGGAATTCAATTTCTTAAAGAAATTTTAAATAATACCGATCTAGAAAAAAATATTTCAGTTCCACGAGATTTCCGGGAAGGATACTTAACAACAGCTGGCTTATCGCAAAGAAATGGAAGTCAAATAAAAATAAGTGACCAAGGAAAAAAATTGTATAAACTTGCATTTCAATAGTATTTTTATAAACCAATAAATTGGAAAGTTATAATGGGAAAATCAGAGTCTAAGATCGTAGCAAAAGAAATTTATAAAGATCTACTAAGTCCATCCGTAAAGGAGATTGGCGACCTTTTAAAAAATTCAGTGAAAGTAGCACGATTTGCCTTTGCTGGTATAGATTATTTGGCTGCAAAACACGATAGGTGGAAAGCGTTCCTAGAAAAAGTCGCCGGGAAAGTCAAAGAAGAAAACTTAGTAGAAGGACATCCGCAGTTAGTAGGTCCTATCATTGAATCGATGGTATACATTGAAAATGAATCTATAATCGGAGAAATGTTTTCAAATTTACTAGCAAAGGCTATAGATAAGACAACTCAAGATAAAGCACATCCTGCATTTCCTAAAATTATCCAACAATTAAGCGAAGATGAAGCGATAATTTTGTTCTACTTAAAAAGACAAAGTTATCGAGTAGAGCAAGAATGGGATTACGTTAACAATCAAATAATTAATCTTCGTACAACAAAAGAAGAATTTCCATTAAATAAACTTTCATTTCCTGATAAGATTTGGATGTACATGGATCATTTAAATAGCTTAACAATAGCCGGAACTTGGAAAACGCAGAATGATTTACCAATTAGAAATGCTACAGGAATGCAAATTGGTGGAAGAGTGATATCAGATAGAAAACTAAGTGAATTTGGCAAATTATTTGCTGAAGCAAGCATACCAGACGTCTTCGAATCCTTATAATGACTGATACTCTAAAACGCTACTGCGTATAACAGCGCCTTAACGCTTCGCTTCGGGTCAAGCCCTCGCTCGGTCTACGACACATAGGCTTCTGGCACTCCCCTTGCTTGCGCAAGTGTCGTTCCAGTCCCTAACGTCCCGTTGGGACTCAGGGTCAGCCTACGTCGTTAAGGCTATTTCGTTATCTGTAATGCCATTTTTTTAATAAATTACAAGAATCTACCGAAACTGATAAAAAGAGATAAATCAAAATGACAGTAAATGCATTTTCGGCGAGTCCTTCATTGGCTGGTTACCTATATCAATGTAGACTGGCATTATTGGAAACACTCAATAGACTAAAAAACGATCCATGCGTAATAGTTTTTATTGAATCGCTGGATGATATTCATTTCGAATCAAAAGGAAAGAGTTTTGAGTTATTACAGACAAAACTTCATCTAAATAGGTTTGCGAATTTAACAGATAGTAGCTTAGATATTTGGAAATCAGTTAGAATATGGATTGATCAATTGAAATCTGGCTTCAACAATTCCGACATAAAAAGATATTTGATTACTACTTCAAAAGCAGCTGATGGTAGTGCTTTAAGTTTTCTTAAACTTGAAAATAGAAATGTTACAACTGCCGAGCAAATTTTTCACAATGTTTCCTTAACTTCAAAAAACAAGGATCTTCAAAAAATATTTTCAGATTTTAAAGCTCTAGATAAGAACGAAAGACTTAATTTATTAGATACAATTATTGTTATTGATAATGCAATTGATCATGCTGGAATAACTAAAAACTTACACTCTTCTTTATGGGGAATTTGTGATCGAGAAAAATTAAATATTTTCATCGAATATCTAGAAGGATGGTGGTTTTCGCGAATTCTAAAAGATATTAAAAATCCAAATTCTTATATTATGATACCAGGTAACGAAATCGATTCAAAAATAAATGAATTACGGGAAGGATTTAAGCAAGACAACCTTCCGATCGATTCAGAATTAGTAAATGCAATTGTAGATCATGAAATATATAAGAATTATATTTTTGTAAAGCAGTTACAACTTGCAAATATAAATACTAATCGTATCCCATTTGCAGTCAACAATTACTATAGAGCCATTGAACAAAGATCTCGATGGATAAGGGAAGACTTATTATTAGTTGGGGATATAGAAAAATATGAAAATAAATTAATAGAAGAATGGGACATTTTATTTAAGGCAACTTTTGATGAACTTGAAGATAATACTTCTAATGAAGAAAAAATTAAACTAGCTAAAAAATTATATAGATGGGCTGAACAAGAGGCAAATATTCCAATAAGAGTAAATTGCCATGAAGCATTTATAACCAGAGGTTCTTTACAGATCTTATCTGATAATAAGAAAGTAGGTTGGCATCCAGACTACAGATCTTTACTAGACTCTTTAATTTGATCTGGAGCTATAAGTTAGATGAAAATTTGGATTGAACGAAATTTAGAGGAAGCTAACTTACTTAACCCAGCTTTCTTATCATTAATAATTTACTTTTCGGCACAGGGATTTTTTCACGAGTCAAAAAAAAATATGCCGTACGTTTTCTCGTATTTAATAGCATCTATAGTACTGCACAAACAAACTAGATTCGCAATTCCTAAAACTCTTGGGACTAAATTTGGAAGTTGGCTAGCCAAAGAAGAAAATACTAGATTTAGAATATCATATCCAAAGCGCACTAAATCTCTAAAACCTTATGTGTCCGAGGCGATATTATTTGGCTGTTCCCACGATCTATTCCGTTTTTCAGATGAAAATCTTACTCCAGTTAAAACGATCCAAAAGTCAGACTACCATAACATTGGTTTTACTCCTGAAGTTAATCTATGTTTTGAAAAAGCAGCATTTTGCGGGCGTTGGATTTCTATATCAGGAAAACCCGAGACAATATTTGCTTTGCTAGGAGTAAAACCTTGAATGTTCAATTAAAACAGATAATACTATTTTTAAAAAATGGTAAAATTAGAATTTTATCTTTTGAGTTAAATACATTAAATATTATAACCGGTGGCTCAAAAACAGGAAAATCAGCGTTAATTCATATTGTAAACTATTGTATGGCAGCTAGCAAAAGCAGTATACCCGCTGGTGTTATACCTAACAATACACTTTGGTACGGGATTATATTGTCAAAAAAATCTGAAGAAATTTTCATCGCGAGAAAAAATCCAAAAAATGGATATTTAACGTCAGAAGAAATCTATATTGAAAGGGGAAAACGAATCAATATTGAAAACAATACTGAATTAAGCCAGAATATAAATTTAGAAGGCCTTACTACAGTTTTAAATGAATTCTGCAATATAACTGAATACTCTCACGAACTAAAACCGAATCAAACGAGACAAACTGGCTTAGCGAATATTTCCAAAGCACTCATTTACTGTTTTCAAGAGCAAGGAGAAATAGCCAATAAAAATCTTTTGTTTCATAGACAAGGTGAGCCCTTCTTACCTCAAAGTATAAAAGATTATATGCCCTACTTTCTTGGCGCCGTGTCCTTAGATTTTTTAGCGAAACAAGATGAATTGAAAAAATTAAAAATAGAATTAAATAAAATTGAATCAGAAGAAACGAAAAATTTCAAAAATATTGATAATGAGGTATCAACGGCACATTCGATGATAACTGAGGCAATTTCCGCAGGCTTACTAGATCAAGATACAGAATTTTCTGCTGATTTTGCTGAGATAAAGCAAATTTTATTGAATGCAATTGAGAACATAAATGAAAACAGAATTCCAGAAAGTCAATCTCAAGATGAATTAAATCGACTAAATTCAATTCATAATAATCTCAGAGAAGAATATAAGAAAATTAGTGAGGATATTGAAGAGTATAAAAATCTGCAGTTAAATGCAAGCGGATATAGCAATGAAAATCGTGAACAAAAATCTAGATTAGAAAGCATAGGACTAATACCAGAGAAATTAAGTCTAAATCCAACCTGCCCTTTATGTAATTCAAAGTTAAATAAAAAAATCCCAACTGTTATTGAAATAAACAAGAATTTACGAAGAATTAACCAACAATTAGATGAACTTTCTTCCGACTTACCTCATCTTCAAAAACTCATTAATCGATCTGCAGAAAAAAAAGAAATTTTAAAAAACGATCTTAATCAAATTAACCAACAAATAATCTCATTAAAAAATAGTACTATACGCATACAAGAATTTAATGATCAACAAAATCTAAAAAATTTAGTAAGAGGAAGAATCTCCTACTATTATGATACTATCAAAGATTTCATTCCAAATAAACCAGAAAACTCTAACTTAATTCTGTTAAAGGAAAAAATCTCGAATCTTGAAACCCAAATTGAGAATGAATCTATAGATCAAAAGTTAAATTCAATACTTTCATTGATTTCAAGTGAAATATCTAAGGCCGCTAAGAATCTAAAATTAGAACACTCAGAGTATCCTTTCAGATTTGATTTAAAAAAATTAACGGTAGTTGCAGATACTAAGGAAGGACCAATACCAATGAATACGATGGGAAGCGGGGAAAACTGGGTATCTATCCATCTAATTACTTACCTGGTATTCCACAAATGGTTTGCAGAACAAAAACTACCAATACCAAACTTCATTTTCTTCGATCAACCTACTCAAGCATTCTTCCCCCCTCAAACTAGAGACAAAAAAGTAAAAAATACAGATAATATTTCAGTGATTAAAATGTTTAAATTATTAGAATCGTTTGTTAAAAATGCAGGATTCCAAATTATACTGACTGATCATGCAGATTTACCATATCCATGGTATCAAAAGCATGTCGTAGAAAAATGGTGGGATGGAAAACTAAAATTAATTCCAACCAATCTACTTACTTAAAAAACTGGCACTGCAGATAACAGCGCCTTAACGCTTCGCTTCGGGACAAGCTCTCGCTCGGTCTGCGACACATAGGCTTCTTGCACTCCCCTTGCATTCGCAAGTGTCGTTCCAGTCCCTAACGTCCCGTTGGGACTCAGGGCCAGCCTACGTCGTTAAGGCTATTTCTTTATACGACATGCGAAAAAAAGGAGAAAATAAATGACAAATGATATTTTCATAAATAATGAAATCTACAAGAAAGCTTCAGATATATTTGAAATAAAATCTATCTCAGTTGAGGAAATTAAAGAAAAATGTATTTTTGTTATAGATACAAATGCCTTGTTGATTCCTTATTCTACAAGCTCAGGAAGCTTGGTAAAACTAACGGAAATCTATAAAAATCTCATAGATCAGCTAAGATTATTTATTCCAGGCCAAGTTGCAAGGGAATTTGCGAATAACAGACCAAACAAAATTAAAGAATTATTTCAAACAATTAATCGTCAAAAAAATAATTCCAAAACAATAAAAATTGGAAATTATCCTATTTTGTCAAATCTTGCCTCTTATCAAGAAATTCAAAGATTAGAGAAGGAAATTAACTATAGATTAGAAAAATATAATGAACAGATAACATTTTTAGCTAAAGAAATAAAGCTTTGGTCTTTCAATGATCCAGTATCCGAAATATATAGAAATTTATTTAAAAAGGAAGTAATAAAAGATTTAGATTTAAGCCAAGAAATAAAGATAAATATAAAAAAAGAACTTGAAAAACGCTATCAACATAAAATCCCTCCAGGTTTCAAAGACAGTGCAAAAGAAGATCTAGGCATTGGAGATTATTTAATTTGGAAAACAATTCTAGAGATTGGAGCAGAACAAAAAAAAGATTTAGTATTCATTTCTGGTGATGAAAAAAGTGATTGGTTCTATAGAAGCGAACAACAAGCTCTTTTTCCAAGATTTGAACTGATTACTGAATTTTTTGACTATTCTGGTGGCAAATCATTTAATATTATTAAATTGTCAAATTTTCTCGAATTATTTAGCTCAGATAGAGAAATCGTTCGGGAAATAAAGGAAGAGGAAGAAGATAGAGCTCGAAAGTATTATCAACGTACATTTAATCTTCTAATTGAAAATAGATTAATAAAGGAAAATGATCTGCTTTTTCTAAAAAGAAATTTACCAATCGGAATAAATTTCGAAGATCACAAAAATAAACTCACCTGCATTGTTACTGGAAAACTAGGTAGAAGCAACAATGTGAGATGGAATTTTGATAATAATGAATATGCTATATCTCCTCTAACCTCCAAGATATTTACAGAATTCAATGGAGAATATTTCTACGACAATGGAAATTTCTATTGGGAAAATAAAGATGGACAATCATTATATGAATTGGCACAGAACTTTCTAAATGGTCTTTAGCACGTCGTATAACAGCGACTTAACACTTCGCTTTGGGTCTTCGCCCTCGCTCGGCCTGCGGCAAATTCCCCTTCTGGCACTCCCCTTGCCTGCGCAAGTTTCGTTCCAGTCCCTAACCTCCCGTTGGTCTTCAGGGTCAGCCTACGTCGTTGAGGCTTGTGCGTAATGCTAAATGGAATAAATTATGAAAAACTTTTTAAATGAACTATTTACATGGGTTTTCGGAATATCAAGTTTAATCGGCTTGATAATCGGAATAGTGCCTATTGCATTCCTATACTTTAATGAAACCTCACCTGAACTCGAGGCACTTAAAATTCCATTCATATCCATGGCTTTATCAGTAGCGATATTATCTTTATCTTTAGTAATAACAAATTTATACTATGGATTCAAAGTAAACCGATTGGTTACCATTCCAGTCGAACATTACAAAATCGAAGAAAAATTAAATAGTTTTATAAAAATAATTACAGCACAAAGCAAGTTAATCCATAACGTCCTACACCATTTGAGATATATCATCTATTCATTTAGAGAATTGAATTATATGGTTACTAAGAAAAAATTAAAAGTGGATGAAATTATTGCTACCAATACTTTTAATAGTTTAACTCAATTTTTAATTACATTAGCCGATAACATCAAAATCTATTGTGATAAAGTAACTCAGGATGACTGTTCGATTACTATAAAGTTAATTAAAAAAATTGATAATGATATTTTGATTAAAACATTTATTAGAGATTCCAGTAGTTACCGAGAACGTAAAGAGAGTGATTTTATAGATGCAAAACATCCTAAAATTTACTATGCTACAGACAATACAGCTTTTAATACAATTTGTAGTCCTGATTTCAAAGATACTAAATTTATATCGAACAATCTAAAATCTCTTTTCGACGAGGGAAAATACACAAATTCTAATCCAAAATGGAATAATTATTACAATGCTTGTGCCGTAATCCCAATTTCATTAGTCCCAAATAAAGAGAAGCCGCATGAAAGAGTAATTCTAGGATTTCTTTGCATTGATAACTTCAAAGGTAAATTAGATGATAAATTTTTCATTGACTCGATTTCGGGTATCTCAGACATATTATTCATCCTATTTTTTGAATTGGATGAAACAGTTCTACATTGCCAAAAATCAGGAGTAAAACATGAGCAAATTAGCAAATATGTCAATTGGTCACAAAGTAGATAAAACCTCTGCTCATTCTTCCGCTTTCGGGAAAGTGGCGACCAGTTTTCAAAATAGTGTGTCCGCAAAATCAGTTCCAACTAAAGCAACGACTAAAAAGTCAGAGAAAGTTGTTAGCAATTCTAAAAAATAATTTATAAAATTCAACTGCGCATAACAGCGCCTTAACACTTCGCTTCGGGTCTTCGCCCTCGCTCGGGCTATGCCACATAGACTTCTGCCACTTCCCTTGCATTCGCAAGTGTCGTTCCAGTCCCTACCGTCCCGTTGGGACTCAGGGCCAGCCTTCGTCGTTAAGGCTATTTCGTTAGCCGCAATTCGGTAGAAACTTTCGAAAAAGGTTAAAATTTCAAAGAATATTATTGCTCACAAAAAGAAGGAACCGAATCTAATATATATGAGTGAACCAGTCCTTCTCGCCATGCTTTTCGCAGACAGAGTGATTACAGAAAATAATAATAAAAAGGGAATTATTGGGACTTTTGATAGGTTTATGTCGGGAACGTTTCCTGCAATTTTTCCTCCATGGGCTATTTACACAGCATTTACCAATATTGTCGGAAAGCATAATTTCGCTCTTACACTAACTTATATAGAGGCCAATCAGGTGATTCTTCCAATTAATGGAGAATTTGATTCAGTTAATGCAGAAGGTACTGTAGAATTAAGTTTTAATTTAGGTGGACTGGCATTTCCAAAACCTGGAAAATATAATCTATCCCTCCACATTGATGGAGAACTGATTGGATCAAGAGCATTGATAGTAGACCAAATAAAGCAAACAGCAGGATAAATAAATATGGAAAATTATATTCTACTAGATAATACATTTTCTTCAGAAGCAAACCATGCCTCTTCGATAAATACAAAGGCAATTGCAAAGTCAGAGAATGGAAACTTAGGAAAGCAATTTTCTTTAATTTTTAGCGATCGTTTAAAGAAGGGATTACTCGTAGAAACTGAAATTGAAGATGGGTACTATCTAGTTCTAAATAAGGAATTAGATATAACTGAACAAGGTATAACATATCAGGAAGCAGTAGAAAACTTTTTGGCTTTTCTATATGAGGATTTTGATAACATTAATAAATTAGAGTCTAGTAAACTTGACGCCAAACTTAAGACAATTCTACAAAAATATAAAGAGCTTTTGATTTGATATTACTCTATGGGAGATATTGAAAGAGATAAAATTGAATCATCTTTAATCAAAAAAGGCTTCAAATTGATAGAGTCCCATCATCGTTTCTATTACTTTGAACATAATGGAATTTTAACATCGATAAGAACCAAAATATCAACTGGATCAAGCTACAAAACCTACAACGATAGTTTAATTGCACAATTAAAAAAACAGTTAAAGTTTAATACAAAAAAAGAGTTACTCGATTTTATAAACTGCCCCATGACAGCGGAAGAATATAAAGAGCTTTTAACCAAAAATAATCAAATAACTTAAATGTAGAACTGCGGCTAATAGTGACTAACCGCTTCGCTTCGGGACTTCGACCTCGTATCCGGTTGTGTAATCGATTTCCTAAGCTCCAGGAAAAACTCCTCCCCCAACTCCCATTCCTCTCCATGCCTGTAATCCAACTGGATTCGGTGCAAGCCCACCCCAAGGTGTCCTCACAAACACCGCTTCCAAAACCCCCTCTCTGAATTTCGCTACCATTCTCTCTCGAAGATCGATAAACCTACTCCCGCACCATGGAATCACACGCATCCACTTTTGCACAGCGCATACGTTTTTCTTCCGCAAGCGAACGACGAACTTTGACGACCTAGTCGGATTGTAGTCATACCTATCTTCCCATTCTGCAAATTCTTCGATTTCACCGAGAAAAAGGATTCTTCTACACTCATCTGGATAAACTTTTATGGCTAGATCAGAGTAGTCGTAATTGGATTCATTTTTATTGAGAGTGCCTTCGTATCCGTAACCTGTCATTTATCCCTCCTAAGGTGATCATTTGCCAATTTCGATTTTGCAAATTGCAGCTGATCAATTGGGAAGCTGTAAACTTTTCCTGAAGTCAATTCCGCAAATATAGTCTTACCATCCTCCGCAACCTTCTTTATTTCCGCTAACATCCCACCTACGTTCACCTTCCCCTTCGCATAAACCCTCATAATCAGTCCAGGCTTTGGTAACATCGGGCCGGAGCCATACACTCGCCTCTGTTCGCGTGCGCGATTTTCAAATTCCTTGTGCTTCGATATCATTTTTTCGATTTTGGCTTTGTCTTCATCCGAGTGATTTGGCAAACTTACTTGTCGCCTACGCTGTTGTTTAGCTTCCTCGCGTTTCTTTTCAATCGGAGTATTTACTTCACCTGGTCGGATCCATTTCGTTTGTTTCCATACATTAGAAACTTCATAAACTCTAATATTGAAAGAAATTGCTAGATTTCAAGTGGGATGAAAATTATGTTTCGCTTTCCTAATAATTTCTGCGTCCGGAATTTGCAGCGGTCTCTTCAGCAATAGTAGTTAGATTCTAAAGTTTTCGTCTATCTCTCCTCCGTAAGGTGATGTGTTTCGAAAAACGGACGCCATTCTTAATAGTTATTTTGCATTCAGGAGGCATTTAGATCCAGCAACTCATTTTTTATGGAGGACATTTAGGTAAACGGCCATTCTATCTATGTTAAATGTTTCCTGGCAGCCTTATTTTTTGTAAATATTCTCCCAGATCTTCACTAATGCCAAAAAGAATGTTCGAAAAGTATCTCAATTTTTTAAAAAAAACGTTCAGATTCATGATGCAGGTCGCCTAAAAGTCAGAAATCAAATACACTTACGATTGTTGGAGGCATCCTATGGATCGAACAATACGTAAGAACTTAAAACCTACAAAGAATTTGCTGGTTCAATTGCAGGCTTTCCTTGCGCTCGTAGGAATGGTTTTCACAACTTTCATTTCGCTTCCTTTGTATGCGCAACCAGTTCCAGTCATTCAACTACAACTTTCGGATTACTCTCCCTCACTAATGGATGAAGTGTATGGTAGGTCTTACTTTTTGCAATCTTCAGCTCATTGGGAAGAACAAGTAGGTTCATACCGAGGGCTTTATAAAGCATATTGGGAGGACAGTGCGGATCAAGCGATATTTGACTACGTATCAACAGTCAATCAATCAGATGCATTTCATAGCACGGAAGCATACCAAGATTATATTCGAACCGAGCTTGAAGCCCAGAAAACTTTTGCACTTCAGAAGTGGGAAGAAAAAGCAAACCTACATTTCTTGGAAAGCAAGTCCGAGTTTTTGCAGAGATTGTCAACCAACAAGGTCAATGAAGCATACCTTTCAAATCTGGGAATCAAGGTAGAATCAAGCAGCAACGATATAGATTCTTTCAGCAATCATATCAAAAATGCAAATGAACAATGGGAATATAGATTTGATCAAAACTTCCAAAGTGGCTTAAACGATTTCGCTGCCTCACTTCAGCAAATCAATGAAAAATACCAAAGCTTTACAAACTCGCTAGATGAATCTGAAGCAGTATTCCAGGCTAATTTGAATGCGATAGACCAATATAAAAATGTTATTAAGGATACAATAAGAGGGATTGTTGGTAATTTTCAATCTGCTCTAGACCAGCCATGCAGTGGTGTCGAGCAGTGTTTGTATCGTTCAGCATCGACAGGCATTCTAAATACTGCTGGGGAAACCTTACAAGCATTCGTTAATTCTTTGAATCAAGAACTTAACAATTCTCAGCTAGATGTTACGAATATTTTTACGGCTATTTCACAACAAATAACTTCATTTTTAGATCAACAATCCAATCTCGCAAACCAAAGGTATGCGGATTATTCCAGCAGAATAAATACTTCGCAAACAACGTTGCCTCCTACATTGTACGGATCCGGAAATATTGATAACTATGTAAGTGAAATGGTAAATGGGAATTATACTATTCATCATCTAAGTTCACTCCAAAGATCACAATGGACTTTAGATAATCCATCTGAAGGTTTATTTAGTGGAGTCTCAAATCCTGAGATACGAGCGATCGTAAGAGCTATTCATAGCGGAAATGACCAGGAATTGAAAAACATATTAGAATCAAATCTCGGTGGAAAGGAAATTACAATTCGTGGGACGAATATCTACACAAAGGGATGGGGAGCAAACGGTGACGGTTTTGCATGGATAGATGTCCAAAACGAAGAGAGTAATTTTAGAGCCAATCCAGCAGGCTTTACCCATTGGGGTGCAAACCGAGGTACTCTATTACCTATACCATTGGCGTGGACAAACTGGTTTCAAATGGGAGAGATCGGGTATTCCGTTGCATACAATATGTATGATTCGGTTGCAGAGGAAAATTCTCTTTATTGGAACGGAAATTTTTCATCTTTAAATGGTCAATTAACACAATTTAGAGACGAGATCCTTCCTGCAATCAGCAATTGGGAATCGCATGTGGCAAGTTATAATTCATTCTATGAACAGTATAAGGTAGCCGCTGAGGATCTAAAAGCAAAAGCTCTAGAAGATTATACAAAATCCATTTCTGAAGTAACTAACAATCGATCTGCTTGGATTGCAAGAATGGAAAATGAGCGAAAGTTAGGGGAGCAGAAATGGTTAGAGATTGAAAAGTTGCATATGGAGGCTACAAAATCTCAGAATCCAAGCGAGTATGAGAAAATTATTTCAGAAAAAGTCTCCCAGTTGGAAAGGAGTGCGAACTTCGATGCATCTCAATTGGCATTTTCAACAGCAAATCAATATGAAACGAAGTTGGCAGAACTATCAAAACAAGAATTTCAATTTAATGAACCTCAAAATGTTACGCAAAACATTACAAACCAGCCCAATAGTTTACCGTTTATCGAGCCTAAAGTTGTTAGGGCAGCCTTAGGCATCACTGAGACTAGTCTCCCTGGATCTGTTAGCAACCAAACTGGCTTTGCGTATGATAGATCTGCAGGCTACACTTGGATCAAGAAGGAGATATCAGCTTCAAATGTTGGACAGTTGATCAGTTCCACAACTTCTGATCTTCGGTCATCTGTCCAAGAGCAAATTTCTGGATTGGAAACTTCTTTGCTGATTCCAAGTGCATCGAATTCCAGTAGTGCCAAAAATCTCGCAAGCATCTTGCCCACACCGTCTGGCGGAAATTGGTTTAACCTTTCCTCCCCCCTTTCAGGAGAGCCAAATACAGTAAAATCTTTCTCGATCTTAACCGCTGCGAAAGATAAAAAAATTGAAACTGAAATCAAGATAAACGGTCAGGACTTAAAAGAGAAATTGACTAACGTCACTGTCGGAGTCGGACAGTATATGCACGTCCAGGCGAAGAATGAAGAGAATGAGAAAGCAATCAAGCGTGAACAATTAGCGGCTATTCATAAAATTGCGTATTCAGTAAATTACGATGATCGTGTTTTTGCAAAGATTGATCCTGCAGATGGTTCATTGAAAACATCAGGAGAATATCCATCAGGAATTAAAGATTCTTACTTGCATGACCTATTGACTCGGATTTCGAATTACTCCTATGCCGAGAAGGCACCAGGAGAGGTATGTATTAGAGGATCTGCCTCGTACAATCAATGTATAGCGAATGAAAAATCGTATCAAGAAAGACAATCTGCCCACTATAAAAATGAATTCAATCAGGACATTGCCAAATTAGCTTCCTTGGGCCTTGAAATCCAATCCGGAAAAATTGTTCGATCTCTAACGGATTTGGAAAAACAAAAAATAGAAAGTTGTTATTACGAGCCAACAAAATGTTCAGATCTTTTGAAAAAAGACTATGACTATTCGGTAGATCATAGCCTGGGTCTTGTGACTCTCACAAAAACAATCAATAATGGTCAGCTCATTGGTAAAGATAGAGATGGGAACTTCATATCAGGCAAAACCGAAGAAACTCGTTATTTTATGTTGTCTCAAATTTCTCCGGTTAACATTCACAAAGATAAAAATTTCTTTGAGGTATGGGAGGATGAAGATTGGCATTCTGTTGAATCCCTAGCCTCTTCCGCCTTAGAGAAGTTTTTTGGAAATAAAGAAAAAGGAATCGAAGGAAAATTTGAAAACGACCAACTCGCTCTTGCCCAGATGCAGAAAAGTATCTCTCACGTAGAGGAGAAAAATGAAAAAATATTCCAAGAAAAGAAAAAATCTGCTGAAGAGCTCGAAGCAAATCTTAAAGAGCTATTGCTTGCCTATATCACTGGAGGTATGGCTAGCGTAAATGCAACCATTAAGAACAAAATCGAAGACCTGATCAATACGAATATAGCCACAGCTTTGGTTAAGGCAACGGGTGGTACGGATGAGTCCATCCAAATGATGTCGGATGTTGTTTCTTTGGTTCGTGGCCGAATGCAAGCAGATAAAATCAAACGAAGATCGAATGCGAATACGCTAGGAAAAATAGGATCTACGCTCTCGAATATGGCAGGCCCACTTGGGATGTTGGTAAATCCGATTGGTGCTCTTGCTACAATGTCAACGGTGAGTTCTCAATTGAAAATTCTTGAAAGTCCACTTGTCACCTTCGGGGCAGGTAAATCGATTAAAGAGGGAATGGACCGTAGCCTCGATGTTAAGGCTACTTATCAAGAATTAAAAAGTAAAGAAAGATCCATGATTAGAAATTACGCCTCAAATGCGATCGCAACAGCAACAGGGCTTCCAAAAGATCTAGTATCTCAAATTACCGTTGACTACGACGGTGCGCAAAAAGCAAAGAAGGTAAGGAAAGCAATTAATGCGAATCCAGTGGCAGCCATTGGTGGACAAGTTGTCGGAATAGTTGGGGGTATGGTAAAATCGGCTGCCGTTGCCTTCGGTGCTAAAGATCGAGACATTCAAAAATTAATTAGTGACTCAAATAAACTAGCCTTCTCCGGTTCACTAGAAACAACGTATACGGAAATTCAGTCTGAAGCCTTTTTGAACAAGGCTTTGGGCATGGCGGCTCCAGGGACAACATACACATCCAATGTTCCGACTTTAAAAAACAAACAAGCCTTTGCTGAGGAAATTGGACAAAGAGCTATGATCGCAGAGATTGCAAAGGGAACAGGCTTTGATAAAGATTTTGTCGATGCAATCTTCCGTAAGGAATTCCAAGCACGTAAACAAAGGGAAGCCGACAAAAAAGCCCAAAAGAAAGCCCAAGCAGAAACAGCAGTGAATGCTGCGATGGCAGTTGTTACCTTAGGGGCATCCGGTGTGCTAAGTGGACTTGCCGGTGTCATGCAATCCATTGGAACAGCACTCGGTGCAGCGGCAAGCACAGCCACGCAAGTGGGAGCGGCAGTTATGCGAACAGGGATCCAAGTGGCAGCGGGTTCTGCAAATGGAACAAAAGGTATGTTAGCTGGACTTGCAAATGGCCTTATAGGCACTATTGGAGCAGGCGCTTTTGATGGTTCCTTTATCAGTGATGCATCCAAGTTTATGGATAAGGCGGGAATGGGAGTAGGTATCAGCTACACGCCGGAAGGTGGCTGGGGTGCGGCCTTAGGTATTGGAAATACAAGTGGCAATATGGGATTCACCCTTACGGAACACCAAGGAACACAAATTAAATTTTCTGCTGGGAATGCTAGCTTATCCTATAATGCAGCTAATGGATCTGTGAATGTCGGTTACAATACTCAGGTAATGGAAGGAGTAAAACTAGGAGCAGGTTGGGATTCCAAAGCCGGTATATCAGCAAATGTAAGTTATACGGAAAAAGAAAGTGGAGCAGTGCTTTCTGCTAACATAGGAAAGGTTGGACTTTCGACAAGTGCGAGTATTCAGGTGGAAAGCCAAAATCAAGATGATACAAAAACATCGAAAAACCGCTTAACAAATGGAGTGATTCAACTCGGAACCACAACCGAAAATGGTTACCAAGCTCCTACATATGATTTCGTATCAGACAATTTGAACGATGCAAGAGTTCGAAATGAAAAAGCATCAGTTTCTGCGAAGGCTGAAGGGAAAAAGAGTACTAATGATAGCGATCTAGATATAATTGGGAATTTATTGTCGTCATTTGGAGTAGATGTAGACAATTTCATAAAGGATTTTGGTCATGGGATTAAAGATATATATCAAAATGGAATGGATAACTTCTTCGAAAAAACGGCAAATTTAATGTCAGGAAATGGCTTTTCCACTGACAAACAAATTTGGAACGAAAAACAATTGGCTCAAATGGAAGCTTATCGTTCATCAGGTGACACTGCTGCTGCCATCAATTCTGTTTACAGCATGGATATAAGTGAGGCAGATAAGAAGGAGATCATCAACAATATGTTGGGAAATGCTCCACTGAATGTGAATTCAATTCTTTACATGCTAAGTCATAGTGCGGCACAAGATGGCCGTTATGGGGAAAGAAGTACAGCTAGTGCCAATCGAGCTCGAGCCGCTTGGTTAAAAATGGAGCGAGAGTTAAATGAACTGAAAGCTGCCTCGGGTGGCGAGCTAACTATGGCAGACGTCATTGCGGTTGCGAATGCCAATGGAATCGATGTAAACTATTTACTCAGCCCGGCCGCAATCATTGGTGCTCAAAAATTGGCAGGGTATGATCGCCAACTGATCCAGGATAGAATTGTAACGAATCGTGCTGGATTGGATGTATATCAAGTTCGTGATCGAGCAATGCGCGAAGGTAAGACCATTGAGCAGATGACGAATATCATTCAGAAAGAAGTAGAGATTGAGAAGATCAATGATATGAAAAGGATATTGGCTTTGCCACCATTTGATCCTGAAAGAGTCGCGTTTGAGAGGAATCATGGAATAGTAAATCAGACTAATCACCCAACGAGCTTGACATCTCAAAGGGCCGAAATTCGTGGAGATCAAAGACCTGAACATGGAACCCTTGGTAGTTTAGTTCGAAATGGTCTAGAGTTTTTAAGTAGAGATCATGTTGGAAATTTATTGAGAGACGGAAGTTTTAGCAATGAATTGTGGGATGAAATGCGAGTAAGTGGATCCATAACGGATGGACCGCCAAGCCTCCTCTCTGTCTATGAATACAATCGTCAGTTTGCTGAACTGCTGTTAGATTCCATGGATAATGGATTGGGAACAGCCTTAATGAATCGTGTGGGAAATGGTTCCGATCTTTCACAATCGGTAGGTGAGATCGCATTGACAGCAATGTTAATGAGAGCACCAGGGGGCAGACCAGGTTCAGTTGGTGTATCTAGATGTTTGTCAAACGTAGCATGTGAAGCAATGGTTGATGGAGCAATAGGAGCAAGTTCAACATTTGCTTCAAATTTTTTCTCCAATGGTTTCTCAAATCTAGCAACAAGTATTCAAAACATTAGTGAAGGAAGATATTGGGTTAATGAAGAACAAAAGCCTCTTATAACTAAAAATCTCCTAGAAGATATGAGTAAGTCTTATGTTCAAAGTGCCTTAGGTAGTCTTCTTTCAAAAAAGTTTGTTGCTGAAAACTCTTCTACATTTAGTTCAATCACGAAAGGAGTTTTGATTGAGACTGGAATCGCGACTGTAGAAGAAGGAATAAAGGTGACCTCAAACTCTTTAGAAAACGGAGAATTCACATTCAATCAAGAAAATTTCTTAAATATTTTAAAATCATCAGGTCTCGCAATAATTAAGAATAGTCGTGATCAACTTTTTCGGGGACAAGATCCTTTAGCAACAAAGGCTCATGAAACGTTCCAAGATACCATTCTGGAATTTGGGGCTGATAGTTTACAAAATTTCTTAACTGAGAAATCTGACAGAGATCACAATCAAACAGAAACAAGACCTACCGAGAAATCTAATAACAACAGGAACCAATTAAATTTGGAGGTACCTCTTGGCCCACTAGCTCCCCTTGGCCCAAATCCGCAACCTGCTTCTGATAAATCGAGTCCAGTTTATCTTTCAGGACTTCCAAATGTATCCTCCCCAGCAAACAATGTAAAGATAAATGAAATCAGTCATTCTGAGAATGATCTCGAAACAAAAATACAAAAAGAAACAAGCTTTTTCGACTTTGATTTTTCTTCACCTTTGGCCGCGGATACTAAAGAGTACTCCTCCTTCTGGGGAGGAGCAGATGATTCGAAAATTGGATCAATGTTGAGAAATATCCCATTGATAGGCGGTATGCTCGGATCTGCAGGCGATGTTGTCAGCGGAGGTCTGCAAACAGCAACTGGACTGATCACCCTAGGTCAATATGGATCAATTACACAAGGATTGAAACAAATCGGAAATGGATTTTATAATTTTGGGGACATTATGGTGCGGGACTTAGTTGCAGGGGCGGCAGGTTTAGTGGGAACAGCGCTAACCACAACCAAGAGTGTGGCTAATTTCTTAACGTTGGGAATCATCGATCCACTTAGACCTGCTGAAGGTATAGTCCATTACGGAACTAAAGAAGATCCTAAAGGTGAAGCAACTCTAGAACTACGTAGAGAAAATTTGAATCTAGAAGAAAGAATATCAGAAGCGACGATAAACCTTTTTGCTGATATTGCCATTCCGGAATATGGATGGTTAGGTGGTAAGTCATGGGGAATTGACCAATTTGGAATCGGTGAGTTAGCTGAAGGTCTCAGAGTGAATAATTCCGATGCGGCCTCGTTTCCGCATGACAAAACCATGAATGAGGCTAATTGGGTTAGACAGACTCTCTCTACGAATCCAGAAATTCAATGGGTAGGACCGATAGGTGCCGCCTATGGTGCACTAGGGACTGCGGGATTTGGACTTCTAGCCCTAATACAAGGAGAATTTGATAAACAAGGGAAAATACAACTAGACGATTTGAAAAATGATATCAAAAGCAGTGGAAGCCAAAACTCGACTGAGATGAAAACACGAAGTTTTTCTGAAAGCAGCGATGAAATAAAAAACCAATATTATAAGGATAATATTAGCAAACATGGTGATACAGAGATCACAGAAAAAGAGGCCATTCCCGAATGATGGTGAGAAAGCAATTAAATCTACAAATAGGAAATGAAAATGAATAAAGAATTAGCCTTGGATATAAGAACCGACTGGTTTAAAAAATATTTAAAACAATGGAAAGGAATCATTCGACCTGATTTCGAGAAGGCGTTCGAGAATCCGGCAGAAGATAAGCAAATACTCATGGATTCGATAAAACGATTTACATTCACTATGTTGAATTACGTAGGTTTTTATCTATGTTTGTTCTTAATAGGATATCGATACTATTCAGCTCTTAATGAACAAATGGTATTGGGATATACAAAAAAAGGAATTACGGGACTCGGAACCTATTTAAACTTATACCCCTTCAATGTAATCTATCTAGTGTTTGCACTTATTTTGACGGTGGGATTTCTTTCAATATTTACTTATCTTTTCCTAGTATATCTTGAAGATGTAAAACCCTCTTTCATAAAAAATTTATCAGCTATCCTCAACTCAGTAGCTTTGGTGAATGTTCTACTATTTCCCTTTTTGCTGATCAATGCCCTATTCCCTTTTGACAAGCCAATAGGTACTTTTGGATTAGGAGTGTATGTTGGTGCCTTGATACTCGTGTTAGCAGTGGGATTTGTGTATTCTGCAGTTATATACATTCGATCGATGCATTGGAGTTCCAGACAAAACTATCGTAGAGCTCTTTTGGCCTGGATAGTCTCTTTCGGTATGATCTTATTTTTTGTTTCTAGAATATTAGGAAAGTGAATCTTTCAAAAGTCTAGTTTGCTTATCGATTTTCTTAAATTTTAATCATTAAATGAGAAAAGGAAAAACTTCCCATAACAAATCCCTCTTTCAAAAAATGTAGCTTTTGTTATAGATTAATAGATTTTTGACTTGAGCAATTTTACTACTCTTTGGACTCTAAAAGGAAGCGTCCAAAGATTCTGTAAAGGTTTCAAAGGAAAAGATTTCTGTACTTCCGGTAAGCAATTTGAATTTCATTAAGTATCTTCTATTTACCTTCCTTTTTCTTGTTTCAACGCATTTACTTGCACGTGACACAAAGACAGTTACATTCAAGGCATTTGGTTTCTCAATTGAAAAACCTAAAAGTTGGCATGATAGTTCATCTGAAGATTTTACAGAAAATCTAAACCGAGTTAAGTCCTCGGACGAGGAATTTGATGCCCTACTCAAGAAATACACACAAGTTCCATTTTTCTCAATTTTAAAGTATAAGAATCCGTATGATGATATCAATCCATCTTTGAAAATTAATGTTGCTCCTAAAGCAGTGGTCGATCCTGAAAAGCCTGAACTGTATTTAGAATCGATTGCAAAGACGATGAAATCGAATTTTGCCAATTTTAAACTATTGTCAAAACCTGTTTTAACCAAACTCGATGGTCACAAGTCTGCATTTATTAAGTACTCGTATAAATTGTCTGTTGAAGGTAGTACGTCCTATGATATAACCTCAGCAATTTGGATAGTAACCCATAAGCGCCAATCTTTTATAATCGGTGCCGGATTTAGATCTGATGAGGCAAATGGAGGCTTTGCGGAACTTGAGAAGATTGTAGTGTCAATTAAATTTCTCTGATAGATTTTCTGAACTTCTCAGTTTTTCGAAGGAGAGAATTAGAAATCATAGAATGCCTGTATTATACTTCCAGTTGCATCCCATAAGAAATTTGTAATTTGATCCCAACTCTCCACAGAGGATCGGAGGCATAGCTGGGGAGTGTTTTCAAAATAATTGAATGGAAGGCCCATAATCCATTTGGATGTTCTCATTGTTTATCTTGGCATGAGTCCGACGTTATCAGTGATTATGTCCTATTTCTTTTCATTGTCTTCGATAATATAAGAATACTTAAGAACTGATTTATTTGATCCTAGAAAAAATTTTCTAATTCACATCTGATTCACCAAACGTAGGGTATTTACTCAATTTTTTGTAGTTAAAACCTTGCAAATGCATTTTTGTTATGCGAAAAAAAGAACTTGTTTTTTTATCTAAATATTTTTAGAAAGTCTTATGAAATATATATCCTTTATTATTTGTATTCTCTTACTAGGAGCCTGCAATCAGCCATCACAAAATAATGAAAGTGAAAGTATTACAAATTTGCTTTTATTGCAGCGAATTTCTTCGTCTAATTCTGGCTCTTCTTCGTCCGGCACAGCGACCACTCCGCCAAACTTCACAACCTTAACGTTAGGAACCCAGGTTTCTGGATCGGCTAGGAGGAACTCACCTGCATACTTCAAGTTTACCACTACAAGTGCAGCTACTTATTATTATGCGGGTTTCGGAAAATCCAATAGCTTTGAGATTACGTTAAAACTATTCAATTCAACCTCCAAATTAGACTCTTCTACTCAATTGCAGACAAAAACATCCGGCTTTTTAACAAATAGTGGCGAGGCTAACAGCATTGCATTGGAAGCAAATAAAGAGTATGCTTTTGAAATTTCGACAACAAGTGAATCAAATTTGACTTTCCAATTTATCGTTCTAAACAACCACCTTTCTGGTAAAGCCAGCTGTCAAGCCACACTATCCACTGACTGCTATGACTACCCAAGCGGTTCGACTCTTAACTCTTGCCCAACCTTAACTACAAATTATAGCACGTCATCTTGCGCCACAAGGTTTCCTGCTAAAACAATAGTTGGTCGCTGCACCTGGCTTTTTGCCGAAGGTGCAGATACTGTTTACAGTTTTACCTACTATAATGACGGTACCTATACCACGACTGGTGCAGCAAATACCAGCTGTACAGGAGCAGGTAGAGCAAGATTTTTTACAAACAATTAATTTTGTTTAGAATAGCTCAAAATAGATCACGGCAAGCTCGTCTTCAAAAAAGTGGAAAATATTGATTCCCCGTCAGACCTAGGATTTTTGAATGAAATGGTCAAATTGCCAAGAAAGGTGTAAAAAGGCGAACAAACAAACCAGAGTGAAATCATAAATCATCGCCAAACATCTGTTTCCATCTCCCGCCTGTCTCGCACTCCTGCTCGAATGGCGGCGCTACGCCCTCCCTGGACTCCGCTTCCGATGGAAACAAAGTTTGTCTAAACGGCCTAGAAGATCGAATTCTACATTTTATATATGTTTGCTTTGGCACCTCGGAAGGGTTAGTGGATTGTAACTTTTGTCAACAATCGATCCAGCTCTTCGCTCCAATCTTTGCTTTGCAAAGGATTTCCGCTTCGATCCGAGGTGCGGGGGTAAATAATCGTTCTAACGAACAAAGTGTCCAATATTATAGTTTTTGCGAGGCTCAGCCAGGCTCTAAATCCTTTTTTTTATTGTAAAAAATACTCTAGATCATCTGGCTTAAAGTCTTTTAAAATATGTTTATTCTTTTCATCAGCATTCAGGATTTTGATGGCTGCCTTAAGATATTCTAAGTTAGTTCTTGGAAAGTCGGCACCTTTTACTTGAAACGTAAAAAAGCTCATTTGCCCAATGCCCTTGCCATCGAATCCCTGAACCAAAAAGAGATACTTATCTTTGACGATAAAATGAAAATAGCTGTAATCAAAATATTGGTTCGGAAAACTATTTGAAAGTTTGTTTGCTTTTACGAAAATTTTACATTCGTTTCTAGGGCGATCAAGATTTCGACACTTTACACTTCGAATTTTTCCCAATGAATCAAAATATTCATCTTCTGAATATGGATAATGGAGATTATACGTAAAATTTCCATCGCCCTCTTTTCGTATCGAGAAGTTCATCGTCTGATAAAAATTGACTGGATTAATTTCATTTCCGTTCAGGTCTACTAGCGTGATATCTTTTCCAATCACTGCTGGATGGACTAATCCAAAAAAATCTAAAAAATCTGATATAGAAATATCCTTCATTCCGTCATCAAATGCAAGAATTTCGTCTGAAGTTAAAGTAATGGAGCCCGCCGAAATTCTCAACTCGCCAAGTTCTGGAACGACTTCTGTTTCAGTCTTGACCTCATCCATCTGTTGACTTACGGTCGCTTTACTCACTTCAGGTTTTGTCTCTTTACAGTCGTGTAAGCAAAAGATTAGGAGAGTCAAAATTAATTTTTTCATCTAACAACTAACCCTGCCTTCTTATAATGCATTTCACTCTAATAAGAATTCAATATCATCTTTCGTTACGAATGCCTTATTGGGATAAAAATCTTTGTCTTCAGAGTACATAATTTTAAATGCATTTTTTAAATAAATCAATGAAGCCTTTGGAAAATCATTTCCTCTAAAATTAAAACCCAATACACCCGCATTATGGAAGACTCCTTCTTTATTCATGCCCACTACATAAAACAGGTAATTATCTTTGACAAAAAATAAAAACGCGTCGTAAGGGAAATATGGATATCCGCCAGATCTTTTAACATCCTGTTTGACAAATAATTTGCATTCTTTTCTTGCCTTGTCTAAATTCCGACATAGTACTTTTTGAATTATTCCAGTCGATGCATATTCACCGTACATTTCATAATCTCCAAAATAAAGATTGTAATGAACGATTTGATTCTCATCCTCATATAGAGAGAAATCAATATCTCCATGTGTAAATGAATGTACCGTTTTAAAGTTTGCGACCATTGGCACAACACTAATCCTTCGGTATGGGCTTTTCTCATACCTCTCTGCGAAGAGATACATGAATTCTCCAATCGATATTTCTTTCATATCAAGTTTGAGCTCAGGGTCCTCTTCTGGCTTTATGTAAATGGAGCCATCAGTGATCACGAGAGGTGGCATCTCCGGAATCACTTCCAGTGATGGTGTTGGTTTAACGGAAAGCTCTTGGTCTCGACGAGACTGCCCTTCATCACCCGCTTTCTCTTTACAATGCATCATACCAGTAATTAGGAGTATCGTGAATAAAATCCTCATCTAACTAACCCTGCCTTTCTTAAAATTTCCAAATCCTCAGCTTTTTCTGGAATAAATAATTCACGCTTACCATCTGGTAATATTTTTTCAAACTGTATATGCGCATGAGGGCCGGTAGAGCGTCCAGAATTTCCAGATAAGGCGATCGCTTGCCCTGGTAAGACCTTCGTATCCTTACCTCTCGGTACCAATAGCTTACTATTGTGCTGAACTTTAATTACAAGATCAGAGTTATCGATCTTAATCACAACATACTGGCCACCAGTTTTGTGTAAAGAGTTGATTTCCGAATCACCACCTTCTCTGAATTCAATCACTTCACCTCCAACAGGAAACCCGATCCGAGTCCCCACGGGAATTGCATTGTCAAGGGCACCATGTCTCGCATCATTTCCTGTAGTCGGATCATGGCGCACTCCAAAATCACTACTGATATTTTCACCGGCAACTCCTGGAATCATAATCTCTTTCCCCATGAACTCAAAGGTGCGGATGTGACCTGTTCCCTCCCGAAGTGTATTATCCTCAGTGGGGACAAGCTTATCTACTAGTTTTCTATCACCTAACGGACCAGTTTGTCCAAGATTCATCTTAGAATCAAACAAGGCATTGGCGGCAGAAGCCATTTTCTTTTCATCTCCTGAGTAAAAAAGGTCGTAAATTGCTGCTTTCGTATTCTCAAAAGGTAATTGTTTAGTGTCTTTGCTGTCTAATGGGAGATTGGTGTTCAAGCTTGGATCTTCCAAAATGGCTGCATACACTCTTTCCTTTTTGTATTTTGCATCCGCTGTAGCATATTCTGAGCTTTCTTTCTGAGTCAATCTGTCCATTTTTCCTTTATGTTCTGAAGTAAGTGATTTTATTTTGGATTCTTTTACTTTTTCAGAAAAGTTTCCAGCATTAATCTCAGCCATTTTCTTACTAAATTCAATATTCAATTGGTTAATTTTTGGCGACACTTCTTGTAATTTTTTTTCTAGATTTGCTTTTGCCGTCTCAGCTTTCTCTTGAAGTTCAGCAATTGTTTTCCTCTTAACAGGATCCTGGATATCCCGTGATTCCAGACCAGATCTCAGCTCGTGAATCATTTTACGCTGTGCATTGTTGAGACTAAAAACTGTTTCTTTCACTACATAACTATCATCCAAATCAGGATATTTTACATCTAAATCCACATCTGGACGAGTCGATAAGTCCAGTGTCCTAAGGATATCTTTTCCTGTAGAGGATTCGTAAAGCGCACTCTCAGCTTTTTTCCTCGCCTTTATAGCCTTGTCAAATTTATCACGTGATTTTGGATCATTTGGGTCTAAAGCCACTGCGTTAAGATCTTTTACAGCTTTCTGATAGTTGTCGTATAAAGTTTGGAGCTTTGACTTTTCGTCTCCATTAAAATCAGCGGATTCACTAGCGAGAATTTCAGCAGTGATCTCTACTAGCTTTCTATTTCTCTCGGATTGCTTCGCCGATTTTTCAAATGCCTTCTCATAGTCATTTAATTTTCGGTTTACTTCCGCTAATTTGCTGCTATATGGCTTCAGCTGGTCACTCATTGACTTCTGTAGATCCAAAATACTCTTATTTGTTCTAGCAAGTGCATCTTTCCAGCTTTTTACCTCTAGTGAATTTGGAGATTTTTTCTCATCTATAAATTTTTTGATTTGCTGCTCTAAGACTTTTTTTGCTTTCTCAGCATCTCTAAGCTGTAGATCTTTCTCTTTATAATCTCCAAAAATCATTATGATGCTCATCTGATCGTTCAAATTGTTACGCTCAGCTAACAAGGCCTTTCCTTCGGGAGAATAATTCTCTGGCTTAATTCGCGCTTTTATTCTGGTATCCAATTCTTTTGCATGCTTAAGGAACGCTTTACTCTGATTAGCTGAATATTCTGTTAAGATTCTAGAAGATTGTGGATTCCTTGGAATATCTTGTCCGCTAAGATCAACTGGTCCAATAATCGCACCTACCACATCGCCAGCAATTTGTAACCCATCTTTCCCAAGTTTCACAAGTCGATCAGTCAAACTTCCGTTATTCGAATCTGATACTGGAACTGTTGCTGCTATGCCTGGTCTAGGCGGTAGTTCCGCCTTTGGTGGTTTAGCCTTGACATCGGGTTCCTTTCCAGGATGTGCCTTAGGTTTTGGAGCAGATGGAAGTTTTGTTTGTTCTGCTGGCTTAGGTGGAACAATGTCTGCCACTCTCTCAGGCATTTTCATAGGTTTTGGTGGAAGAGGATTACCATCACTATCTACCGCGACTTCACTATCCTCTTCCTCATTTCTAGCCAATACTTCAGGAGTTACCGCATGAGATCTATTAGGAACATTATTTCCAGTTGTTCCCCCTGCAAAGGCAAGACCCGCGATGCCTGTAAACGCACCCACCAATCCTAAGGCTGCTCTTGCGATGTCGTCAGCAGTAAAGTTGTCGATGGTCGCCACTCCCTCGAGTCGATCAAGTGCCTGTTCCCTTTCGTATTCGGTCATCCTTGCGATTTCTTCTGGAGTTTTACCTGAGTCTTGCAGTTTTTTGTTCTCTTTTTCTCGTAGGATTTTATTGGCTGCCCTATCTCTATCCTCAGGAGACATGGCATTAATATCCGCATCCGACATTCCTGATTTCTTCAATACATCTATTGAATTCGCATCACGAGCAAGATCATCTGTCCTATTTTGTGCCATGTTGATGTTATTCTGCGCCCAGTTGAATTCTTCAGCTGTATACCCATCTTGGGTCATCGTGCCATAATTATTTCCATTCAAAGATGACGATGTTGAAAGACCATTTCTATCAATCGTTGAGGTCAGACCAAGACCTGTCGCAGCATCTGTATATCCAACGTTGGCAGATGCCCCACCACCATTGAAATCATAATTAGCTCCAATGTTCCAACCTCGCCTTGGTCCTTCATTGGATGGGTTAAAATTCGCACCTAACGTCTGTTCTCCATTCGTCGTGCTGGATGCGGTTACCTGGACTCCTCGGAAACCTGTGTTCCAAGATCCATTAATCGTTGTATTCCCCCTTTGTGAGAAAGAAATACTCGCGTTAGCTGATGCTCCACCAACACCAAGCATACCTCCCCATCCATTTTGCCTATCATAGCTTACACCTAGACCCAAGGTAGACTTTGAAGTTACTTTGGTAACAGCATCCGTAACCTCACCAAAGTCGAACGCTCCGCCCGCAGTAAAGACTCCGATTGCCCCATTGAGAAAGCCAGCCGTCATGCCATCTACACCGTTTCTCGCGCCATCCGCCATCTGAATTCCTGCATTGATCACGGCTGCACCTACGTGGGGTGCTGCTGTTGCTGCCATGGTAAACCCAGATCCCAAAAACCGAGCAACCGCGTTGATTCCATTGGATACTGTTTGCCCAATGGAAGAGAAAACGCTCAATCCAGATGCTGCGCCTAAGGTAACAGCCGTAGTCACAGCTGTTACGACAGTGGATCTAACCGCCTCCGCCCTTGCTTTTTTGTCAGCTTTGCTTTGTTCCACTCGACTAATAGTCCCACGAAGAGCAGAGTTCAAGACAGCTCGTTCATCTTCGCTCATGCCAACAGACAATTGATTGACTGCCTCCCTCTGGAAGAGTTCTTTCACGAATCCCTTCTTGTCTTTCAGTGTGGGAGTGGATGATGTATAGCTAGTGCCAGGGGCTTTCATACCAAATGCCTGGTTGGTATAGGCAAGTGTTTGGGCTTCCAAGGTGCTGTCCCTTGAGCCTGCAAAGAGCATACGATTGCCATCGGAAAAGGACTTCTGGATATCTCGTTCTGGCATGCCTGTCGCGACGATTGCTGTTTTGATGATCCCTCCCACTGCGCCTACGACTTGAGTGCCTATGTTGGCAAAGGGATTTCCGTTTACGGCATTCCTTACTTTTTTAGCGGCCTGAGCACCTTTGTAATCCGTAATGATGTTACCAACAACTTCCATAGGAAGGCCGGTGGACTTTGCGACAGCTTGTGTAACATGTGATTGGATAATGGACTGTTCATTAGCTTTGATGGCCGCAAGTCTGTCTTTTGGACCTGTCATCTTATTGGTAAAGGCATCTGCCTTTTTGTCACCAGCTATCCCCCGATAGGCGGCATTTGTGACACCCATAGTGATACTTGCCGCCGCTTGCCCAAAAGCTGCAGTAGCACCTACCACCATCGGATTCGAGAGAAGGCCTGAGGCAGCTCCAAACATATTCGAAACTCCACCTCCGAATACATTCATAGCAGCCATCGGGCCATTCGCCATGAGAAGATTCGACATACCTCCCGTGGCATAAGATAATCCACCGGCTACAACAGCCATACCTGCGTTCGTTAGGTTATTTTTTGCCATGTCTTTTTTGATTTTCTTCTCAGCTACCTTCCCACGGAGAAAGCTTACAGCTTGTGTGAGTAAGGCAATCTGGTCTTCGTCGGCACCTGAGGCTCGTGCCCAGGCTTCGGCAAGGCTTGCATTGATTTTATCTTCTACTTTACTTTTGATGGCTCCTTTGACACCAGCCATCCCACCCGAGATGTAAGCGATGATCAGGTCTTTGATGAGGGAATCTTGGGCTTCTTGGTCTTGTTTTGCTTTGCGGAACTTGGCATCATTTTCTGATTCTACTTTTAAGATAGAGGCAACAGAGCTTTGGATAGTTTTAGAATCAGCTGTAAGCTTACGGCTGTAAAATGTTTGGTTGACAGCCATGTTTTGTGCTTCCAGATCTTTCCAATCATCATTCCCCCAGATGTCAAAGAGGTCTTTGCCTTTCGGAGCCATCACTGGATCTACACTCGATAGATACATACTTCTGCGTTCTGCTTGCGTCCCGCTGATGTATTCTCCTTTGGCATTGCGGCCACCTATTTTGCCATTGCTGATGATTTTGGTGAATGTCGCGACTCGTGTGCTCTCGTTAAAATCCACATCAAAGTCCTTTCGTAGTAACTTCAAGGCAACACACTCTGGGTCATTAGGATTGATATAACAGATTCCATGCCTAGCGTCAGGTTGTTTTGGATCTTGGATCGGAGAGAGGCCAAGGAGCTTACTCTCATTTTCGGTAAGAGAACGAACAATCATCCCATCTTCAAAGCGGAGGCTTCCATCTATCTTTGTCAGTCTATCGAGAGTTTGGCCATGGACTTTGTTAAAACAATCTTGGTAGGACTTATTGGTATCTGCCATACAGGAGTCGATGAGAGGTTTGGACTTCTTTGTGTCTGTGAGAATGGTAAGGATGTCTTTGAATCTAGCATCCCCTTCAAGATTGCCATTGTCATCAAAACGAGCTACGGACCTTGCCCCCCAATCAATGTTATATGCATTTTGGTTGATCATCCTCCTTTGTTCAAAGAGTGCGGACCGGTCATTGTTCTCATTCATGGAAAGGAGTTGGCTGTACTGGTAAATCCCATTGCTTGTCTTTTGGAAGGTGCTTGCGACATCCACTTCTGTTACAGAGGTTTCCACTTTGAGCTGAGAGTTTGCTTGGAAGAGAGAATAGGTTTGTCTTGCAACTGGAACCTTTGGAACCGAAGACAAACCAATGTTTGGGGATAAAGATTGCCCCAAGTCCAATCGAACTGTATAGCCCAAATCCATAGCATCGGGTGCTAAGCCTTTTTTGCCAGGATTCGTTGTGCTTATCTCTGCGATTTGGTTGAGTGGGTTTTGGGCCGTTTGGGTCACAGTGAACTCTCGCTCTGTGAGACTTGCGATGGTTTGGCTATAA
>NZ_BFBB01000009.1 GCF_003114855.1 Leptospira ryugenii | reverse complement strand
AACGATCAAAATGGACACACATCCATTTTTAAGATCCTACTTTTTAAAGTCTTGGTCAGCCTCTTTACAGAAGAAAGCCAATCGATTTCCACATCTTTATAGTTTTGGCCAACTCTCTTCTTTTACTACTGTTATGGATTTAACAAAGGAGATGGTATTGGGATATTCTGAATTCAAAAGTGTAGAGGATTACTTTTTAACTTATACTCTGGATTCAAAATTTTTTAGAAAAATCAAAACCCCAGTTACCATCTTAACGTCCTCTGATGATCCGGTGATCCCAGTCTCCGACTTTTATCAAGTACCAATCCTTCCATTTTTGGAAGTAATCGTAGAAAAAAAAGGAGGCCACTGTGGTTTCATTGAAACATGGGACAGAAAGAGCTATTTTATGCGCCTCATGAAACGAAAGTTATCATAGATATACACATTTTTGGTTGATCAATAGCAGAATTATCATTTTAGATGATAGGGATATGAAATCAAAGAAGTATCCATTTTCGTTTTGGGCAATCCATGTTTTGATTCTACTCTCCATTTGTTTGTATTGCTCCACAGAAAAAAGGGAAAAAGTAATAGGGACATCTGTAACAAGCCCAGATGCAAAGCCAGCATCCTTCAAAAAAATCGCTCCTTTGACAGCGAATGCTTTAGGTGCACGGAAAAACTTAAATGAAAATGGATGGTTCATTGTTCCTCCTGGTAGCAAAAGCGTAGATGTGGTATATGAAAGTGGAAGGCTCAGTGCAAAGGTAGCTCGAGCCATTGTGTTTTCAGATATGAAGGACAGAACTCTGAAATTGCCCGACAACATGAAAGAGACAGTCTCAGCCATACATACGATCTCGAAAACGTATCGCAATTTCGGGAAAGAATCCTCTGCAAAGATTTGGGAGGCCACTCTCCAATTGAGCAAACAAGAATACGACATCTCAAAAGATATTTTGAAAGAATCCGGTTCAAGGTTTGTGCTTGGATATTTGTATCTGGGTGAAAAAGAATCTGAGGACCGCAATCGTTTGCTTAAAGTTTGGTCAGAAACAAATGAGAGTAGAAAGGAATTCACAGGGAGTTTGAACCAACTGTTCGTGGATACTATCTGGAAAAATAAAAACCAGCTAACAAACGCTTGGACCAAGAGCTTCCAGACAGCCGTCAAAGAATTTTCTGAGGAATACGAAGAATCAGGGAATCGTGAGACGAGTGTGACGGCACTATTTGATATTTTCCAAGGTTACACAGTATTTTTAAAAGAGTTTTTAGTCACACCTATCTTCCAAACAGGTAAGTCCGTTGGCGAGACTATGCTTGTCAATGGTGTCTACGTACCAATTGCACAAACCGCTACTTTTTCAGGTGAGGCAGTGATGACAACTGGTCTTGTTGTGTATTATCCCTTTCAATTGGGGTATAGAGTTGTATCTCCGAGTTTAGAATCTGGTTTTTTAGCAAGTATAGGGCTTGCTACTTTGAGTAGTACAGCTCCCACTTTGGTTACGGGCACAAGCATTGCAGGGTTTAATCAAGTAACAACCGTTACTACAGGATATGCAGGAGAGGCCATTGGACAAACTGGTGCGATTGGATTCCAATCAACTGCCTATGTAACGGGTCTGGTGTATGATTTTTCTAAGGGAGTCGGCGAGTCTTCACTCTATGCATTAAAATCAGGTATCATTTTGAGTTACACTTCCCTGACAGTCATCCCTGCTCACTTACTTTTGACTGTTCCCGACGGTACCGTTTTTTTAACGTATGATGGTCCAAGATTGGTAATTGCAGCCGTGCGAGGGAACTATGCAGGTTACGATGATTTGCCCACGGGCACCATTGTAGACTTGGAAAGAGCAAAAAAAGAGGGGAAAGTACAAATACTCACAAGTGACCAAGCCATTGTTAAAAAAGTAATCGCGGCTGAAATCAAAGAACGTGAAGAAGAGTTGAAGCGAAAAACAAAGGATACAAACAAATGAAAAAAATAATCTCAAGCCTTACCATTCTCTCATTTTTCTTTTTGCAGGTTTGTTCTACCACAAAACAAGACAAAGATGACCCATTGCGCAATTCGAAAAAATTAATAGGGGAAGGCCATAAATCACTCTATTTCCAAGGGGCTGTTCCCATTGCTGGCACGAGTATAAAATTCATTCCTCCGATGGAAGAAGGAGAGATCTTTATTTTAGGAAGGCGAGTGGGATTTGCGAAAGCCGAGTTCTCAAAGGCGATTTTAAAAGCCAAAGAATCCGTCGTTGTGATCAAAGAAGGGACGAAGAAAAGTTGGTCTTTAGCAGATGATATTTCAGAAGGAGGAGATGATCTTACAAAATCAATTTATGAGCATACTACCAAGCCAGGATTGTACATTATGTACACTTCAAATGCGAAAGCTAAAAAGTTAATCGGAACATCTTTTAGCAGTGGGATCAAAACGCATGAGAAAGTTGTCAATGATTCCATCCAACTCAGAAAAGATTGGGAACTATGGGCAGAAAATGAATTCAAAGACCCAGTGGAACGAGATACATCACCCGATTTTAAAAAGAGAATGAGTGGATACTCTACAACCTTTCGAGATGGTTTCGATTCCTTTGTATATGGCTATGTAGACATCGACGAGATCTTTAAAACAGCCTGGGAAGGGTCTTATGAAGAACTAAAGGGCAACAAACTTGAGACACTCTTACAGGAATCAGAAAGTTTTCGGAGTGAACACTCTACATCCATTGCCTCCGCCTGGAAGGAGACCATTTTTAATTATACCTCTGATATTAAAGCAGAACTAAAAGAAGCAAGCCAAGACATTGAATCAATCGCAGAAGGTGCTGGTTTATCACTATCTCTACTCAAAGCATTTTCCAAAACCACCAAAGCTTTGTTTTTCGATGCTCTACTCAAACCAATCGGAAAGCTTTCTATCTTGTCGATCGGTTATATCGGTTTAAACTCAATTGTTTATCCTGCCGTTGTTGTTTCGTCCACAGCAACACTTGGAATTGTTTCAGGAGTCTATATATTAGTGGAAACATTGACAATTGCTGGCAAAGGAGTTGTCTATGTAATTGCTCCAACAGCTGAACTCGGACTCGGTGCGATTTTAGGTAGCACAGAGGTCTTGTTAGGTGAATCATACAATTCACTTAAACTAGGAGGAAAGTCTTCTGCCTACTTAGCTAGAAAAACAGCCAAGTATTCTACCAAAGGAGCTGCCATTTTGACAGAAACATCGGGACGTTACATTTTGGCGCCCATATCTCTTCTGGGCCAAACAAGCTCGCAAGCCTTGGTCGGTGGAGGTATTTCCATTACCGGCACTGCCACTGGGGCAAGCATCGCCACAACATCCCTTGGCCTCAGCTCTACCACCTATGTCGGAGGGAAAACCGCTGCCGTCGTAACAGGCACCACGGGAACCGTTGCAAGTTTTGGGACTGGTACTGGCTTTGGCATCTACTACCTAGGAAAATCAGCAGGTGTTCCCATAGGAGTTACCTTAGGATCTGGTGTCGTTTTAAGTTATGAGGTGATGGCCCAGCTATCAGCCCACTCCTTGCTTGCGGTTGCAGACTGTTCTTATTTAGTCCTATCTTTGGAAGGCGGGAAGTGGGTGCTCTATGGAGTCAAAGATACAAGCTCCAAAGCAAAAGGTCTGTTGGTTGGTGCAGTCGTAGACTTGAACCAGGTGAGGAAGGAAGGTGGAACTGTAGTAAAAGTTCCTATAGACGAAAAGGAAGCCGAATCAATTTTTTCTAGAAAAAAAAAGGAAAAGTGATCTTCTAAACCAGTGAAGGCCATGGCCCTAGCTCATATATTAATCATAGAAGACTCGGAAATCGAGGCCAGACTATTGGAGCGTTGGCTGCGTAAACATCGTTACGAAACCACCATAGCTTTGAATGTCAAAGAAGCACGAGACCAAATAGGAGAAAAGGAAATCGATGTGGTTTTGATGGATTGGTCTCTTCCCGATGGAGAAGGGATCGATCTCATAAAAGAACTCATGGATTCTTCTCCTTCTGGATGGCTTCCCATTATCATGATCACAAGCCACCAAGAATCAAGCAAAGTGAAGGAAGCATTCGAAGCTGGGGCAACAGATTTTATGCGTAAACCCGCCGATGAGATTGAACTCCTTGCCAGGATCTATGGTGCACTTCGCATCAAAGGCCTTCAAGAATTGTTATTAGAGACATCGATCCGTGATCCTTTGACAAATCTTTATAATAGACGTTATATGGATGACCGCGTCACCCAAGAATTTTTCCGCTGCAAAAGGCATGGGCATCCATTTTCTATTTGTTTATTAGACATCGATCATTTCAAACATGTGAACGATACGTACGGACATGATATGGGTGATTCTGTATTGAGATGTATTGCCACAATTCTTAAGAACCACCTTCGGCAAACAGATGTAGTCGCTCGGTATGGTGGGGAAGAATATTTAATCTTACTACCAGAAACCAACCTTCAAAACGCTCTTCTCGTAATGGAAAAAATAAGAAATTTAGTCGCAAGCCATAAGCAGGTAACAGAGGATAATCGAGAATTTTTTATTACCTTTAGCGGCGGAATCAGCGGTGGCCAAATCCAAACCAACGATTCAGTATTCCAGTATATGAGAGAAGCTGATCGATTGCTCTATGTTGCCAAAGAGTCTGGAAGAAATAAAGTTCTCGTACAAGATAAAAATTGAATCAATTCCATACTCTCTCCCCCGATCTTATTTTCTCCTCCTTAGAATCATTAGGATTTTCACCTACAGGACGACTCGTAGCCTTAAACAGTGTAGAAAATCGAGTCTACGATTTTGAAATAGAAGGCAAAGAACGATATGTTGTTAAATTCTATCGGCCCGGTAGATGGAAACGCGAAGCCATTTTAGAAGAACACCAATTTTTGTATGAATTGAGCGAGAATGATATACCAGTTCTCACTCCGATTCGCATAGAAAATCAATCTTTGTTTTCGAAACATGATTTAGTTTTTGCCATTTGGCCACTCCAAAAGGGGAGGATCGTAGAAGAAATCAAAGAAGATGATCTCTTTCGATTGGGAAGGCTTATGGGTCGTCTTCATACGGTGGGGAAAAGTACAAACTGTATCCATAGAAGTAAATTGAGGCTTGATACCTATGCTAAACCGGCATTAGATTTCATTGCCAATGGGTCCTTTATCCAAAATAAACAACTTAAAAAAAGATACATCCAAGCTGCGGAATCTGTTTTCCAAATGTATGAAAGTAAATTAGAAGAACTAAACGTACCTTTTCAGAGGATACATGGAGACTTCCATAAAGGAAATCTTTTACTTTCTGATTCTGGTTTTTCCGTTCTGGATTTTGATGATTTTATGGAGGGTCCTATCGTACAAGATTTTTGGATGCTTTTGCCTTTTGGAGGAAGGCGAGAAGAATATGAAAGAGAAGTTTTCTTTTCTGGTTACAAAGAATACTGCGAAATTAATCCACGTTGGTTAGAACTGATTGAACCTCTTCGTGGAATTCGTTATGTACACTATGCAGCTTGGATTGCTAAACGTTGGGAAGATCCCTCCTTCCCCAGTCTATTCCCTCATTTTGGTACGGAAGAGTATTGGATCCAAGAAACAATCGATTTAGAAACCTTAGAGAAAGGCATTCCCAACCAACTTACTGCAGAAACGCAAACAGAAAAGGCAGACACTGAACTGAGCAATAAAGATTTTTTCTGGGATTGGGAGAACTAAATATAAGATTGTTATTTGTTAGCACTTTATCAATCGCTAAAATACAAGAAAAAAGATAAAATAGGAGTGAAATTACACGAATTATGATTCATATTTTAGGATTTGTAACATAAAAGTATGATTTTTAGCATTTTTTTTAAAAAAACTTGCAATCCTCTTGGCTGGGACAGACTAAGACCTAAGGGAAAGATAGATGAAACTTTCGAAGCATCTAAAGTCGATGGTAATACTCCTAACTACAGTAGGAATAGTTTCCCTTAGCTTTCTTCAATCTCCAATATCACTATCAAAATCCGGTATTATTGAATCAAAAGTCCAATCACTGGTAGCTTACAACGATCTAGAAGAAAGAGAAGAAGAGCAAGTGTCTTCCTCTCTCTATTTTGTGAACTCAATCACAAAAGGGTCTTTGATAACTTCCGCTGAGAGGATTTCTGCATACGGAACATTTTCATTTACTCATTTTTCTTTAAATCCCCATTATACCAATCTTCCCCCCCCAATAGCTTAAGCAAATCTCTGTCAGCCTTTTTCTCTTTGGATAGGTTAACTTGTTTTATGTCCGTATAACGGGGGATATATGTCGAAAAAATACTTCAGATGGCTTACGATAACTTTACTCATGATTCTGAATGCATGTCTAAACAGTGCATTTGTTAATCTTGCACCAAAGTATGAGCCGCAAGAGTTTGTTGTGCCAGACAATTGGGAGGGGCAGGCGCCTTTTGTAAAAGCGAATCCAGGCGGAGCAGAAATTGTTAGCGAGTGGTGGAAACTCTTTGGGGATCCGACATTGGATCAATTGGAAGAGGAGGCACTAAGAGCAAATCCGGACTTACAAGCGAGCGCAGAGAGATTTCTCCAAGCACGGGATATTGTTATGAAAGCTCGGTCCAAACTATTGCCAAACTTTGGATTGGGACTTGGAGTTAGCAATAACCAGCAATCAGAAAATGCACTCTTTCGTGGACCACTGGACCCGACAAAAGATGGGAATGTGAATGTAGGGAGTACTGCTTCTTGGGAGCCAGACTTTTGGTCTAGCATTCGAAATGAAACTTGGGCAAAGCTGTACGAAGCAGAATCCATCGCCGCCCAATATGCGTCTGCTCGTTTAAGTTTACAATCAGAAATTGCAACCAACTATTTTACTCTTAGGGGACTTGATGCAAAGAAGGATACATTTGATTTATCCATCCAATACTATCAGAAGTTACTCGAGCTCGTAAACCAAAGGTTTAAAGGAGGACTCTCTCCAAAGCTCGATGTGTTTAGAGCAGAGTATTTACTAAGTACCGCAGAGGCGCGTAGGTTTGAAATTTTGAGCCAACGGCGAATCATCGAAACATCTATTGCAGTACTCATCAATCGAACTCCTACTCAATTTCATATCGCAGAAGATCCAAATTTACAATCCATACGATTTCAAATTCCAAACCATCTACCTTCACAGCTTCTTGAGAGAAGGCCAGATATAGCCGCAGCTGAGAGAAAGATGGCAAAGGCAAATAGAGAGATAGGAATCGCGAAAGCAGCCTTTTTTCCAAATATCTCATTCGGTGCGACAGGTGGCTGGGAGAGTGGTTCAAATATATTAAGCTCCTCAAATAGCTACTGGTCATATGGATCTCTAGGAAGTATCCCCATCTTTCAGGGTGGCTTTCGTCGGGCACAATTACAACAAGCCTGGTCAAGTTACAGAGAGACCGAACACATGTATCGATCAACAGTACTAAATGCATTTCGAGAAGTCGAAAATAGTTTAACCCAAACAAAATATCTCGCTTTGGAAACAGAAAAACTAGACCGAGCAGTAGAGATGGCATTTCAAACTCAAGAAATGACAACTCAGCTATACACCGCTGGTCTCAGCAATAGTATGGAAATTCTCTATGCACAATTATCAACTTTAGAATCAAAGTTAAGTGCTATCCAAGTAAAAGTAGATTATCTAAATACAAGTATCACTTTAATACGTGCATTAGGTGGTGGATGGAGCCGATCTCAGCTTCCTAAGGATGATGAAATCATTCCTTTCACAATCTACGATAGCCCTGATACAATCATAAAGACACAGGATGTCCCTATTCCAAATACGGAACGAACGCAAAGGATAGATCTCACAAAACCGATTCAAAATGGGAAGGAAAATACAAAATGAATGAGATAGTAAAAATTGCACTCAAACGACCATACACCTTCGTTGTAATGTCGATCTTAATCCTATTATTTGGAATCGAAACGATTCGAAAAGCACCTACGGATGTTTTTCCTGGAATTAAAATTCCGGTAATATCTGTTGTGTGGGTTTACCAAGGAATGTTACCGGAGGATGTTTCTGGAAGAATCACTTCTGTATTTGAAAGAGCTTTAACAACTACTGTGGAAGGGATAAAGAGCATCGATAGTCGATCCTTTTATGGAAGTAGTATCATCAATATAGAGTTACAACCTGAAACAAATCTGGCTGGAGCCGAAGCAGAAATTACCGCAATTTCGCAAACCGTTGTTAATTCACTTCCGCCTGATATCTCTCCTCCGATGATTATGAGATTGGAGGCATCCTCTGTACCTGTCGCAATGCTTCAGGTAACGTCCAATTCGATGACTCCTGCTGAACTATACAATTTGGCATTTATGAGAATTCGGTCTCTTCTGGTAACAATTCCTGGAGCCATCATTCCGCAACCCTATGGCGGAACTCCAATGCAACTTTTGGTTTCCTTAGACAAAGAGAAACTTATGGCTAGGAATCTTTCACCCTTAGATGTTTACCATGCCTTCAATGAACAAAGTTTGGTACTCCCTGCGGGTGACCAAAAAATTGGTAAAACCGATTGGATGGTCATGACGAATGCAATGCCTATGGCAGTTGATGACTTCAATCATATACCAATCAAATCAGATGGTTCGAGAACTATTTTTATGCGTGATGTAGGGAATGTTTCTCTATCAGGACCTCCACAGATGAATTCAGTTTTAGTAGATGGAAAACAATCGGTTGTGATCGTCGTGATGAAAAGTGGTGATGCCTCTACCCTAGAAGTAGTTGATGGAATCAAAGAAATGCTCCCACGAATCAAATCTATCTCACCTGCCGATGTAGAATTTAAAATTTTAAATGATGCATCAATATTCGTAGAAGATTCTATCGAAAATGTTGTCCATGAAATGGTACTTGCATCTGCATTGACAGGTATCGCAGTACTTTTGTTCCTTGGTTCATGGCGTTCCACAGCCATCATTGCTACTTCTATCCCATTATCATTACTCTGTTCCATCATATTACTCCATCTAACTGGTGAAACCATTAACATCATGACTTTAGGGGGGCTGGCTTTGGCAGTCGGGATATTAGTAGATGATGCTACTGTAATGATAGAAAATATTGATACACATCTGGAGATGCACAAACCTTTGGAAATTGCAATTGTTGATGCAGCAAATGAAATTGTCATCCCCACGTTCGTAGCCACGCTTGCCATTGTCATTGTCTGGCTTCCACTCTTTCAGCTAACGGGAGTATCTGGCTGGTTGTTTATGCCAATGGCAAAATCGGTAATGTTTGCCATGTTAGCCTCTTTTTTATTGTCGAGAACTTTGGTTCCAACAATGGCAAAATATATGCTACATGAACATGGGCATAGTGATAAAAAATTGCCAAAGGGAAATAAAAGTTACACAAAAACAGAAAGAATTAAAGGTGGAATTTTTTATCGAATTGGATTTATGTTATCAGAAATCATATCGATTTTTATTCGAATAACACGCGTATACGAAATTGTAGGCTTCTTGAAACGATTCCAGAAAAGCTTCGAAACTCAATTTAATCATATGAGAGAAGAGTATCACTTTCTTTTAAAAAGAGTAATAGATAATCGTAAACGATTTGTACAGATTTTCCTAATTATTGCAGTTTCTTCATTATCATTACTAATCTTTTTAGGAAGAGATTTTTTCCCAGAGATTAAATCCAATACGATTCAAATGCATATGCGGGCACCTTTGGGTACACGGCTTGAAGTCACAGGTAGAATCGCAACTCTTGTATCCGAAGATATCAAAAAAATACTAGCAGGAAAGGTGGAAAACATCCTCAGCAACTGCGGATTGCCTGTAGTAAGTCCTCACAATATGGCTTTCATCCCAACTCCTACCATTGGGTCTCAAGATTGTGATATCACCATCTCTCTCAAGGAGGAAGCGGCTCCCGTTTGGGACTATCGAAAAACACTTAGAAAAGAATTGGCGAAGTCGTATCCAGGAACTATCTTTACTTTTCAACCGGCAGACCTAACATCTGTGATACTCAATTTTGGCTCTCCGGCACCTATCGATGTACAGATCAATGGCTTAGATTTAGAGGCAAATTTTGAATTCGCAAGAAAACTTCAATCCAAACTTAAAGAAGTAACAGGTTCGGCTGATGTTGTAATTCACCAAACAATGAATACACCAACACTAATGGTAGAAGGAAATCGAAATTTAGGTCTTAATATAAGCCTTCCTTTAAAATCATTGGCAGAAAATATGTTACTCACAACTTCCGGGAGCCAACAGATAGACCAAAAGTACTGGCTCGATCGAAAAACTGGTATTTCTTACCAAGTAAATATATATGTACCTCAAATACAAATGAAGCAAACCCAAGATCTACTTACAGTTCCTGTAAATACGGGTGAGCTAAACCAAGACAAAGGCTCGATTCAACTTCTTGGAAATTTGGCCAAACTGACTGCGACAGGTACTCCTGGATTAATTACGCATCATAATCTACTTTCATTAGTTGATATCTATGTGTCTGCGGAAGGTAGAGATATAGGATCTGTTCTAAGTGATGTGGAAACAGTGGTTCATTCACTAAATTCTGAACTGCCGAAAGGAGCTGCATTAGAAATCCACGGGCAGGCAGAAACGATGAGAATAGCTTACGCGGAGTTAATGGCAGGTTTATCTTTAGCAATTCTTTTAGTATACCTTCTAATGGTTGTTAATTTTCAAAGCTGGACAGATCCATTTATCATCATTACAGCTCTTCCGGGCGCACTCGCGGGTATTGCTTGGATATTATTTCTTACTGATACAAATCTTTCGGTCCCGGCACTTACAGGTGCGATCATGTGCATGGGAACAGCAACAGCTAATTCCATATTAATTGTTTCATATGCGAGGGAAAGGTACGCGGAACATAAGAATGCACTAGAAGCTGCTGTTGAGTCTGGATACGCAAGGATACGACCTGTACTCATGACTGCATCTGCGATGATCATAGGAATGGTTCCTATGGCATTTAGCAACTCTCAGAATGCACCTCTAGGGATTGCGGTGATCGGTGGACTGAGTGTTGCGACTTTCGCCACACTATTTTTTGTTCCATGCATATATGCCATTATTTATCACAAGGATACGCAAATAGGAGTAAAGAAAAAATGAGTTCACTACAGAATTTGAATAAAATAAGAGTTACTTGTCTATTATTGATCATCATGTTTTTTTCATGTCATAAGACCGAAGATTTAAAACATGAAGACCATATCATTCTCATTCATCCGGAACCTTACATACCAGAAGAGTCTACAATTTTTGTTGGCCAGCTAAAACCGTGGTACGAAGCACCTCTTTATGCACAAGTTTCTGGTTATGTGAAACAGTGGTATAAAGATTATGGGGCTGTTGTCAAAAAAGGAGAGCTATTGGCAGAGATCCAAGCGCCTATACTAGATGCTGAGTTTGCGCAAGCAAAAGCAGAATGGGAAGCACAAAATGCAAGGTACCAATTAGCAGATATTACTGCAAATAGATACAATTCATTAAAATCATCGAATGCTGTTTCCGAACAATCAGTATCAGTTGCAAAGGCAACTCAGAATGCGGAAAAGTCTACACTTAAAGCTTCGAAAGAACAAGTCAATAAACAGCGAGTATATTTGAACTTTAAACAGATCCGAGCTCCCTTTGATGGGATCGTCACACAAAGGAACATCAATGTTGGGGAGTATGTTAACAAGGAAGGGAATTTGAGCGAAAGCCATGACCAGAAGAACCTTTTCACAATCGCAGATGTACGAAAATTAAGACTCTTTGTTCCAGTTCCAGAGAGATACGTAAACATGTTAAAGAAAGGCTTCCAAGTAGATGTAGAAATCTCCCAATTTCGCGATCGGGTCTGGAAGGCAGAATTTTATAACTTTTCAAGGGGATATGATCCTGACTCTCAAACCGTACTGGTACAGTTTTCGTTAATAAATGATGACCTGTTAGTCTGGCCGGGGTCAATTGCAAACGTTTTATGGCCTAAACCAACTCAAGGAAGTTCTTATTCTGTTCCGACAAGTGCTTTAGTCTTTGATGAAAGTGGGACTAGAGTAGCAACGATAACCAAGGATCATAAGATTCATTTTAAAAGTATTGTGGTTGGTAAACTAACAGATCGTTTTGTGGAAGTAAAATCTGGATTAGAATTGAATGATAAAGTGATCCAAAATCCAAAAGCTTCATTTTTAGAAAATGATATCATATATGATCGACTAGATGATCGAACCACAAAAAAAGATGAATCAAATCAAAAACAATTGGACCATTTATTGGGTGGTTCATTGAGGGCAATATGATTAAATATATTAGTAAAGATAATTTATTGGTTTATGCAAAGGTCGTCTTTGTAGTGTATTTTCTTTTTATCATCGGCTTTCGTATCCAAAGGTACGTTCAGTTGAAAAATGAGACATTAGAAAATTCGATTCCGACAGTATCGATTGTGAGTCCCAAATCCATGGACGAGATGGAGTATCTAAATCTTCCCGGGACTCTGAAAGCTTGGAATGAAGCACCATTGTATTCGCAAGTTTCTGGTTATGTGAAAGTTTGGCATAAAGATTATGGTGCTGAAGTAAAAAAGGGGACAGTCTTAGCCGAGATCCAAGTGCCTACTTTAGATGCAGAATACTCAAAAGCAAAAGCGGAGCTTGAGGCTCAAGAAGCAAAATATGAATTATCGCAGGTCACAGCCAAAAGATATCTCTCACTACAGAAAACAAACGCTGTCTCAGACCAAGCAATCTCGGAAGTATTAGCAGACCAACAAGCAGAAAAGGCAAAATGGTTAGCCATGCAGAAGAATTGGTTGAAATGGCAATCCATGATCAACTTTAAGAGAATCATTGCTCCCTTTGATGGAGTAATCACGCAAAGAAATGTGAATTTAGGTGACTACGTAAACCAGGAAGGAAATTTGAATGATAAAGGCAATACTTTTCCTCTTTATGTCGTTGCTGATATACGCAAATTAAGGTTATTTGTATCCGTACCAAGTAGTTTTAGTTTTATGCTTAAGAAAGGATTGAATTGCAGCGTTCATATCCCTGAATTCCCCGATGAAACGTTTCAAGCAAGGTTTTTAACGATTTCCAAAGGTTTTGAAAGTTCTACGCAAACTGTCCTTGCAGAGTTTGAACTTCAAAATCCAAATAAAAAAATCTTACCAGGTTCATATGCCTCTGTGAATCTTGGATCTAATGTATCCTCACCATACCTGGCCTTGCCAGCGAGCAGTGTATTTCTACAGGGTAAGACTCCTACTGTGGTAAAAGTTAATGCAAAGAATCAAATCTCATTTTCGGAGATAGAAATATCTCGTATTCTAGACCAAAATGTAGAAGTCAAGAAAGGAATCACATTAAACGATAAAATCATAAATTATCCTCGCACAACGTTTGTTAATGGAGATTTGGTAAAGATCGTTAAGGGAAGAGTAGGGTATTAAAAAAAGATTTACTAACTGGAGCATTGCTGTAATCTCAAGAAATGCCAAAGGTAAACTTCAAACAGAGTCTAGTTCTTTTCTTTCTTGTGCTAAGTGCCTCACTCTCCTCAGAACCTATTAACCAGTCTTTCTTTCGAAAAGTAGCGGTAGAAGGGACAGATGTAGTTGCTTATTTCACTGAAAAAAAGGCTATCCCTGGAAAAAGAGAATTTAGCTACGAATGGAAGGGTGCAAAGTGGTACTTCAGTTCTCAAAAACACTTGGACTTATTCAAAAAGAGTCCAGAAACATATACTCCAGCCTACGGCGGATTTTGTGCCTTTGCTATGTCCGAGGGAGAACGGTATGGAATCTCACCTGAGGCATGGCATATCGAAAATGGAAAATTATATCTCAATTACGACAAAGAAGTTCACGAAGAGTGGCTACAAAAACGTGCCGAGCTCATTAAAAAAGCAGACAAAGCATGGCAAGTAGAATCAAAGAAATAGTCAAAACTTTAACATTTTTTCTCACTTAGCAAAAATTTTGTAATGTTTCTTATGTTTGTAGTATAACTTCAATTAAAGATTTTTTTTCCCTCTGCAGAAAGATTAGGGCACTTTCCTAAATTCTGTCTTGAAAAAGTCCAAATTATTCCCATCTTTGGTAATTACGGGAAGGGCTTTCTTTGAATACAGCTGAGAGATATCTAGAGATTCCCAAAGTCATTGTCTTAGACAAGGCATACACTCGCGTTTATAACCAGGAAGATTCCTTTGTCTCTAATATGAGACGCGCTCTTCCTCGGGAAATCCCATTGGATGATTTCGAAATCAAATTAAAATCCTCTGTTAGTGATTTAGAATATAATTTCGTATTAAATTATTACGAAAAACGCTATAATCCGAAAGGAGATGCCTATTTTTTAAGAAGTGTTCCTCAAAGGATTCGCGTTGATATCGCTGAAAATTTTTTGTCTCAGGAGAATTTAAAACAAGAAGACAGAGATTATTTGTTAACTTACTACGACCTTGACACCGTCTCCAATCGATATATTTTAAAAAAAACAATCACTGAAGCAGATGAAATAAAAATGTTGAAGATGTTTCGACTGAAAAGTCTTCACATCAACAATGTCCAAAAGGCGATGATCTCCGAAATTTTAGAGAAAGTCCCCGAGATAGAAAAAAAATCTATCTTCTTCGCAAATCTTTATACTCATCCAAAACATGTATTTTTTTCTCCTCCAAACCTCAAACATATCTCTGGCATGCAAATTACCGAAGCAGCTCGACAATTCGCCATCGCGACTTGCCATAAGTATGGGAATGTTCCCTTTACAGGCGTTACATTTTTATTGCAACACCTTAAAAGTGAATTCTTCCAATATGCGAAAGTGAATATGCCGATCAAGATGCGAGCGATTACAAAAGAGCTAAAACTCGCAAAAGATAAAAGTTGGAATTATGTAGATATGGAAATAACTGTCTACCAAGAGAATATTGAAATTAGCCGAGTTTCAACTGTTGCTACGATTTTACCTCTTAAGTTATACAAACGTTTAAAGTCAGGACAAGAGGCTGTCTATGAAATAGACCCACGCTTTCGTCCGAGTGAAAAATTCAAAAATAATATCTCTATCCGTTACAGAGAAAATGGACAGATAAAAAAATGGGTCTGCCATATAGAAAATTTTTCCATGGGCGGTTTCCTTGTCAAATCGGGCGGAACATTGCCTCCCAAAGAGTGTATGGAAAACCAATCTCTAGAATTCTTTATGCACTTTGATATCGCAGGCTTTGTGCATGGTTTTTGTAAAAATACTTGGACTCGAGCGGAAGGTGAAGAGGAAGACACCTTCCTTGCAGGTTTTTCGATCACAGAAATGACAGAAGTAGATAGAGAAAATCTAAAAGAGGCAATCGGACGGTTTGGTCGTTTGATAGAGGAACGTGATATATATTGAAGTCCCAAGATGTACACTCAGTTCGGTATGCCTTCCTTCACTTTGACGGAGTCATATTAGAAAACATTCTGACCCCCATTACCCATGCAGTAGTCACTAAGCTAGGGGGAAAGTATACATCTGAAATTGAATACAACGTTTTTGCGCGCTCCCAAGTCCATGCCGCCAAATTTATAAAGGATACACTTAGACTAAAGGAGAGTGTGGATGAAATCATTGCTTATTACTACAAAGAAAGAGAAGAATTTGAAAAAAGTTACACTCCAAAAGTAAATCCAGGAGTTTTGGAGTTTCTTTCTTTGTTACAAAACAAGGGAATTCAGTGTATTTGCTATGGAGGTGCACCAAAAGAATACTTCTCAAAACACATTGGCTCCTTATCGTCTTTTCTTGGTGATTCAGATTACATCCAAACAAAAGAGTTTAGACCCGGTGTAAAGGAGCTAGCCTTTGATCGATTTGGCTTACAGCCAAAAGAGGCTTTATTTATTGATGAAGCCGCATTGGTTGGTGAAACCTGCAAACAGTATGGCATACCCTTTATTGGAATTTCTCTTCCTTACCACTACAGCCACCAAACAGCACAGATGAAACTTTTAGGAATCAAAATCATCATATCGTCATTGGTAGAAATCAATGAAGCTTTTTTTGACACAAAGCTAAAGTGCATAGACGAGGAAACTTTTTGGAATTATTGAGATAGGAGAGTCAAGTGGAAAGTTTTAAGGACAAAACAGTATTGGTTACAGGTGGTACGCAAGGTATGGGATTGGTTGTTGCACAGCATTTTTTACGTGCAGGGGCCATTGTTTTTATTACGGGTAGAGACAAAGAAAAAGGCAAACATGCTCTGGGCGAAATCATTGATCCAAAGCATAGACTACATTATCTTCCCTGTGATGTTACGAATGAAATCCAAGTAAAAGAAGTCGTGAACACAATCATTGAAACACATGGAAAGCTAGATATTGCTTTCAACAATGCTGGCATTACATCCAAATCTCATCTCCCTTTAGCAGAATTTACTGCCGAGGAATGGAAGCATATAATTGATGTTAACTTAACTGGTCTTTTTTATTCCATGAAATATGAAATTGAATCGATGCTTCTTAAAGGTAAGGGAGTGATCATAAACAATAGTTCCGTTGCTGGTCTAGTTTCACTTCCTAAACAAGGCGCCTATTGTGCAAGTAAATCTGCGGTCATTGCATTGACTGAATCTGCCTCGATAGATTATGCAGAATCAGGTATCAGAATCAACGCCATTGCCCCGGGTCCTATCCTAGGCGGAATGAATGACCTGGAAAAATTAAAGGCAAATCCGGAACGGACGGCCAAAAAATTAAGTCTGACAGCTATGAAACGTATGGGAACAGCCGAAGAGATTGCCGAGACCATCTTATGGATCGCTTCCGACAAAGCATCCTTTCTGACAGGAGCATGTATACCTGTTGATGGCGGATTTTCGGCAGGAAAGTGGTAAACAAATTTCAATTTTGTTTGCAGAAATGAAATTCAATCCAATGATTGAGATGAGATAGGGAGGGGCGATGCTTTCACTGGGCGGATGTGAACATTTAGAGTTGATCCATCGAAGTGATCGCCATACGATATATAGAGGGATCAAAAATTCTCTACCCGTAATCCTTAAAATTCTAAATAAGGAATACCCTTCCCAGAAAGAGCTCAACGATTTTGCTTCGGAATACCATATCCTCCAATCACTTGCTTCGCATCGTATCGTCAAAGCCATCTCTTTAGAAAAGATTGAAAACACTCTGGGCATCATATTTGCAGATATAGGAGGCAAGGCATTATATAAAACCTCCGTTTTACAATATTCCCTTAGCCAAAAGATCGAACTCTTTATCAAAGCAGTAGAAGGACTACAAACAATTCATGATGCAGAGTTGATGCACCGAGATATCAAAATCCACAATATCATTTTAAATGAGGAAACTGGCGATCTACAAATCATAGATTTTGGTAGTGCAAGCCGATTAACAAAACAAAATACATTCATCAGTTTACACCAGTCAGTTGAAGGAACACTTGCCTATATTTCTCCTGAACAAACAGGGAGGATGAATCGCACTGTAGACTATAGAACAGATTTTTATTCTCTCGGTATTACTTTTTATCAGATATTCACTGGCAAAGTTCCGTTTTTTTTCCCTGATCCTCTCGAATTGATCCATGCGCATATTGCAAAAACGCCAATTCCACCTGTAGATATATCTAATATTCCCAGTTCCATTTCCAATATCATATTGAAATTAATGGAAAAAGATCCAAATGATCGTTACCAAAGTGCCCAAGGAATCTTAAAGGATTTAATAAAGTGCAGAGTGTACTTCGAGAAATACGGATTAGATGGGCTCAATAAATTCCAACTAAAAGTTGCGGAAGAAGACTTTTCATCAAGATTTCAAATACCACAAAAATTGTATGGAAGGGAAAAAGAGATCCAATCAATCCAATCGATGTTTAAATCGATCACAAAAGGCGCATCAGGACTTTTATTTGTCTCGGGAGTGTCAGGGATAGGAAAAACTTCACTTGTAAGTGAAATCAGAAAGTCAGTTACGGAATCTCGAGGCTATTACCTCACGGGCAAATTTGACCTTTTGAAACGCTCCATACCATACCGTGCGATATCCCAGGCATTCCAAAGTTTAGTTCAACAAATTCTCACTGAAGGCGAAGCCTCCATTCAAAGGTGGAAGCTGTCTCTGCAAAATGCTCTGGGCCACAACGCAAAATTACTGGTAGATATGGTTCCAGATCTTGCCTCTCTGTTAGGTGAAATCCCAGAGATGGTATCCCTTTCTGCGGAAGAAGCAGAGAATCGATTTCACGAAGCCTTCCAAAATTTTTTGGATTGTCTTTGCAAAAATGAACATCCTCTCGTGATCTTTTTAGATGACCTACAGTGGGCAGATCTACCGAGTTTACAACTTATTGAGACAATTTTTTTACATTCTGATAGACAACATCTATTTTTGATCCTTGCTTATAGGAGTAGTGAAGTTGTCCAAGGAGATGCATTTTCACAAACTCTGGAAAGATTGAAACGGATCCAGAAAAACCATCAGGAGATCTTTCTCTTTCCGATAGAAAAACCAGATGTTTACAATCTTGTCAAAGAAACACTCAGTTGTGATCCAAACACGGCAGGTCAGTTGGCTGAGGATCTATTCCACAAAACAAAGGGAAATCCCTTTTTTATCAATGCTGTTTTCCAAGGCTATTATGATAAAGATCTCATAAAGTTTAGACAAAATGTTTGGCAACTAGACCTAAACAAAATCAAAGCAGAACAAATTGCAGAGAACGTAATCGACTTTATGGTGGATAAGGTAAAGGAGCTACCTGAAAACTTATCACAAGTTCTTAAGTTTGCTGCTTGTGTTGGCAACTGGTTTCGGACAGAAGTTTTTATTCACATTTATAACCAACCTCGTGATATTGTTACTGAGACTCTAATCCAACTTTCCAATGAAGGATTTCTCAACCAAACAGATTTTGAAGTTAACTTTATTCATGATAAAATACGAGAAGCAACCTATTCACTCATTCCAGAAAAGACAAGGTCTCTCTACCACTACCAAATCGCAAATGGCTATATCAGTCTTCTCCATCAATACAAGCTGGATGATTATATTTTCACAATTGTAAATCAGCTCAACCAAGGTATCGCCTACTTAAGGACAGAAGAAGAGTTCCAAAGGCACATCGACTACAATCTATTAGCTGGTAAAAAAGCTTTGAGTTCACTTGCGGCAGAGGCAGCGGCTGATTTTTTAAAGATGGCGATTCGAAGTCTCAGTCCCAATTCTTGGCAGTCCGATTATGAGCGTACCCTCAATATCTATTCTTATTTAGCACGAGCCGAGTATCTTTCCAAAAACTTTGAAGAAGCGGAAAGGATATTCAATCTCATCCTTGAAAATTCTAAGACCGCCGAAGACCAAAGTGTGGTATATGAGCTCAAATCAAGCATCTATGTGAGCCAAAATAAAATGGATGAGGCGCTTTCCATTTTGAAAAAAGCGGTTGGAAGATTAGGCATACGATTGCCTGCAAAACCAAGCGAAATTTCTCCCTTACCGGAAATCATCAAATTCAAAGTTAAATTTGGTAAACGGAAAATTGAAAGTTTGTATGATGCCCCTCTCTTGGAAGAAAAAAAATCAAACCTAATCTTACATCTATTAAATTCTGCGATAGCACCGTCCTTCATTGGGCAACCAGCTCTTTTCCCTGTGATCGTTTTAAAGATGGTAAATTTATCCATTCGAAAGGGAAATTCCCCATTGTCGGCTTTTGCTTACAGTTTGTTCGGAATCATACAAGGATCAGGCCTAGGTGATTTCAATGCAGGGTTTGCCTTTGGACAATTGGCACTACGGCTTCTCAATCGATTTAAAGAGGAGGCAAAGGCCGTTGAATGCAAGATTCGATTTATCTATGCCAATATGATATCTCCTTGGAAACGACATGCAAAAGAAGGGGAGAGTGAATTTCTAAAATCGATTTCAAGCGGACGAGAATCTGGAGATCTTCAGTATACTTCCTATGCCATCAACAACCTTCACTTCCAAAAGATTTTGATGCGCCAGAACCTTTTAGAAATAAAAGAGAGTTTTCAAAAGTACGATAAATTATTCCAGAATCTAAAGCAATACAATGCGTACCAACTGTACCAGCTCAACCAACAGTTCATTGAAAATCTTTCTGGCACTATCGAGGATAAAGTCAGTCTGATTGGAACGTATTTCGATGAGAGAGTAGTCCTTCCGGAATGGATAGAATCTAAAAATGCAAATGCTTTATTTGATTTCTATCTCACAAAATCAAGATTGGAATTTCTCTTTGGAGATGCCAGAAAGGCGTTAGAATATTCATGGTTAGCTGATCCCTATGAATCGGCCATGTTGGGTATGATGTTTGTACCTGAACATGTATTTTTCCAAACCTTAATCATAGCTGAATGCCATGAACAAAGTAGCATAAAGGATAAAAAAGCATTACTCAAACGAGTAGCCAAAAATATCAAACGACTGGCAAAATGGTCGGAGTCATGTAGCGAGAACTATGCACATAAATATTTCATTTCCTTAGCATTACAAAGTTGGCTTTTAGGGAAAAAAGAAGAAGCCATAGCTCGTTTCAAAAAAGCGATCTCACTTGCTAGACTCCACGGATATTTATTTGAAGAAGCCATTGCAAATGAATGGTTAGCAAAGTATTGGCTCTGGAAAGGTGAAGAACCATATGCAAAGTACCATTTGCAAGAGGCAAAGTATGCCTATGAAACTTGGGGAGCAGTGAACAAAGCAAGCCAGTTGGTTTCTGAGCATTCATTCTTAAAACAATCCTCTTATTTGCCCAAGGATCTTTCCCAGAAAATTGATCCCAAACATTCCATCTCACCCATTCATTCAACTAGTTCGCACCAATTTGATCTCATCAGTGTGATCAAAGCCTCACAAGCGATCTCAAGTGAAATCCAGTTAGATAAACTTTTAGAGACTATGATGCGTATACTATTGGAAAACGCAGGTGCGGAATCAGGACTTTTTATATTAAATCGAGCCGAAGGGTTCCGGATAGAAGCCATAGGAAATTTCAACCGAGATGAGATCCTTACCTCTCAGGGTATCCCTTTAACAGATGCGGACAAATATCCAATCCACCTTATCAATTATGTGATTCGATCTAAGTCCGTTCTTCTTTTAAACAATGCCCTTGCTGAGGGTGTTTTTGTGAATGACCCATATATCTTGTCTCACCAATCCAAGTCTATTCTATGTTATCCAATCATTAACCACGGCATCCTAACGGGTATCATCTATCTTGAAAACAACCTGTTAACCTCTGCCTTTACAGAAGACCAGATCGAAGTACTTAAAGTACTTTCTGCACAGATTGGAATGAGTGTGGAGAACTCACTTCTATTCTCAAACCTAGAGGAGAAAGTAGAAGAAAGAACCAAAAACTTAAATGATGCTCTGATCGCAGTGAGTTCACTCAAAGAGCAACAAGATATGGATTACTTCCTAAATACATTGCTCGTGGAGCCCTTAGGAGTCAATCATGCCCATAGCAAACTAGTAGAGGTAGAATTCTTTCTAAGGCAAAAAAAGACCTTCCAGTTTAGAGGGAAAGATTATGAATTGGGCGGAGATATCAATATTTCCGATAATTTAAAGTTAGCTGGCAAATCGTATACAGTGTTTCTAAATGGCGATGCAATGGGAAAATCGGTTCAGGGAGCAGGTGGAGTGCTCGTCATTGGAACCATATTCAAGTCAATCATCCAAAGGACAAACTCAACAGATTACGGTGCAGATTTGTATCCAGAAAGGTGGATTAAAAATGCATACTATGAGATGCAAAAAGCATTCGAAAGTTTTGATGGGACTATGTTGATGTCTACCATCTTCGGTCTATTAGACGAAGAAATGGGGACATTGTATTTCATGAATGTGAGCCACCCTGACCTAGTATTGTTTAGATCGGGAGCAGCCCATTATGTGCGAAGGTCAAATGAGCTCCCTAAATTAGGCCATGATGATCCAACTTTAAGTGTCTCTTTGAATGTGATATCATTGCAAAATGATGACATCATTCTAATTGGCTCAGATGGAAAGGATGATCTCATCATTGGAACCGATGATGCAGGATATGATATTTTCAATGACGATGAAACTCTTTTTTTGAACCACGTGGAAGCCTCAAAAGCTGATTTAGAGCAGATTTATGAGCTTGTTGGTAAGTCTGGAATGATCATTGATGATCTCTCACTCTTAAAGATCAAATGGCTCGGCAAAAAAGACACAATCCCGGAATCCATCCATTTAGAAACCTTGCAAGAGATCCAAGCTCTCAAAGTAAGAAAAGACTTTACGAGTGCACTTGAACTGGCCCGAGGTACGCACGAACTGTACCCAGATCGAAATGAGTATCTTTTAGAAATTTCCCAAATCTATGCAGAGGAAGGTGAGTACAAACTCGCCATCGACTTTGGAGAAAAACTAAGGTTACGTGAGCCAAAGGACACCACAAATATCCTGAACTTAGTTAAGTGTTATCTCCAGATTGGAAAGAAAAACAGAGCAAAAGAGATCCTCCACCTTGCCTTACAAGCATTAGGCCAAGATCCAAAACTCAAAGAAGCAAGCGAACTGCTTACCTAGTCAATCGCAAAACGAAGAGGATCGTGACTGCATTTCATTTTTTTAGTAATGCACCTTTTACAGATAACGACTATTATTCCTGCCATCCAAAATAATTACATTGAGATTCAATAAAAAACTCGTATAAGTTACAAGTGCTTATTTATTTTGTTAAAAAAGAATAGGGTGCTATTTATGAATTTTGAATTCGAGAATACCGATGACCAGGATGAAGAAATCCCTGAATTTTACGACGAGGATACTAGGCTTTATTGTGCCTTAACGTATATTTTATTTAACTTAGACGATTTAGAAATTGCGACTCAACTTGACGAGGCTTTTGAAAAATTAACTAAAAGTGACGGTGAATTCCGCAAAGAATATGATGATGTCATCGATTCTATTTTGGTTCATTTACGGAAGAGATTCGACTTCTTAGACGTTTTTAAACAAAAATTCCAAAATGATGATGTGAAAAGTATTCTCAGACGATTTGAAATACAATACTTCATCGACCAAATTGAACAAAACAGCGATTCGCCTTTTCCTAATTATGCCTTACAATTTTTAGAGTACGCATCGAAAGATTTTCATGAGGCCATCGATAAGGCAGATGCCTTGTTAATGGAAAAAGAAGACTATTTAATAGCCGCATTGAATAATTTAGAGAATGACAACGATTAGTTAAGGAGTTATTTCCATTGGAAATGCGATTTCCAATGCATGGAATGGGGTGAGAGATACCGTTGGTGGTTGGTTTGGTGGGGATCCAAACGAGCCATCGATTGGTGCACCGACTTACACAGAAAGGAAAACAATAAGAGAACTAAAAAGTGAGCTTGAGACTTTAAAAAAAGAATTAGCAGATTTAGAGAGGGAATCTGAAAATCAACCTCAAGGAAATTACGTTCATGATAGGGAAATGCTACCCGAAAATAAGGTGGTGGTGACTTAGCTGAAACCATAAATTCATTAAAAGAGAAAGTTCTAGATAAAATGAAGGAGTATAGAAGGGCAAAAATTGATGATTCTAAACAAAGAAATAATACAAAAAATTTGAATACGGATGCTTATTCCAGTATCGAATCACGTAACGATTATTATGGATGGGTTAACGCTCAACTCAAAGATAAAGGAATCCAATGGTTTGGAGCGGCGGATATTGTGACAGGAATGGACGGAGTAGGTGCCGCTGATGAAATGAACTTACTTTTTTTGAAAGATGCTACCGAAGACTACTTAAAAGCTGGAAATAAGTTCTTATTTGAACAAAATATAAAAAACGCTAAACAATTACTTGAGAATGGTAAACTGACTGGCTCGTTTGTAAATGCGGAAGGTAAAACGATAAAATTCGATGGACTTACTGGCGTTGATTTGGACTATGCGTTGGTCGAATTTGAACAATCTAAAATACAAAGTTTTATGGATGATTACCAAAAAAAGAATCCAGGAGTAGATATGAATAAAACATATGAGTACATTAATGCGTCGATGAACCTAGACTTAGCAAATAAAAACGTGAAAGCTGTTATGGAAGAATATTTTAATGTGTATAGAGGACAGAAATCATTCGATTTTAGAAATTACCAAGATCGAGTAAAGTTAGGTAAAAAAAAGATAGAAATTCTGCACGGAATAAATTCAAACTCGGCACCATAGCCGGCGCCAGGATAAAATTTATGAAATCTTTTTTAAAGCATATGTGGTTTGTTTTTTTACTTTTGATTGCTGAGGCAATCATGTATTATTTTATTTTGAATTGTAGAGATGTTTTTGAATACGGAAAGCTGTTTTACCACTCTCAAAAAATTTATTATGTGGATGTTACTGGAGTGGGAGGCTTGCGATTTATATATTATTATCTACCAAATGTAATTTTATTTTATTCACTAAATCGAATTTGGAAAACGAAAAGACAAACACTTAAAATAGTTACAATAAATTTTGGGATGTACCTTTTGTTATCGATTTTTTATACATTCTTGATGCCAAAATACATAACTATGTTTTTTAAACCTGGCTTTTATAGGATCATCTTGTCTACAATTCTTGGAGCAATTGCTTTGATGAGAATTCCTTATTGTAGAAAATTAATAGAGCCTTGAGTTACGATTTTGTTTACGACGATGGTCATGTAGAAACCGCAAAGATTAGGTTAGAGTGGTTTGTTTGAAATAATTTCTCAAAACGTTCCACGCAAAGCGATAATACCCTCACCACCTATCGACCGAGCGTTTCCGTAGAGAGACTTCGGGATCGCTTAATAAATAGGCTGTCCCTTAATATAATACCTGCGATGTGGCCAGGACCCCAGGCATCAGAGGCACAAGCTCATCCAAGCGTGGTAAATCGAGCCGATAGTGATAGCATGACGGCAGTTGGGGAGCAAGGCCACAAAATCATGTGTCTCATTACGCGAACAACGCATGGAATCAGATTACGGGATATTCCGATCCACAACGTCCGAGTAACAATGCAGGTGCTCCTAATACGCAACAAGCGGCTCAGAACAATACTTGGAAGGATTTGTTTGGTGGTTTGATCGGAAGGGCGACAGGGTTATGGAATGGTGATAGAAATGAAGAGTTGAATTTGAGCGGCAATTCTCTAGACAGTGAATCGAGCGGTTTGAATGCTAAAAACTTAAGTGAATCAGATAGAGAAATCCTTAAAACTATCATTGAAAAGCAAAGATCGGGAAATTTAAATGACCATGAAAAAATGTTTCTGCGATGGTATAAAGAATATCAAATCGAAAGCAAAGGAGGCTTTGTTGATAAGAACGGTGCACTTCACGTAATTGGAACTAGAAATAATCTAACATTGGGGGAAATGGTTATTGCTGCAAACTTAAAACCCGGACAAATCTATTTTGAACAGGCGACCTTTAGCTTTGTAGGTGCGGTGGGTATCTCAGCCTCGTATACGAAGTTTATCGACAGTGATGGTTTTATCTCACATAGAACTGATATACAACCAGCTTTCGGCTATGGAGTAGGAAGCACATTAACATTTGGCTTTGTGCAAGCAAATGGCTTAGGTGCTTCTGATGTAAACTTTGATGGAGGTCTCAGCTATGGTATTGGCCCGTTCGGTGGTACGAATAACTTTCAACAAGCTGCGAATCCTTCCTATGGACCAAACGTTGATTTGGTTGAAAAATTTATGCCGGCGTCTGCCTTTATTGGAATTACAGCCTCTGGTACTATCATTCCATGGAAAAAAGATGATCTTCCACGAAAAGATATAAAACCTTCAAAAAGAGATAGAATGTTTATAGAGCGTATGAGGACAGATAGAAAATGAAGACAATGAATAGAATCTTACTTTTTTGGCTTAGTTGCATTTTATTGAATTCTTGTAAGGTAGAGCGTTATGAAATTAACGAGACTGATATAAAGGCGATAGCATATATTGAAAGCAAATTTGTAAAGGGATTTTATAGATTTCAATCAGCATCTCGGATTGAGGGTGATGCTGACGATTTTGGAGAGATTACTTTTCTTGATAATAACTTTGGGCAAATTAATCTAAAAATTGAAAGTTGTTCTTTCTGGGAAAGATTTTCAACATCATTACGATATAATGAAATTGAACAAACAGATCAAATGTTAATCCTACTTTCAAAAAAGTTTTCATTTGCCTTGTTTAAAATTGGAGATCAATATGAGTTGAATAAGCTAAAGATAACTTTCCCCTCTTTAACACGTGCTGAAATTCATTTATCTGGATGTTATTATTATAGAGAAAATGAGATTGGATTTGGATATCTCGATAAAATTCGACTCGAGGGCAAAAAATTAAATTCGGAAATATTTTTCAAAAGATTTAGAAGATAAAATAAGGGAAGCCCGATTTCGAAAAATGGCTAACTTTATTTTGCATCAACCTGAGCGCGGAAACAAACCTTAGAACAGGTGCAAGCTCTGTGACGGGATCATTGCGGCTAAGAGCAGGAACTTCCCATATGGGCATTGGCTATACGCAAAACTCAAACGGATCAAATAGCTATAACTTAACATATGGTGGAGGAGGCACAACCTCAACCCTAACCTATGGTAGCCAATCAGGTTTCAACGCATCAAGCTCGTATAGTTTAGTAGAATTCAACCAAGCAACAGGTGCCGATAGACCCATCGCAACAGCTTCCGCCTGAACAAAGAGAAGCCAACGCGAACCACGCAAACAGTGTTTGGGATGGACTTGGCTATATCGTTGGGCGTAACTTCAAAAATGATTTATCAGAGTCCTGGGGGGAGATGGGAAGGGGGATTAGGGACGGAGTTAATTCCTTCGGGAATGCGATTTCCAATGCATGGAATGGGGTGAGAGATACCGTTGGTGGTTGGTTTGGTGGGGGAGAGGACGATTATCTATTTCTTCATTTTAAAGGCGGTACCAAAAAACCAATTGATCCTCCAAATGGTCCTGCCTCTCGGTCACCTATAGAGTCCGCGGAAGAATTACAAAGACTTGCGGATGCTAATGGCATACCGATTACAGAATTGAACAGACTTTTTGCAACCGATGTCCAAATAGGTCTTAAACTTGACGGAGAAAGGATCATTAGTGTTACTGGGGAAGGGACCCAACTTAACAAGACAAAAATGAATGGTTCTTATAATCATGAAATCCATGAATACGTTGGTCAAACTTCAGGAATCACGAATGTAAAAGATTTAAATGGCAAGGAAATCAAAGCGGTAAATGGACACTTCTATGTGTATGATGGTACATCCTGGCGAGATGTAACGGATTTGCAATTTGTGGCTCCTGATGGTAAGGAATTAACTGTTGGCGAGTATTTAGGGGGTGAAGGATCAAAACTTTTCGCACCAGAGACAACGGGTTGGAATATAAATGGAAGGAAATCAGAATCTACAGAAGAATGGAATGGAAATTACAAGCCTTGGAATCCTCTCGTGAATGAAAAGTATAAATTGTATCAGGAAACTATTCTTAACGAAATCAGGAGTGAAATATATGATCGTGCAACAGGATTGCCAAAAGCTAACCCTGATTTTATTTTTAATACATCACATGGGGGAGCGTTTAACTCGGAATATCCAGTAGTTATTACGTGGAATCGCACGAAAGAGAGGAGTTGGATTCGCATTGAGAGCTACTACCTAAGGGCTAACCCTCCAAAGCCTATCAATCAAGTCGAATTCGGAATTACGGGAGGTCGATGATGAAAGCATGTACGAGACCAATGCTGTGTATTGCTTTGTTTTTACAAATATTTATTTCTGGTCAAACGGAAGCTGTCTTTTACCCAGCGACGAGTAAGGATGAGGTAACTAGACTAATGCGTATTTTCGAAAGAGAATACAAGGAAAATCCAAGTAATTTCGCTAGGATAGATAATTTAAATGATTTAGAATATTATTATTATGTTCTTGGTTCTGATGAGCGATACGAGTTTTTACTCCGAAGAGCCTGCGGCTATTCTTTGGCAAAACTAGAAAAGATCGGAGACAAAGATTCCTTAATCCAGGTCTACTATGAATCAATTAGTGTTTGTTTTCAGTTGTTAAAGCAATATGACAAAGGATTAGAATACATTGAACTTGGTATCAAAGAAACCGAAAAGAAAATGGAGCGACACAGAAGAGAAAAAGTTAGCCCAGAGGAAGTATTCCCTCCAATGGTCGGACTTGAAAAAATGATTTTCGATCAGAAAATTCAAAAAGCAAAGTGTTTGTTTTTTCTTGGCTTTAAAGACGAAGCAAATGAAATAATAGAGAAACTTATTTCAAAGAGAATATTTGAAAAAAACAATGGTGCAGGGAGTGATAAAGAAGAAATTTTGTTCTATTATAGAATCACAGATCAAGATGAGAAATTTGTTGATTTATTAGAAAAAGTCAGCACAGAAAAAATGATCGCATGTCATTCGGTTTGGTGGACAATAAATGATTTTGAAGATTTTCTCAATAATATGCTTGTGAAAGACTTTATAAAAAGGCATGAAGATCGTATCCAGAAAATAAGAGAGAATCATGAAAATTGGGTAAAAGTTGATCCAGATTATGGTATGACGGCAGAGGATATGCGAAAGAAGAATAGGATACCACACCCTCAAGGAAATTGTAGATAAATCCCCGCCCGCACCACCGATAGTAGCGAAGAGCGGGTATCGTTTAAAAATTGAATTTGCCTCCTCTAACGGATGCGAGGTGCCTAAATCTGGTCTCTCAGTATGCCCTTTGCCCCTGAAGCTCACCGTCATAAAAGGTCATGACTTCGAATACATTTCCCTCGACATCTTTAAATTTGAAAAAGAATTTTCTAGGTTTGGCGTTTTTTGGAAAAGGATAATAGTAAACCTTTTTAAAATGCTCATTCGGTAGGATCTCCTTATGCATTTTTGCAAGATCAATTCCGAGGGCCTTACCTTGGAAAGTGACAGGATATTCCGCAATTTCAATACGCTGGCTAGTTTTGTTTGTAACCAAAGCTTTGATTCGGAAGTGATCATTGTTCGTTTTGTCTTCGGGGTAGAAATATCCCCTTCCAATGCGTATACCAGGGCTTCTAGAATATTCATAAATTTTAATATCAACAATCGCATTTGTTCCATGTGGAGGAATATCCTTCATCACCTCTTCTGTGGTCGCACAACTGATGAAAAGAAAAAGCAAGAGTAAGAAGATTAGCATAACCCGCATAACAGATTAGAATAAGATATTCAAGTATTTATTTCCGGAAATAATTTTCGGACCTGGAAGCAAAGATGGAATAATTCTTACGATTCAACTAGATTTCATTTGACAAACTATATGTGGTAAAGAGACTCGCATAACAAGTTTTACTTGTAAAAACAAACTTTAAGTATAAAAGTTGAAGGAAATTACTGTGAACAAGATTCTAAAATTTAGTATTGTAATCTCGCTAAGTTTGTTAGCGATGGTCTGCCAAAAAAAGAAAGAAACAAGCTGTGAAGATGATGTGGCATGTTCTTATTTACTTTTGGAACTGACGCGATCCGGAAGCGTTGCGGTATCGGCGAACACGGGTGCATTGAGCAACGCTGGAAGATACACTGTCAACGTGTTAAGATCAGCTGACTGTTCTGGGACCCCAGTGAAAACTGCTACATTTGTAGACAATACTGTTTCATCAAATGTAACTTCCACTACCTTTACCAACGTATCCTCTGGTACCTACACGGTACAGGCAACAAATGGAACAATTTCCCTTTGTTCGGGGACATTCACGATAGGCGCACTAAACTCATTGGGAATTTGCCGGATCGCAACATCTTCCATTACCTGTACTTAAAACTTAGAAAGCTAAGGAACTGACCTTTTTTTGGCAGCCCAGAGGATCACAGAAGCAAAAGCTCTCTGGCTCTGGGCTGTGTTACCGTTGTACGAGTACTCTCAAAAACGTAAAACTCCTAATATGACATAATATACATTATGGGAAGTAATAGACTGCATCGCTCAAATTACACTCTGCGGTAGACCTCTATCTTAGAAATCCGAAGTCCCAGCAACGAGAAGTTGACCAAGGAGTTTCTCCATGCGATCAATGTACTCTTTGCTTCCAGTGATCCGCCAATTCACCAAACAACCTTCATAGATATTGATGATATCCAAAGCAAGTGCTCTTGTATCCAATCCCGGGGCTAGTTTCCCCAAAGCCTTCCATCTTTCCAATTGGTCGATGATGGTCTTTTCCCATTTCGCTGCGATGGATCGAAATTCCTGAGAAAAAGGTTCTTTTCCAATGGGAAACTGACAGGAAAAAACAGCAATCGGGCAACCTTGGTAATACGAAATCTCAGACTGCGTCTGCATGTGGACAGCTCTACTAAAGGCCTTCACAAATCCCTCAGGGTCCCGAGACCTCCGCAGGATCTGCCGAAACCAAACCAAAATATCCCTTCCAAAAGAACGGACCACTTGGATGCCAAGGGCTTCCTTGGAAGGGAAATGGTCGTAGAAAGAGGCCTTTGCGGTATCTGCTTCTTTGATGAGTTGGTTGATGCCGGTATGGTGGAAACCCTCCTCATAAAACCGCTGTTTGGCTACTTGCAAAATCCTTTGCCTCGGACTTGTCTTCATGTGCCTACCCTAAGGTTTTCCCCGGGGACGTCAAGATTTAGCAGACAAACTTGTCTGTTTTTTGCTTTACAGACAGGTCGGTCTGTCTCTATTTGGACTCAGGAGGCAGAAATGATCACCCAAACCAAAGCCTTTCACAACACCGAAATTACCGTCTTATGGTCCCATATGGACGCCAATGGACATGTCAACAATGGAATCTACCAAAGTTATTTTGATGAGGCCAGGATGCAGGCATTGGAAAAGGCAGGCTTCTCCATTGCCCAAATGAGGAGTGAACAGATAGGTCCAGTCATCCTGGAGGCACATCTCACCTACCACAAACCTCTCTCCCACCCAGACTCGGTGCGCATAGAAACTAATTTCCGAGACGGTAGTAAGTTTAAGGGCAAAGTGGTACAGAGCATGTACCGCATCTCGGACGGAGAATTGGTTTGCAGAGCTGAGTTTTTAGCCCTTTTTTTTGATTTTAAGAAAAAACGACCGTATGCTTTGCCAGATGAGTTTCTCAATTTATTTCAAAACCTAGAATCTTAGTTTAAATCCTAACTCTTTGCTTTAAAACGAACGTACAAGCTGTACGATCCGCATACTTTGGATCAGAATTGAGTTTGGGTGAATCTAAACTCATTTTTTTCTCGATCTTGTAAGCTGTCATTTTGTTATACTCAAAACATCATATGCAAAAGAAGCTTAGACTCTACTTTCTGTTAAACTTCCTCGTCTTTGGAATCCTCTGTGCACTAGGTTCCCTTCTCACCATGCACTTCTTTCGTTCTGCGGAAGCGCAAATTCTTTCTCAGCTCCTATTTTTGCTTCTCTTCATTGTTCCCATGAGTCTGATCTTTGGATTGGTGCTCAGCGGATGGATTGCCCGTATTTTTTTGAAACTGGAAAAGGCATTCAGAGAAGTTGGGATGGGTAACTTTGAGGTCAAATTAGAATACAAAAAATCAGATCTACTCTCCGATTTTTTTAAGATCTTTGAAAGAATGATCCAAGCACAAAGCGAACTGATACAACACATCAAAACATCTACGAACACTCTGTCACAAGAATCCAAAGAGATGAAACAAATCACAATGGATTTCGCTTCCAATCTGCAATCACAATCTGCTGCAACAGAAGAAGTCTCGGCTTCGATAGAAGAAATCTCTGGCGTTGCTGTTTCGATCGCAAATATTGCAAATGAAAATACGGAAAGTATGTCTCACCTATCGGATGAAGTCAATTCACTTGCCAATGCCATTGACCAAACAGCTGTTTCGGTGCAAGGGACTCTCAAGTCTATCCAAAATATCATTGAACGAGCTGAGTCTGGTAAAAAATCTTTGCAATCTATGACTGATGCTATGGAGAATCTCTCTGTTAGTTCTGCTGAAATTTCAAAGACTGTTGAAATCATTGCAAAGATCAGTGAACAAGTCAACATGCTTGCCTTAAACGCATCCATTGAAGCTGCAAGGGCTGGAGATGCGGGAAGAGGATTTGCAGTCGTAGCTGATGAAGTTTCTAAACTTGCAGAACGTACGGCAAATGCGGTGAAAGGCATAGATGCCCTCATGAAAAAAAACCAAAGTGATGTGGATTTAGGGAAAACAAGGATCAATGCGACCACATCAGAAATACAGGAAATCATAGGATCCATCGAAGATATTTCAAAGAACATTGAGGGAGTCCACAATGCAGTCTCAACTCAAAAGGAATTAAAGGAAGTTTTATTAAAAGAAGCGGATTATGTTAAACAACGATCTGAAGAGATTAAAAATGCAATCGGAGAGCACAAGACCGCAACAAACGAAGTGATGGCGTCTGTATCTTCCATAAGCCAATTGTCGTACAACAGTTCGGAAAATAGTGAAACACTTTCTGAAAATCTCGCACATATTTTTGAAACCATTGATAAACTTATGGGAATGGTGAATCTTTTTAAGACAATCCATATTGAAGAGAAGAGCCAGTCCACAAACCGAGATCCCAAAACACACAGCCTAGTCTTTACTTCTAGCATTGGTGATATTTATTATGTACAGTCGAAAAGTATGATTGAGGTTGTATGGAAACCAGATTATTCTGATGACGCTTATCAGAACATACTCAACAAAGCTCTCGAGATTATCAAACAGCACAACGTATCCAAATGGCTGGCTGATACCAGAAAGATCGGTTTGGTATCCAAACAAGGCCAAGAATGGGTAAACCAAGAATGGTTCCCTATTGCAAGTAACTCGAGTCTTAGGAAAATGGCAGTCATCGTACCGGATTCAGCACTCTCTGCCATATCCATCGAAGACACAACACTTAGCACAGGAAATGTTACTCTAAAGTCTGTGCCCTCTATGGAAGCCGCCTTGCAATGGTTAGCCTAGATAGAGGATAAAGCTTATTTGCGGATTTCTTGGTCGGTGATTCTTTTTTGGATCACCTCGTTCAATACCTCTACCAACTCTTGGAACTCGTCTCCTTTACGGATACGAATCTTTTCTATCGGTTGACCCGATGCCATCCTCTGGAGTGATCGTTTGATACTGAAAACAGGGCCAGCCATTTTATGAGATTTGAATATGGAAAATACAGTAATGAGTGCCAAATAGAGCGCCGAGAGAGTAATGACTGCATTGAATTGTATCGTATACATATTCAGTTGGTGGTCATAATCTGGTAGGAAAAAATCCCTGGGCACATAACGGTATTTTTCCTCGCCAGGCTTTGCGTCTTCATTCTCGACTCGGTAATAGACAGTCATGGCGTCCTGTCTCAACCGAAAGACTGCTCCACCATCATATTTGCTTTGGTTCAACCAATATAGAAAACCGAGTGTTACGATAACACCTGAGAGAAACAATAGAGAAAAATGAAGTAGGAATTTGAATTGAAACTCTTTATCTATGATGTAACGGAAGCGATAATTTTTTTTGAAGTCCTTCTTCTCTGACATGAATGGGAAATCTCTCCTAGATGTTAGAAAACTCTAACAAAAAAAGAGGAAAAGTCAAAGAACTTCTTTGCTTATCTGATTTTTTCTGTTTCCAGGATTTTTTTGATCGGGATCTCCATAGTACCTTCCACAGTCTCCAGCAATAGATGGGTCTCAGTCTGTCCTTGGATAACACCTCTGTATTCCGTTCCATCCTCCAAGCGTACTAGTTCTAAGCGGGCGTATTGGTCAAAGAGTGCATTTTCTCTTTTTTGGAGGATTTGGCTTTCTAAGGCTTTTAGCTCCTTGTCGGAAGTAGCTGAAATAGACTGGATCTGGCCATTTTCAGCAGGCGTTTGGCGTATGAATTCCTTACCTGGCTCTAGATTGACATTGCCTTGTGGGCTCTGGATGGAAACGCTTCCCTCGCGGAGAGCCACTTTCTGCACAGACTTTCCATCATAACTCACGCTAAATGTTGTACCTCTAACTTGTGTTTCCAGATCCCCTGATGTTACACGGAACTCAGAATCTTTTTTCAGCTTACCAATGAGAAACAAAGCTTTGCCTTGGAGAATCCTGACTGTTTGTTTGGATGCTGAGTCTGATTTCCCCGACTCTTGGATCTCTACTTGGCTAGAGGAAAAAATGCGCAACCAAGTTTGGTTCTCGAACTCAATATCGATTTCAGAACCAGGACCTGAAACAATCAAATCTCCTGACTTCACTTGTTTTCCCTTGTTTGCTGGCAAGAGGCTCGTCTCTTCTCCTTTCAGACTCGCCTTGCCCTTCACTTGGACCAGGATACCAGACAAACTCTGGAGTGGAACATAAACTGGTGCCTTTGCCATGGCAAGGGATTGTTCTTCTGGATGAGATTGGTTTTTTGCATCACCTAACAAAAATACTATGGAGAGTGTGGCAGCTGCCAGCAAGGCGCCTGTGACAAAACTGGTCTTTTTCCAAGATCGGTCAAAGGAGACAACCGATCCCTGTTTTGGGTCAAAGTCTGGGTACTTGGCAACCCGCTTCTGAACCTCTTCCCAAGTGGGGAAAGATCTTGTTTGCGTGGCTTGGCTTGGTTTGCGAAGTGCCGCTTCTAGTCTTGCGATGAGTTTAGGATCTTGGTTCATTCGTCAGGTACCAATCCTTCTCGAATCGCAATGTTTTGTAATTTCTCTGTGGCACGGATCACCAAACGAGAGGCAGTCGAAATCGACACATCCAAAATCTCTGCAATTTGGGATAATTGAAACTCCTCTACATTTTTTAGGAGAATGGCACTTCTTTCATCCTCTTTCAGCTCACCCAAGAAACTATACAATCTCTCTTCTAAATCTCTGAGTTCAGCTGTTTTTTCGACTTTTGGGTTGTGGCTATGTAAATCGATATCTTCGGAATGAATCTCTCTTGTTGTGGAAAACTTTTTCGAGTAATTGATGGATAAGTTACGAGCAATGGTATAGAGAACCATCACGGATTTTTCTTCCGAGAGGCCAGCATTTCCATAGTGCTTGTGAAAGCTTAAAAAGCTATCTTGCATCAAATCCATTGCAGTATCCGCGTTTTGAGTATATTTATAGAGAAAGTCATAAATTCTCTTATGACTCCGTTCATAGATTTGAGCGATCGAAACAGCCTTCTCTGACACCTTAGCCAAGTATCTCCCAAGAAGGTTTGCTCTGACAAGTAAAATCTACTACGTCTCTCCCCGTCCATCCATCATAACAAATCAGACACATCATTTTTGCAATTTTGCCTTATTTTTCTTTCTGTAAAGCTTGGTTAGCTGCATTTTTATAGGCTCCGATCATCGTTGGGTAGTTGAAAATATGCTCGGTAAAGTACTCAATCGGTCCCTTGAGATTCACGATGCATTGTCCAAGGGCAATGAGCTCAGTCGCTTTGTCAGAAACGATATGAACTCCTAACACTCTGCGCGTAGGACGGTCATACAAAATTTTGACCAAACCATCGGTATCTCCACTGATCTCCGCTCTAGTTATCGTGTCAAACTTGGTCACTCCCACTCCGTAATCGACACCTCTCTCTCTTAGCATCTCTTCTGTAGGACCAATTGTTGCAACTTCTGGCAGAGTATAGATACCGATAGGAAACTCTTCTGCATCCACTGGGTGCGGCGCTCCACCAAAGATGTGTTTTGCGACATAAGCCCCTTGGTACATAGAGACGGATGCGAGAGAAGGAAAACCAATCACATCACCGCAGGCATAGATAGAGGGAACAGAGGTTTGGTAGTTTTCATTGACCACAATTTGCTTTCGGTCGTTGACTCCTATGCCCACCGTTTCTAGTCCAATGTTATCTACATTGCCAAGCCTACCTCGTGAAATTAAAACTTGGTCAACGGTTAAGGTTTCACCCTTATCGGTTGTTAGTTGGACAGCTTTTCCATCCGGTGTTTTCTGATACGAACGGATGGAGCGACTAGTGTGGATTTCTATACCCGCTTTTTTCATAGAATTGGTCATAGATTCTGAAATTTCTAGATCCAAAAATCCAAGGATACGTTCTTGCGAATCAAAGAGATGCACTTTGATCCCTATATGAGAAAAGATGGTTGCGTATTCGGATCCGATGATGCCCGCACCGATGACGGCCATCGAAGATGGCATATTTTTAATACTGAAAAGCCCATCACTATCATAAATGAGACCCTCTTCAAAAGGGATATTTTCATTGGCTGGCCTACGAGGTGAACTCCCAGTCGCAATGAGTATATAATCGGATTCGTAGACTTTTTTCCGACCAGCGGCATCTGTCACTTCCACTCGGTTTGGGTCAAGAATCCTCCCCCAGCCCGTAAACGTTGTCACACGGTTTTGGATCATTTGCTCTCGGGTCACATCTTCTTCTTTTTCGATGACTGTTGCCGCTCTATGCATCAACTCCTGTAAGGTGAGCATACTAGGTGTTGGAGTTTGTAAGCCATGGATGGAAGATAACTTCAAATTTCGGTAGAACCGGCTCGTCTCCTGAAGCGCTTTGGATGGGATGGTTCCATAGTGTACGCAGCCGCCGCCCAGATAGGGATCTTTTTCAATGAGCGCCGCCTTCTTTCCCATTTTGGTTGCCTGAATGGCACACTTTTGCGCTGCCGGACCTCCGCCAATGGCAATGATATCAAATCGGTTGATGGACATATAGTGATAAATACTCTTTCCCTGGTCTTTATCGGATTAGAAAGCATCTAAGACAAGCAGTTCTAGACTGACAAAGATTTAAAAAATAGATAGGAAAGACTTTACGCAAAAGCTGGATTCTATTCAAATCAAAAAAAATCTCCGATGACAATCTCCACTCTTCTGGAATCGATCAAAAAATGTGTCCGAATTTCCCAACAGATTTGGAATATTCTAAGCAGTGGAATCCGAGCAAAATTAGCTTGGTTTACTGGCTCATTGATTGCCCTAACCATTATTTTACTCTCCTTTTTAACTGTTCGCCAACAAACAGAAATCCTAACCGAAAGTTATGAAAAACAGGCAAGTATCTCCCGAAATTTTATCGCTGGTTTGGTATTGGAAATAGAAGGGATTTCCCAAAACTTGATTCGCATTGAAGAATTCAGAAATCGCATCAACAAACAAAGAGAAGAACTAAAAAAATACCGAACAAAAAGTGAGGTGATTGAAGAAAAGACTGTATCTTTGTTTGGATTTAAGACCAAATTGTTCGGTGTCTTAGGAAAAGAAAAGGTTACCAAACAAGAAGAAACATTTTTTTCTTCATATCTCACTGAAGGTGAGGTGCGTTATTTGGAACAAAAAACCAGAGAGCAAATCAACAAAGCAGGCAAACACCCCTTAGCTGAAAGCCAATGGTTAGAACTCCAGAATTTAGCAAAGCAGTATGTTTCATCCGAATCTGCCAGTATCCAAACACTGCAAAAAAAAGACCAAACCAAAGACAAACTCAATCCAACACAAATTTTGAAATTGGACGAAACTGCTCGACAATTCCAAAAACAAGCCAGGTTCGCCAAATCAAAATTAGATTTAAAAATCTCTCAAATTTTTGCCGCCAATAAAAAAAGAAAACTAGAAGAACTTGGTTTAGATACAAGACTATTTAGGATCCAAATCTTTCCCCTTTTGAAAGGTAGTTCGGATTCCGTTTGGGAGGTTTCCTTTGATACAAGGATCCTTGATCCAGAAGCACAACTTTCCCTCTGGAAACATGATCCAAAACTTGACAAACACCTAGAGACTTCTTCGCGAAAGATATTGAAATCACTCGGCGAGTGGGAAGAGGATGCGAGTATAGGATTCGAATGGAAGTCTAGAGAGATACAAGCCTTACATGCACCCTTGTTTCGAAATCCTGCTTCTACCAAAAGAGCAGAAAATCTGATCAAAAACAAATTCAAACTTTCAAAATTTGCAAGTCTTCGAAAGGAAGATGAAGAGATTACGGAAAAAATCAAAACTCTCATCCCGCAAATCCGAAATCGGATACAAAGCCTAAAAAAAGCAAAACCACCTATTCCTCCTTTTCAAGACAGAGCCTTTAATCAGCTCTACCAGAATTATGATGAATTGATTCAAAAGCGAAACCAGAATTTTGATCTAATTGCCTTGGAATCCAATATTTCTGAGGCCAATCTCGAAAACTTTGAATTTTTAAGAAGTTTACGAGATTCTACATTAGAGGATTGGGTAACGCTCAAATTTAAGGCAGAACAGACCGATTATGAATCCTACTATGCCAATGATGAAGAAAGAGATAAAATCCGATATCGATGGCAAGCCATTCGCAATTGGATCAAAGAAGCAAAGTCCGAAACACCCAAACCAGAATTAAAAAAATTATTTCCTGATAGTTCTATTGCTCATTCAAGAAGTGAAGCGGAAGAAATCATGTGGAAGATCGATAGTCTACATTTATACGGGAGCGACAGCAACTCTTTAGGACCTGTCATACTCAAAGAAAATATTTCTGGGATCATCAGAACTCTTGTAGACCGAACAGATGGTATTCATGCAATTAAGAGCAATAGAAACCAAGTCGTTCTCACAGCTGTTAGTATTTGTTTATTTGCCGTTCTCTTGGCAATTTTTATCTCTGGAGTTGTCGTACAAAAAATCAAACGTATCATCAAAAGTGCGGAAGATGTCGGGAAAGGAAACCTAAATGTTATCTTTACCCATGGTGGCAATGATGAATTTGGTAACCTAACAGTTGCTCTCAATGAGATGGTTTCAGGCCTGCGGGATCGCGAAAAAATGAGAGGTATCTTGGGAAGCATGATCGATCCTGTAGTTGTGGGGGAGGCAATGAAAGATCTATCTGCTTTAAAACGCGGAAGTGAAAAAAATATCACCGCCTTTTTTTCGGATATTGCGGGTTTCTCTTTTATCTCTGAAAAATTAAAAGCATATGAACTAGCAAATTTATTGAATGAATATTTATCTGCAATGACAGCCATTCTAAAGGAATATGATGGAGTTTTGGACAAATACATTGGAGATGCAATCGTTGGCATCTTCAATGCGCCTGTAGATGTAGAAGATCATTGCACAAAAGCCGTCCTCGCAAGTTTGGCAATGCAGAAGAAAATGGAAGAACTCAAAGCCCATTGGAAAGCAAAAAATCTATACATACCGGAAGTCTATCAGATGAGCTTTCGGATTGGCCTTAACACAGGATTGAGTAAAGTAGGTTTTATGGGAACGGATGCTATCTCCGCCTATACAATGATGGGGGATACTGTAAATCTTGCAGCTCGACTAGAGGCTGCAGCAAAAGATTATGGAGTCAAGATTCTCGCATCCGAAAGTGTTTACCAAATTGTAAACGATAGAATTTTTACAAGAAAGCTTGATTTGGTACGTGTAAAGGGTAAGGCAAATACAGTCGTGTTGTATGAAATCATTTGCCCATTGGGAGAAGAGAGCGAACAAGAGAGACAATTTGTACACCAATACGAGGAAGCACTTTTTTCTTACATCAACCAATACTTTGATGAAGCAATCAAAAGATTAGAAAAGGCAATGATAGATGCAAATAGAAAAGACATTGCTAGCATCCAACTCATCGGGCGTTGCAAAGAATACTTAGAAAATCCTCCAGGAAACAATTGGGATGGAGTATTTACAAGAACACATAAATAAAAAAGGTACGTAAGAGTATGAAGATAAGATTAGAAAGAAAAGAGAAACCATTTGTCCTCGAGGCAACAAATGAAACTGGAAATTCAATTCTATTGGATGCATCTCCAGAAATAGGTGGGAGAAATGCAGGGACAAGGCCGATGGAGCTTCTCATTATGGGACTTGCTGGTTGCACAAGCATTGATGTGTTGATGATTTTAGGAAAACAAAAAGTAGATCTCAAGGATTACCAAGTGGAAATCGATGCTTCTAGGGAAAAGGTAGGCCAGGCTTCTTTATTTAAAGAAATCCATATAAAGTTCAAAATGTTTGGTGAGGTTACAGAAGAACAAGCAAAGAATGCAATCAACTTAAGTCTTGAAAAGTATTGTTCGGTAGCTAAAACTTTAGAAAAAACTGCCACCATCACTTATGAGTTGACTATCCAAAACGACTGATTATTTTTTCTCGTTCAGTTTCCAGCTATATTCATTGAATTCGACCAAGGCATCAATTTTGATCTTTTCCTCAAAACCTTCTTGGATAAACTCAATGAGGGTTGATTGTTTTGTGAAATCTTCTTTAAACCAGTCGAAAATTTTGCTAAGGTAGAGAATATTTTTCTTACTGTCATAAGAATTTTTTTTTGGATCACGCAGAAAAGAAAGTTTTGCTGTTTTTAATTGTATTTCCATCTGTTTGCCAGTATATGCCTCCCCTTTTAAAAGGGGGCAACCTAGCGAGGCACAGACGATTGCAAAGTGAATTCTTGGCTCAGAAAAATCTTTTCTTAACTTTTGGTGTTCTATCCAATCCAAATTCCTAGTTTCACCCAACAAACTAAAAAAATTTTTTTTCCATGGTGCTCCTCTCGCTAAGTTAAGCAAAGGGAGAGGGCCACCGATATCCGAGATACTCTTTACAGGGTAGTGGTCTAAAATGAGTCTTATGGTAAAAGCATTGTATGCATTGATCAAAAAAGCCAATTTTTCAGATTTGGTGAACGATTTGTACTCTTCTTCACTTACCTGAGACAATGAACCCAGATATTGTTCCAAAAGTACATTGTCTTTCTGGAATTCTTTGTAAGCAACCAAACCTTCCGATGTAACATACTTTTTGAGAAGAGTATCCCAGATTTTGTGGCTCTGGTCAAAATCCTTTGCTTGAGCGGTTTGGATACAAAGTAGATAGACAAATACGAAGAATAGAACTCTCATTGAGATTCATATGACCACATACTCCGTGATTTTGCAAACAATCTTTTCTCCCCCAAATCTATTGACTCTGCTGAGGATTTTGTTCATTCCACTCACTTTGTATTTTTTTGAGGCACGGAGCTGGTCTTTTGCTTTTCCCCTACTCTTCTTTATTCTTTTGACAGACGCATTGGATGGTTGGATTGCACGTAAGTGGAATCTGATATCTACCTTTGGTTCTATTTTAGATCCCATTGCCGATAAACTTGTAGTTCTTGGATTTTTTCTATATTTGACTGGGAAAGGGCTTGTACCTTTCTACTATGTAATCCTCATCTGCCTACGGGATCTATCGCAACTTTCCGTCGTACCCGTCTTAGTTTTATGGAAGAAAATTAGCTTTCAGGTAAAACCGAAGTTCATCCCCAAATTAGGGACAGCACTTAACTTTGTCATATTAGCATACTACTTGTTATGCTACTCTTCTACCGAGATTGATTTTTTAGATCCTTACTTGGTAGGTTTCGGGTATGTGATTCTGCCCATCCTCATCCTAAGTAGTTGCATAGAAATGTACATCCTATTGACTTTTTGGCCTAGGTACCGTCTGATCTTTTTAGGAAAGCACGATACTTTCGAATGATCAAGAAAGACTATTGAGATACCGACTCATGGCTTGGATGACAACTTGCGGGATTTCGTGGCCACCAGGAAATCCTACGAACTCTCCTAGTAGTCCACTTTCTCTGAAGAGTCTCTCCAATTGTTTTGCGCTCGCATAACCAAGGACTTGGTCATACTCTCCATGAGATTGCAAAAACCTTAGATTTTGTTTTTTGGGTGCCAGTGTCTTCCAAAGGGATTCATTTACCAGGGCTCCTGAAAGCACCATCAGTCCTTTGGGACTAGTCTCAGAACGTAGACTGAGGTCCGTTGCTAACATGGCACCTTGAGAAAAGCCACCTAAAATAATTTGGTCAAACGGAACGCCTAATGTATGCAACATGAGTAGAGCAGCATCTCTTGCCACTGACATACCTTCTGGGTCTCTATCCGCAAAATTACGAAAATTTTTTGTGCGCATAGCTTCTTCTAAGGCAGCCATATCGATAGGAAACCAAGCTCTTCCATTATAACCCGGCATAATGGGTACTTTGAGATGCCCGTTTGCAAAAACCCAATTGAAATTCTGCTCTGTTGTTAAGACTTCATGGATCGGATACAGATCATAAGCACTGGCTCCATATCCGTGGAAGATAACGATAGTGGGGGCATCTGGGTCACCTTGCACACGGATGACCTCTAGAGGACCTAAGGTTTCTAATGGTTCTTCTTCTAACATAATGAATCCTTCATACAGAAAATAATTCTAACTGCCCATCCTCGTTTTTGGGCTTAGAGTTTAAATTGGAAATGGAAATCCCCAGTAATCTGATTTTTTGTAAATGTTCCGAGTCCTCATTCCAAAGATTTGTAAATAAAATAGAGGATTGTTCAAAGAGGTCATGTGCCAAGTACAAAAAGTTTGAGAAACTTTGGCTTTTGGAACGGACCATAAAATCAGAATATTTGACTTTGATAGTAATTGTTTTCCCTTGCCTTTGCTTTTTTTCCATGCGCAAAGCCAGCTCTTCCGAAAGTGCATTCAATTGAGATAAAAGAAATGGCAGATCAGAACTGTCTCGTAAAAAAGTAGTCTCAACACCGATTGATTTTGCCTCACGGTAAGGAACAACGGGTCTGTCATCAATCCCTCGCATCATTTGAAAAAAAGATTTTCCCATTTTTCCGAATAATTTAATGAGTTCTTCTTCCTTCACATTCAAAAGATCTCTTCCTCGCTCATAACCCAATTCTTTGAGTCGCAAAGCCGTCTTCTGCCCTATCCCATGAAATTGTGATAAACTCAGATCAGAGAGAAAGGATTCTGTTTCTTCTGGTAGAATCACACAGAGGCCGTTCGGTTTATTTTTTTCTGAGGCCATCTTTGCCAGAAATTTTGTAGAAGCCACTCCGGCTGAACAAGTGAGTGAAGTTTTTTCGAACACCTTCCTTCGGATTTCTTTTGCTATGGTACTAGCATGAGGAATGTGGCGTTTGTTGGTGGTGACATCTAGATAGGCTTCATCTAAAGATAGAGGCTCCACCAAATCTGTATATTCAAAGAATATTTCCCTAATCTCTTTTGAGATTTGTTTATAAACATCGAAACGTGGCGCGGTAAAAATTGCGGTTGGGCATAATTGGTAGGCTCGGTAACAAGGCATAGCCGATCGTATGCCAAAGGTCCTTGCTTCATAGCTCGCAGCACAAACAACTCCTCTGCTATGTGGAGATCCACCTACAACGACTGGTTTTCCTTTCCATTCAGGTCTATCCCTTTGTTCTACTGATGCGTAAAAAGCATCCATATCAATATGTATGATTTTACGGCTTGAAGTCATCTGTGGATTCTCTTTCCAATTTTAAGTTGCCAAAGCAATCCGCCAAGATAAGTTTTATGCGAGTGGGTACTATTTCTGCAAAAATCTTAGTGGTAGATGACAATGAAACCAATATTGAAATCATCACACACATTCTTCTATCTGCAGGATATGAAATTGCTGTCGCTTATGACGGCGAATATGCCCTTGAGCTTTTAGAGGCATTGGATTTTGATCTGATCCTCTTAGACATTCTTTTGCCAGGGATAAGTGGCCTAGAGGCAGCCAAACAAATCTTAAATCATAACCAAAAGAAGGATACACCGATCATCTTTCTTTCAGCCTTAAACGAAACATCGGATATAGTAAGAGGATTGAATGCAGGTGCAGTCGATTATATTTCCAAGCCATTCCAAGAAGAAGAAGTACTTGCACGAATCCGCAACCAACTGAGGATCCGAGACCTAGAAAAAGAAAAGAATAGGTTGATCCAAGCGATCAACAATGACCTAGACCTGGCAAAAGCAAACCAACAAAACTTGGTCAGTTACCACTTCCCACCTTCACCTGCCTATCAAATCTATTCCTCCTATACTCCTATGGATAAGATTGGAGGTGACCTGATCACATATGACTTGTTAGTAAACGGTGATCTGGATATTCTTTTTGGTGATGTCACGGGCCATGGAATTGCGGCGGCTATGGTATCGCTCATGGCCATCATAACTTTCAAGACGATGAATAAATCTTTCATGAGTCCGAGTGAATGTATGACTTGGATACACAATACACTTGGACCTATGATTTCCAGTCATTTCATTAGTGGAGTCTATTTGAGGTACAATCCAGAAAACAAATTGATATCTTACTCAATGGCGGGCCACCATCCGATTTTTTTAATCCGCAGAGACCAAATCCTTAAGCTTGGAACAAAAGGATTTTGTTTGATGATGTTCCCTCAATTGCAAATTGAAAATGAAGAAATGATCCTTGAAAGTGGGGATAAGCTATTTTTGTTCAGTGACGGCATGTTTGAAGTTCCGAACAAAGAAGACCATTATATGGGTGAATCCGCATTTGAAGGCATAGTAAAAAAATATTTGGAACTTGGAGGTGAATCCTTTCTAAAAAATGTACAATCCGAAGTTCTAGAATATGCAAATGGTATGATCGCAGATGATATGACTATGCTTCTTCTGGAGATCAACTAATGCCGATTACCTGGTCCATTATTTTTCTTTTGCTTTTGGTATCTTTTGTTTTTGGTGTGTCTATATCCATTTTATTCTTTTTCCTTCAGAAATCCTCTTCCGTCTTTTCCAAAAAAATCGACCAAGATATTTATGAAACTGCAAACTCTATTATCATCAGATGGAAGCCTGATTTTTCCGTTATCTCCATCAATCCATATGCTGAGGATTTTTTTTCTATACCGTCAAAGGATGCAATAGGTAAACATATCTTAAAATTCTTATTTTTGGTACCAGAAGAAAGAGCAGAAAGACTAAAACTCTTTTTGCTGAATATTCTCAATTTACCAGATCAATTCGTGCGACAAGAATACGAAGTGTACCTCAAAGATGGTACAAAAAAAACTATTACTTGGTCAAATCGAGTCTTTAGAGACAAAAATGGTAACCCGATAGAGATTTTATCCATTGGTAATGATATCACAAATAGAATTTTAGCCGAAGAAAAACTTAAGACTGCCGCAAAACAGGCAAAGAACGCAAACCAATCAAAATCTATTTTCTTTTCTAAGATTACCCATGAACTTCGAACACCTTTACATGCAGTGATTGGTTTCTCTCAAATTCTAGAAAAAGACCCAGGTCTTCCTAACCATTTGCGCGGATATGTGGAATCTATGTACAAAAATGGTCTACACCTTCTCAGTCTGATCAATGATCTTTTGGACCTCTCCAAAATTGAGGCAGGTAAAATGACAGAATCTTCAGATTTGTTCACTCTGGGAAAAATTTGGGAAAATCTCTTCTCGTTGTTTGCCTACCAGTTCGTTGAAAAGAAAATCCGTTTCTCTCTGGTCCAAAGAAAGATAGATTACGATAGAATATACATTGGTGATGAACAAAAAATCCTGCAAATATTGATCAATCTACTTGGCAATGCCTTAAAATTTACAAACCGAGGGGAGGTAACAGTTGATATTGATATTATCCCTTCCAAGGCAAAGGACCAATCGAGTTTTGAAGTCATTGTCTTTCGAGTCAAAGATACTGGCCAAGGCATCGCAAAAGACCAGTTAGAACGTATTTTTGAGGCCTTCCACCAAGGGGAAAATAGCTCCTCTTACCAAAAAGGAACTGGCTTAGGACTATCCATATCACATCAGTTAGTTGAATTTTTAGGAGGTACGATTTCTGTGCAAAGCGAAGTTTCTTTTGGTTCCCAGTTTGAATTCCAAATCCCACTAAAAATCTCCAACCAAGAAACAAATCCTATCATCAAAAGCCCTGTCATCCAGAGAATCAGTACAGATCATCTACGAACAGATGAAGAATCCCTTCAAGAAGAGATACTTCTCGTACAAACATTTCTGAAGGAAACCGAAGAGAACATTCAGAAGGAAATCTTAAAATCCATTCGTTTCCAAGATTTCACTCGATTAAAAGAACTGTTACGTAACCTTCCAGAAAGATCAGATGCGATTGAATTACTGAACCAAAAGATAGCGGAAAAAAAGTTTAAATTTTTCATTTCCTTGATCCAATCTATCTAAATGCTTAAGGGTTCTTTGTGAGTATCTGGACTTGGTTAACCCCTCTCTTTTTCAAAAACTCCGATACCTCTAGAAAAAGATAGAACGGGACTTTTTTTTCTAATTCGAGCACTACCATCATTTTATTATCTGCACTGATTTTAAGATTCAATTCTTTATAGAATAGATCTTTCTCTAGTTCAGTTTGATTCAAAAAAAAAGTTTCATTATTTTTGATACTAATTAAGATTCTGGATTTTTGGTCGCCTAAACTCTGTGATTCGACAGATGGCAAATCCAATTCTATAAACGAGTGCAAATCGGTAAAACGAACCGATAGCATCAGAAAAATTAGCAATATAAAAAGTATATCTAAAAGACTGCTTAGATCCAAATTGGACCTTCTCTTTCTACGAAGAGAGCTCATATCAGCTCTTTTTGCTCCTGATATGAGATTCCTTTAGTTTAAAGAAAAGGGATTCTAATATTTGTGAGTAGATCTGGAATGGGATCGCAACCAGTAAACCTACGATTGTCGTCAATAAGGCATCTTTGATACCACCAGCGAGTACATCCATAGTCGCCTTACCAGCTGCTTGCATCTCCGAAAATGAGGTATAAATTCCAAGTACCGTTCCCAAAAGCCCAAGTAGCATTGCAATCGAAGCAAAGGAAGGAAACCAATCGAGTGCCATCTCAATATTGGCAACTTCAAGATCAAAGTCTTCCTCTTCCCTTTGGCTGGAAACTCCTGTCGCTCTCTTGAGATTGGATTTTGCTTTTTGCATTTCTTTGATGAGGTAGAGAAAAGTTCCCAAACCCAAGATAGAAAATATTCCCAATACAACTAAAATGAAATTTGCACCCTGCGAAATTGTCCCATTCATGGAAGAAAAGCCTACTATGAGCCAGTATCAATTACCCAGCCCTGAAAAGAAACCTGAATATGTAAAATCCAATTTTGATGACATTGCAAAAGCCTATGACAGATTCAATGATTGGAATAGTTTTTTCTTACACCGAAATTGGAAAAATTGGCTCGTCGATCAAATCAAAACCAACACAGAAAAGCCGACAGTGGGTCTGGACTTATGCTGTGGGACTGGTGACATTACAAAAAGGCTCCGTGAGACATTCCCAAAGACAGTTCAAATAATAGGATTGGATTTTTCCGAAAATATGCTCTCGTACGCCAAGCATAAATTAAACGAAGATGATACCGTAAAACTCATCGTAGGTGATGCAATGAACTTGAAAGATTTTTCTGATGGTTCTGTCGACTTTGTCAGTATGGGTTTTGGTTTACGAAATGTCTCAGACCTACATAAGTGCTTAAAAGAAATACACCGCATTCTAAAGCCAGATGGCGTTTTCATAAATTTGGATGTAGGTAAGGTAAAGCCAAAATTCTTGAAGTTCTTTGCAGACTTTTATTTTTTCAAAATCGTTCCTATCTTTGGCTACTTAATCTTTGGTTCCCAACATGAAATGTTTGATTATCTACCTCATTCTTCCACGACCTACCCTGACCAAGATACCCTTCTCAAAATTCTTGTCGGTATGGGGTTTAAGGAAGTTCGCTACCGAAATTTTGTCTTTGGGAACGCCGTAGCACATATAGCGAAGAAATCTTGATAGATGATTGGGAATCTTTTCGTCTATGGAAGCTTAAAGGATGCTGTTCGGATCCGATCAGCTTTGCCAAAGGCTTTTGTCCTGCGAAAGAATGTGAGGATTTTTGGCTATGAAATGTATGAGTATGAGAGATATCCGATCCTTCTTCCCAAATGGGGGAGCTCGGTTTGGGGAGAGATCCACCTTCTGCCTGACTCAGACTGGGAAGTTTTGGATGCCTACGAAGAGACCCATCTCGGGGTATACGAAAGGATTTTCGACGAAACCTACTCTTTTTACCTATACATTGCAGGAGCCAATGCCAAAATCAAAACATCTGCCCTTCTCCCAGAAGGCCTTTGGCCCTCTGATGAGTTTGGGTAACTGTTCTCTTTTCGGGACATAGTTCCTAAATGAGAAAAAAAAATAGGCTTAGTACCGTACAAATGCTAGGATTTCCTATGAAAATCCCTCATTTTTTTGGAGAGAGGCTTGTCAAAATCCAATTTTTGTCGTAATATTTACTAGGTAGGAACCATTTATATGAAAAAGACGCTCATCATACTCGTGATTCCCTTTCTCTTTTTGGCTTGTTCCAACAAGAAAAAAGGATTACTTCTTCTCCCTCCAGGTTTGTTAGGCGGAGATAGCAATTCTTCTAGCACACAGGCGCCAACTTCGGCAGACTCGAACACCTTTTCGGTAGTAGGATTAGATGCCACTGCGACTACAGGCACTAGCTCTGGCAGCTCAAGTGGTAGTTCCACGGGAGGCACAGGCAGCACAACGGAGACCAGCCCTACTACCGTTACCTCTACCACAACCACTACCGTTGTGAACCAGACAACAGCCAATGGTGGCTTTAACTTTGAAACAAATGTTACCGTGCCCATCACAGTTAATTTGCAAAACGAAGCGGGCCCGATCGCAAACGCACCTGTCACGATCTCAGAAAATTCTACTGGAGAAACCAATGTTCTTGGCCAAGGAAATACCGATGCCAATGGTTCTGCTACGATCAATATTTCGGTTCCGCCGACTGTTGTAGAGGTTGCCATCAGTGTCGTTGGAGTGAACCCAAGCACAGGCCAAGTAGAGGAAATTACAGGTTCGGCTCCTATCCAATTGTCCAATAACAATGGAACCGTCATCGTTTCACCAACAGTCAATTTAGTTGCCGACCAGTTCCAACCAGTGAACGGCTGTGTTGCGGCAGTGGACACAGATTGTGATGGTGTTGCCAACCTTTACGATGAATTTCCGGAAGACCCAAATCTATCTTCTACCGCACGTTCGGGAAGATACACAATTGCCTTCGAAGATTTATTCCCAAATGCTGGGGATGCGGATCTTAACGACCACACCACTGTATTTAGCACTGAAATGGACAAAACTCCAGACAATAAAGTGAAAGAGATCCGAGGGATATTCACACACGTAGGAAAAGGAGCAGGTTATAACCACGAACTTCGATTGAAGTTGGATGTAAACTCTGCAGCTACTGTCCAAATCTCCTATGTAGATGGATCTGGTAACCCTTGGTCTGGATGTGCTGGCGCAACAAAATACGTGTCAGGCGCCTCGGGAGACTGTACGGGTGGGAACTTGAGTGCTCAAGCCCTCAAAACAGGTATTTTGATTTTACCTAGCTCAGACAAAACTTTGTTCGGAAAGCAAAACTCTCCAGCACCCAATGCAAGCTTCACAGCAAACGATTTTGTGAGAGGAGTGACGGCAAATATTACGATCACTTTCGACCAAGCTGTTGATTTAAATACTGCAAAGAATACTGTTGGGGGACACCTCAATTACTTCTTAGCCTTCAACCAAAAAACAAATGGCGTATACCGACAAATCTACCGCCCAGGCTTTGTGTTTGATGGCAGTGGTAAAGATGTTTATATAGACTCCAAAGGCTTCCCTTGGGCCATTATCGTTCCTGGTGTCTTCAACCACCCAACGGCTGGTTCTGATATCCGAAAAGCTTCTTCTACTGGCTATGCCTACTTCAATACTTGGGCGGAGTCTTTCGGTGTCCAACACAAAGATTGGTATACCCAAGTGACAAATCCAACCTACATAGTAAAGGTAAAGGATTTCTATACAGAGACTGGATTTTCAGCCTACCTAGTAAAGGCAGTGAAGTCCAATATCTTTGAAATCTCAGCAAGTTTGATTGTTCTCGGAGCTGCTATGGGCTTCCTTTTCAAAAAACGAGCTACGAAAAAATCCGCTTAGTTTCGGTTTTTCGCACGAAGCCATAGGAGAAACCCTTCCCAAGCACCTTGGGGGGGTTTTTCTTTGTACCATGCCTGAACTTATCTTTGCCAATACAGATTACTTCCTTTCGGGAGCATGGGAAACTGCATTGGCAATGGGAAAGACAAGCCCCATTCTCATAGATCCGAAATGGGAAGGAACCTCTCTCCATTCCCAACTCCAAACAAGTTTGCACAAACTTCCCTCAGCGGAAGACGGTCATTTCTGGATGGCGACTTCTGGTTCCACTGGCACCATCAAATTGGTGGAAAAATCCCTCGCGGAATTGAGAGCAGAAGTGGACTTTTGGATCGATGCCTCAGCCTTAGCATGGAAGCTATCGGAGATCGATAGATTCTTTGTTTCTGTGCCCCTCTGCCATTTGTACGGTCTTCTATGGGGCTATCTGATCCCCAAAACCTTAGGAAAGCCGATTTTTTTACATGCTTTTCGAGATCCAAAAGATGGCTTGCCATCTGAAAAATCCAAACATGATCTACTGGTCTCCATCCCCTATCTCATTGATCGGAACCTGCAAGAAAAGCAAAACCTACCCCAAAAAATTCTCAGTTCTGGAGCAAAGTTCCCCGTACCCTTGGCCAAACGAATACGAGAGATGGGTCACTATTCTGTGCAAGAAATCTATGGATCAACGGAAACAGGAGCTATGGGCGTTCGGGATCCATTGTTTGAAGCAAGATTTTATTTGTTAGCTAGTGTGGAACCAAAGAGCAAATGGATAGATGGCCAATCCATACTCCAAGTAAAGAGTCCATTTATCTCCAAAAGAGCTTTCAAAGATTCGGGAGACCATTGGATAGCAGAATCCCTCTTAGACGAAAATGGATTTTACGAGACAGGCGATGCAGGGGAACTGAATGAAGACCAATGGAATCTCCATGGACGAGTGGATCGTATCATCAAACGGAAAGGGAAAAGAGTATCTCTCGACCATATTGAAAATTTAATCCAAAGTCTAGACCATGAAATGAAGGAAATCTTCTGTGCATCAAAATCCGTTGGCGGCGAAGACAGAGTGTACTGTTTTTATGTGGGAGGTAAGATGAAAGGATCTTTTTTGGAGACCATGCAGGCTGAACTTCCAAAGAGTTTACTCCCAGACGAAATCATAGAAATGGAGAGCCTTCCAAAGTTACCCAATGGAAAAACAGACAACCGTGCCCTACTAAAAAGTTTACCTTAACAACTTACAGACGAATCTCACCAGACGGCAGGAAGTAATTGGGATGCAATGAAAAAAAATGACCACCCTTTCTAAGAATCTTAAGGTATTCACTGCCTCCGGGGATTTCTCCTTTCCATATGTAGACATTTTCCTTTTGCAATTCTGCCAATTGCTGTGACAAGAGTTCTTTCTTTTGGTTCAACCAAAACAATTCAAAGCTCTGTTGGTCCGATTCTCCAAGGATCTCTAAGGTCTTTTTTCCGCTTGCGAAGGATTTCGCCAATTTCCATTCCACACCTCTAGTATGGAATTGATGGAAGGGGAATGTATCGCTCGCATACACGGAAACAAAGGTCTGGTATGAACCTATTTCCTTCTTTCGAAAGTCCGAGCCCGTTCCCTTCCCGATCAAATCCTGGGTAAAAAATAAGAGATAGTGAAGTGGAAGACCGATTGAGAGTATGATCACCATATACCGAAACCAATTTGTATATCGCAATTGCCTAACTTTCTGGCTCACATCAGCTAGCGGGTAAAACAATAAACACAAGGCAACAAATGCGCCATCTGGATGTTGCACCATCATCCCAAATTGAAAGGGAACTACCAAAAATAGGAATGATAGATAGGCAGACCTTTCCCAGACAGTCAAGGCTACAAACAATAAGACCAAAATCGACCCGACCACTCCCAAGTCATGAAGAATCGCTAAACCAAAATTAGGTGGCACATCAACGAGGTCTGTCTTCAATTGTTTTCCTTTTCCTTCCCGTAAAAGAATGGGAAGAGAACCTAAGCCCTTCCCAAAAGTCGGAGATTCCTTAAAACTCGCCCATGAAACCTCAATCAAATCAAAACGAGTCTCATCTAAATCTTTTAGAGCCTCCCATCCTTTTTTCTGCATGAAGGCTGACTGAAAGTTTACATATCGAACACCAAATTCTTTTAGAACTGAATCTGTAGGTAGTTTTGAAAAACCATACAAAATAGCAACGAGAAGTAAAGGCAATACAATAATACATATAGCGCGCGTTATGTGTAAATATAAATTGACTTTGATTAGTTTTTTTGTCACAGAAAAAATCAAAAAAACAAACAAGCTAGGAAGCCAAATCGCCCAAAAAGTTTTTGCCTGTGATAGCCCAAGATCAGATACCAAGAGAACTAGAGGAAGGATCAAAAAGTAACCAAAGCGGTCTTTAGACTTTTTGTATTTCTCATATAAAAAGAAAAGGAAAAATAAAGCAAGAGTAGGAACAATCCAGGAAGAAGAACCTGAATCGATAAACATTCCAGGTGCCCGTTTTGCTCCAACGGATGTTCCAGATCCTTTGGTGAAAAAACCGAATGAATAGTGGGATTGCATGAAAATAACAAATAACTGAATTAAAAATCCTAATAGAATTCCGAATAACAAATGCTTTCTGATCGAATCCCTTTGGTGGCTGATATGAAATCTCTCTTCCGCAAAAAAGTAGAGTATAGGCAAAAATAATGCCAAGAAGATAGTTGTCGGCACGGACATAAAGGTTCTCGAAGAAATACCTGGCAGGTATTGGTATTCTGGTACCTGGAACTGTGTGATAGAGCTAAACCCATATCCTTGCAAATAAACACAAAACAAGAGAACAACTAACCACAATAATATGTAAGTGGGGGTATAGAAAAATAAACTAGGTTGTTGGATGCTCACAGGGTTTCGAATCTTCCATTGGGTTACAATTTGATCGGATTGTTTGGGCAGTTCAGACTCCCCTTGCCCGCTCATCACAAGTAAAATTTCCCTTAAAACGATGCCTAAAATGGACCCTAAAAAGAGTCCGACCAAATCATGTAAGTAAAAGCTAGCTGTGACCTCAAAAGCATCACCAACTCGCGTGAGAAGGATAGCTCCAATCGCAGTGAAAATACGTCCAAATTTTCTTCCATAGAGTTGAGGGAAAAAGGCAAAGGAAAATTGAAAGAGAAAACTAGGCACAAACCAATTGGTTTGGAGAGGGAAAACGAAACGATACAAGGAAAATGTGAAATAGGAAAGGAAACTGAAGAACAGTACGGCTTCCCAAGGAACTTTTTTAAAACGCTGAAGGTATACCACTATCCTTTGTGGATACAGGTTTTGGAGTAGAATGCAATTTAAATTTGAAGACTCCTTATTCTAAGGAGTCCATATCCATCGAGGTGCTTGGGTAAGAAGAGAGGGTATCCATTCTATGGTAGTTATTGCCAGACCTAGCTTTGCTTTTTGCAATCTGTTCAGCATATTCTACCGTGTATCGGGTCCACGGAATGGCCTTCAAACGGGCGACTGGGATCTTTTTGCCTGTGCCTTCGCAAATCCCATAAGAGCCATTTTCGATCTTTTCCAGAGCATATTCGATCTCTTTCAAAGTTTCGATTTCATTTTCTGTCAAAACAGAACTCAAGGCTTCAAAATTCAACTCAGACGCAATGTCAGCAATGTCGCCCATTTCCTTTAGGCCAGAAGGAGAGCTCGTGTCTTCCCATTGGTTCAATTTAATGAGGAGAGACTCCTTTTTCTCTTGGAGAAGCTCTTTCACTTCCTCAATGAACTTTTTGTCTACACCCTTCTCTACTGACTTTGCTGCTTGTTTTGCCATTTCTGATTAGACTTTGGATTCCTTATGGTCTGTATGCTTTTGGCAAAATTTACAGTATTTTTTCGTAACTAATTTTTCCGACTTTGTCTTCTTGTTTTTAGTTTGAAAATACGTGGATCGACCAGGAGTCTCGCAGGTAGTGCACGATAATTTTATGACTTCTCTCATAATGAATGCCATTACGGGAGAAGGTAGAAAATCGTCAAGAATCAATGCCTTCTTTTTCCGTCGAATTTCGCCATATGGCCGCAAGAAAGCTTCCAAGCAAGGAATGGGTCAAACTGGACAGAGCACTCGGGATCGCCGTTTGTGGATCCAAAAAATGTGCCTTTGCGAGAACCGCCCCCAAACCAGAGTTTTGCATTCCTACTTCGATAGAGACAGTCCTTAGGATGGATGCATCGCGATAGAAGAGTAAGGAGACGAGATACCCGAGTAAAAACCCTCCGGCATGCAGTATAAAAACAGCGAGAAAGATACTCATATCCGCATTTAGGATGTGGTTTTTCCCTTGGGAGATAATGGATGAGACGATCAGGGATACCAAGAGTACGGAAACCAAAGCAGATCCTTTGCTTAGGCTCTGTGAAAAAAGCGGGAAGTAACGCCTCAAAAGGATACCCAATAGTACGGGAACCAAGATTACCTGCAAAGTAGTCAAAAATAATGGATAAGGATCAACATCCAAACGACTTCCAATCAAAAGTGTTGCCAAAGTAGGTGTTATGACAATGGCAAGAAAGGTAGATATCGAAGTTAAAGTCACACTGAGTGGTAAATTTCCTTTTGCAAGAAAGGTGATCACATTCGATGCGGTTCCACCTGGACAAACCGAAACCAAAATTAAACCAATGGCAAATGGTTCTGGCAGAGAAAGGATTTGGCTCAAACAATAGCCTAACATAGGCATGATGGTAAATTGTAAAATAGTCCCGAGAAGAATTGGACCTGGCAAAGTTAATACTCGTTTAAAATCTTGGAATGTTAGACTGAGTCCCATCCCAAGCATGATGCCCCCTAAACTATATGTAATCCAAGCTCCTTGGAACCATTGAAAGGCTGTCGGGTATATAAACGCAAGCGCAGTAAAGGTCAAGAGCACAAAGGGAAATCCATTGACAATCTTTTCCAACATAGACCTTATCTAGCACCGTACTCGCGAAGTGCCCTTTCCAAGCGTTCAATGTGTTCCTCTGTTACTGGAATATGAGGTGCAATTCTCAATCTACCGAGACGAACAACAGTAAAAATCTTTTTTGTTTTTAGAAACAGTTGCAGTTCTTCTGGACGGAATTCTTCACCATTTTTTCTCCCTCGAATTGCGATGATACCAGTCGAGTGGTTTGGAAAAAAATCTGAATCCAAAAGATAACCCAATCCTCGCAACATGGTTTGGAGTTGATTGGAAATATCATAAATTCTTTCGTAAACCTTTGGGTAGGTAATTTGGTTTAGCATGTGTAAAGAAGCTAAAAAATATACCCAATCATTAAAATTGGCAGTACTATGTTCAAACTGATCTGCAGCAGCTTTTCTTTCTTTGCGATAAGGTAAATACTGCGAGTCATTTTTCACACTCCCTGCACCTTTAAAAATAAGTTCAAAATTTTCACTCAAGGAATCGGAAACATACACTATACCAAGACCCAAGGGACCCAATAACCATTTCCAGGCAGCAAACACGGCAAATTCTACATTCCACTCTGAAAGTTTGGAAACTTGGTGTCCTACACTTTGGGAGCCATCAATCACTAGACGAACATTGAATTTTTTACATAGCCTAGCAACGTCTTCCATCAAAATCGGCATACCAGTGCACCAGTGGACTGGGGAAATGGAAAGTAAGGAAACTCTACCCGATTTAAACTCAATTTCCAATAGATTTGAAAATTCTTCTGGCGTTGTCCCTAGCTGAACAAATGTTAAATCAACACCCTTGCTTTGCCAATGCTCCCAAGGATATACATTACTAGGATATTCATTTTCCAATACGAGAATGCGCGAGCCTTTCGGAAGGTTGATACTATGGGAGTAGAGATTCATCCCTTCAGAAGTATTGTGAACCAAGCCAATTTGGTGAGCCTCGCAACCCAAGATAGGTGCTAGTAGGGTTCTAATTTCTGCCTTTACCTTTGCCTCTGTGAAATTTGGAGCATAGATTCCGAATTTTGAATACTCTTCAAAAAAATCATCCATGACCTTTCTTGCATAAGAAGAAATGGGTGAAATCCCACAAAAATTAAACCAAATTGAATCTGACTGGATGGGATAGAGTGAGCGAACCTCTTCCCAACTGGGATTTTGCACAAATGGACGACGGAGGCTTTCTAAAAGGGACATTGATGTAGAGAAATATCTGAAGCGACAGATGGGAAAAGTAAAAAAAAATGGATGAGGTATGATATCGTCAGAGGTTCATCTTTCCCAAGAAGCCCTAAGCCATAACCTACGATTGTATCGGAAATTATTAGGACCAGAGACAAAGATCACAGCAGTGGTCAAATCAAACGCCTACGGGCATGGTCTTTTGCCCATAGCGGAAATGGCACTGGAGGCAGGTGCTGATTTATTGGGAGTGAATGCCCTAGAAGAAGCTATCCTACTACGAAACCATTTCCCGAATGCTATTGTCCTCATCATGGGGAGCATCCCGATGTTGACAGAACGATCTCATCTTTTAGCAGATGAACGGTATTGGGTGATGGTTTCAGAAATTGCAGAGATAGAAGCGCTCTGCCAGTTGAACCCTAGACCAAAAATTCATTTGAAGTTGAACACAGGCATGTCCCGTTTAGGACAGTCTGAACCCAATTGGGAATCCTTCGCCTCGGAACTGAAAAAGAGATCTCTCTTGTTAGATGGCATCGCGACCCATTTTGCAAGCACTGAAGATTTTACAGAACATTCTTTTTCCATGCGGCAGCTAACTAAATTCCAGAACGGAATCTCAATATTTGCAAAATACGGATATACAAATCTCCTGAGGCATTGTGCTTCTTCTGCCTCTGCTATGTTGTTTCCAGAGGCCAGGATGGACATGATCCGTTTGGGCATTTCTATGTATGGGCTATGGCCAAGCCTCGAAACAAAATTATCCCTGTCAATGATGGGGAAAGACATTGGAATGTTACAACCTGTACTGACTTGGAAAACTAGAATCCAACATATACAAGACTTAAAGGCAGGTGAGTTTGTAGGGTACGGCTCTACATTCAAAACCACCTATCCCACAAAACTTGCTGTTCTACCCGTTGGTTACTATGAAGGATTGGACCGAAAATTGTCGAACAATGGCTATGTACTCATCAAAGGTGAACGTGCTCGTATCCTAGGTAGAATCTGCATGAATATGACAATGGTCGAAATCACTCATATCCCAAATGTACATATTGGTGACGAAGTCATAGTCATAGGAAAATCACAGGATGAATCAGTCAGCGCAGATGACCATGCAACATGGTCGGGTACAATCAACTATGAAGTTGTTACGTCAATTTTAGACCAATTCCCTCGCATTAAAACCAAATGAGGTAACACAGGTGTCAGAGATTAGAAAAAGTTTCGAATGGAAAAACCACAGACTCACGTATTCGAGCTATCCAAGTTCAAATCCAAAATCAAAAGAAAAAATAGTTTTGATCGGTGGGTGGTGTTCTGCAGCAGGTTACTGGGGGCTCAACATCCCATTTTTCCAAAAATGGGGGGAGGTCATTGAACTAGACTTAGTTGGTCATTACCCAGCAGAAATCTTAGACCAATCGCAAAAATTAACTCTTATGGAATTTTTGGAAACCCAAGCCGAGGCAGTTTGGGCCGCCGCTGGAACGAGCCAGATTACTTTAGTAGGCCATTCTACAGGTGGGATGGCAGTTCTTGCGCTTTCTGCCTTGTATCCAACGAGGATCAAACAAAGCATTTCGATAGCACCTTACATACATGGACCTGTTCGTGGGCCTTTGAAATTAGGTGTTTTGGGTTTGAGAACAAACCTAGGAGGGATCTTTGATTTTGGCTTTAAAGTAGGTCGAAATTTTCCGAACGCCCTACAGATGGGATTCTCTTACGGAGTATATGACTCAAGTGAATTCCATGACCGTGAGGATATAAAGTCATTTCTGGAGATTTATCAAAAACAATTTGATAAAATAGAGCCGAGGAATATGCTTCTAGTCTTAGAAATGTTAGACCGAGCTGATATTCGTCCCTTGGTGTTCGGGAATGAAGTCCCCATTTTACTTCTTAGAGGAGATGAAGATCCAGTCGTGCCCGGGAAGGACATAGAGGAAGTTGAGCGTTCTACCCCCAATATCCAAGCGGTTCACTTTGCTGAATGCGGACACTTTGTCCACATGGAAAAAATCGAATTGGCTGAGAAGGTGATGTCTGATTTTTTAAGTGCCAAAAAACAGACAAAACGTACGAAAGGCTAAGACCTGTTCGTTTAGAATCGCCTGTGGTGTAAGGCTGGGAATTGTTTACGTTTCTCTCGGAGCATTTCCAAATTCAATTCTGCCAGAACTATTCCAGGTTCCTGGTTAGCCTTTGCCAAGAGATCTCCCCAAGGACCAATGATCAAAGAGTTGCCATAGGTTCGCCTTCTTCCCTGTGGATCGTGGACTCCAGTTTGGCCTGGTGCGATTACGTACATTAGATTTTCAATGGCACGTGCTCTGAGAAGTACCTCCCAATGAGCTTCGCCTGTAGGAACAGTGAAGGCAGCGGGTAAAAAACAAATCTCGCATCCCTCTTTGGACAGCTCGCGGAATAGTTCTGGGAACCGAATATCATAGCATATTCCCGATGAGATGTCTCCCAATTCTGTTTTTGCTATCTTTGGTATTTGTTTGCCACTTTCTGTGGAACGAGACTCTCCATAACGAATCCCATCTCCTACTTCGGCATCAAATAAGTGTGCTTTGTGGTAGGTAAAAAGAGGCTCACCATTTGGACCATAGAGGATGGCAGTGTTGAAAACCTTTCCATTGCCCGCATCGGTAGGAAATCCACCACCCAAGAGAAAGATGCCCAATTCTTTGGAAGTTTCCTCCAAAAACGATTTTGTTTGCTCCTCAATTTCTCCGATCATATTCTTCTTTTCGTCCTCATGGCCCATAAACGAAAAATTTTCAGGAAGACCAATGAGTTTGGCACCTTCCTTAACCGCTTTTTCGATCCAATTTCTACACGTAGTTAGGTTATTGGATATCCTTGCCGTACTCGTTACTTGTATTGCTGCAGCTTTAAATAGATTCGTCATAAAAAAAAAGTCCTATAATTCGAATGCTTGCCAACCATTGTCCCAAAAGAGGATTTCTATGGACCACAACTCTGAAAAAATTTCACATATCCTTGAGGCCTTGCCTTATTTAATCAAATACTCTGGAAAGACCATTGTCATCAAATATGGTGGTGCGGCAATGGTCCAAGAAGAGCTCCGTGGTTCTTTCGCTGAGGACATAGTTTTATTAAAATACTTAGGCATCAACCCTGTTGTTGTGCACGGTGGTGGTCCTGAAATCAACCAATTGATCCAATCCCTCAATCTTAACACCCAATTCATCCGAGGGCATAGGGTCACAGACGAACCAACCATGGAAGTCGTTGAAATGGTCCTTACTGGGAAAGTGAACAAACAGATTGTATCTTTGATCCAGGAGAAAGGCGGAAGGCCTGTTGGCCTATCTGGCAAGGACGGTGGTCTAGCCATAGCCGAGAAGTATCTAATGGAATTTGAGGATGATACAGGCCATAAACAAACTTTGGATTTAGGCCTCGTGGGCCAAGTCACAGAAGTGAACCCTCAAATCTTATATACCTTACAAGCGGAAGGATTCATACCCATCATATCGCCTGTAGCAGCTTCTAAAGATGGTAAAACCTTAAATATCAACGCAGACACAATGGCTGGTGCCATCGCTTCAGCCCTTAAGGCAGAGAAACTCATCTTACTTACTGACACTCCAGGCATACTCATCAAAGGCCAACTTGCCACAGGGCTCAACAAACAAATCATAGACGGCTATATCAAATCGGGCGATATCAGTGGCGGAATGATTCCCAAAGTGGAATGTTGCCTGGAAGCATTAAAAGGTGGAGTGAAAAGAACCCATATCATTGATGGCAGAGTAGCCCATTCTGTACTAATTGAGGTCTTGACAAACCAGGGAATTGGAAGTCTAATCGAATAATTCCCTATGCCCACAAAACAGCTCACTTTAAATCTAATATCGGACATCACCAGTCGGATCAATTCGACTGAAGATTTGGATACTCTGCTTAGCGAAATCATGGGTATCACACGAGATGTATTGGATACTGAGGGTTCTTCGCTTTTATTGTACGACAAAGAAAAGGACTTACTCGTTTTTAATACGACTAGCGGGCTTAAAGAAGACTCTCTTTCTCAACTTACTGTCCCAAGAGGCAAAGGCATAGCCGGTATGGTTCTCGACACATTGCAACCTGAAATTGTAAATGATGCGGAGAATGATTCACGCATTTACAAAGACATTGATAAAAAAGTTGGTTACCATACTCGAAATCTAATTTGTGTCCCGATGATCACGCAGAATGAAGTGCAAGGTGTTCTAGAAGCTGTAAACACAAACGACACGCGGAGTTTTAATCAGACTGACCTTAAAATTCTAAAGTATCTTTCCAATCTTGCTGCCATTGCCGTTCGAAATCGAATCCTTATCGACCAGCTAAACTTGAGAGCCAATGAATTGAATTGCCTCTACCAAATTTCGCAGGCACTCTCAAACATACAAAATTCGGAAGAATTTATGGATCTTGCCGTAAAAACTATTTCAGAAGTCTTACAAGTCGATCGCGTATCGTTGAACTTTGAAAGATTAGAACAGAAAGGTCTACCCAGATCAAAATCAAAAGGCTTCTCAGATGTCTTCTATGATGATGAGGTTCAGTCAATTCTCTATACGGATAAAGATGAGTGGATCTATAAAGGATATAAAATTGTCCATTCCAATTCAGCACATGGTCTTACACTCACTCATAAAGGGATATTCCAACATAGCCTAATCCTTTTGCCGATTTTAAAAAATAAACAATGGCTTGGTTCTCTTGTCGTTTCAGATAAAACTTCTCGTACAAAGTTTGATGAGATGGACATCAAAATTTTACGGACTTTATCAAATCAAGTCGGTGAGGCTTATAATGCACTCCAAGTTAAAATACAAAGTGAACGATTAAAAAACATAGACCGGGATATGCAAACGGCAGCAATGATCCAAAAACATTCTTTGCCTATTATCCCAAAACATTATTCTCTTCTTGAATTTGATACCTATTACCAGGCATCCAGAGAGATTGGTGGGGACTTTTATGATATGGTCATTCACGGAAAAGATGAGGTATCCGTCATCATTGCGGATGTATCAGGCAAAGGAACACCAGCTGCATTGTTTATGGAACTATCGAAAACTATCCTCTCCCAAGAGGTTGCGAAAACTACTTCTACAAGCGAAGCGCTACAAAAAACAAATGAAATCATCCAAGACAAATCTGGATTTTTAATGTTTGTTACAGCAATGCTTGCACGGATCAATATGTCCAAAAAAGAAATTACCTATTCGTCTGCCGGTCACAATATGCAGTTGATGTATAGAAAGAAACACCATAAAATCCAACACCTTTCGGGCAAAGGCCAACCGATGGGCATTAGCAATTGCGAATTTTCAGAACATATTGTTTCTTACCAACCAGGTGATCTTTTAGTGCTTTATACAGACGGGGTAACAGAAGCCATGAATACACGAGAAGAGTTATTTGGTGAAGAGCGTCTTGAATCCGCAGTGCTAGCCCACATCAATGACCCTCCCGAAGTGATCCGTAAGGCAATTTTACAAAAAGTTGGCGAGTTCATTGGTGATGCAGAACCGCACGATGATATCTCTCTTTTCATCGTACGTCTCAATTAATGTTCACGATTCAGCAATCATTCTGTTAGGTTGCCCTGTAGAAGCAAGCAATGCTCTCCAAAGTGTGCTTCTCTCTGGTTTTAAGACCTTACGCTCGGCAATGGCCAATTGGATTGGCATGACGGTGAATACATTGTTCCAAATTCCGACAACGCAGGAGGTCCTACCAGCAAACGCTGCATGAACAGCATTTTGCGCCAAAAAACCACAGAAAACAGAATCTTCTGCATTGGCAGGAACGGAACGGATGATATAACTTGGATCAATGTATTTGAGATTGATATTGAGATTCTCTTTTTTGAAATACTCGGAGATCCGATCTTTCATAAAGATTCCGATATCAGCCAAACGTTTGTTACCTGACTGATCTTTTTCTCCTTTGTCTTCGAAATACTTCTGACCTGCACCTTCCGCTACAATGATGACAGAATGGCCTCTTTTTTTGATTCTATCCTTTAAGACCTCCAAAAAAGCACCTTTCCCTTCTAGATCAAAATCAGACTCCGGAATCAAAACAAAGTTTACATTCTTTGAGGCAAGAGCGGCATTTACGGCAATAAATCCGGAGTGCCGGCCCATTAGTTTCACGAGACCTATTCCATTAGGAGCACCTTTTGCCTCTTCATGTGCACAATTGACCGCTTCTACCGCCTTACTAAACGCAGTCGAAAATCCAAAAGTTTTTTGTACATAGTTGATATCATTGTCTATCGTTTTCGGGATTCCAACGATTGCGATGTCTTCTTTTCTCCTTTTTACTTCTTCATGGATAGCCTGTGCGCCTCGAAGAGTCCCATCGCCTCCAATGCAAAAGAGCATCTTTACACCATACAAACAAAGTGTATCAACCATATCGTTAATGGCTTGGTTCCCTCGAGAGGAACCTAAAATCGATCCGCCAAAATTCATAATGTGTGCTACTTTATCAGGCGTTAACTCTATTGGACGGTGGCCGGATTTTTTTACAAGCCCCTCATATCCAAAAGGGAAACCCAATATACGGGGAACTTTATATCGATAGTGAAGTTCCATTACGAGTGCCCGAATTACGTCATTAATGCCTGGGCAAAGGCCCCCACAAGTCACAATCCCGGCTGTCACATCAGCGGGGTTAAAGTAAATGTTTTGGCGCGGGCCTGCCTGCTCAAAGAAGATAGGATTTTTCTGGATGGTGGCCAGAGCATCCTGAGAACCCGAAAAGATGGTTTGGAAGAGCACCACCGAGTTCTCTTCTGTCCAATTCTCATATCCTGCAGGGTTTTCAAACTGGCAGGTTCCAAAATTCTCTACAACTGTGTCTTGATGGTCCATTTCGGCGATTGAATCTAAAAAAATCCTTCCAGGAAAGCAAATTTCATTGCTTTTCTAGGAATTTTATAGAGATTCTCCGTAGGTATGTGGCTCAGGGTTCCCAGTTTTCTCTTACTTTTTCTATTTTCAACCCTAGCTATCTTTCCACAAGGTCTGCCCTACTTTTCTAGCTATTCTGTTGCAGATAGCAAAACAAGTCTCTATGAAGCAAGCCACCTTCAAACCAGTGGTTTAGGACCATCACTTTCCATTCCGTACACCTTCCCAAATCAATTCGACTTGAATCTGCCAAACAACTCAAGTGCCAAGTCGATCGCTCTTCCTTGGGACGCACAATCCCAGGTGCAAGTTTTTTCGCAAGTCGTGCCGTTCACTCAATCGTTTTTGCCTAGAAATCCAGAGGGTGAATTCGACCAAACCCGACCAGGACTCTTTCGAAATCTCTCAGTTCACAACACAAATGTAACATATGTTAACTATCGCAGAGGGGTCAGTTTTGACATGAGCCTAAGCGTGGGCCTCAGCTTGAACCATGGTGGTTTGACCTATATGGACGTAGCGGAGAGCAAGTTCCGTGTCAGCTATCGCTTAAATCGAAATATCTTCTCCTTTTTGAAAAATTCGAAATGGGAGATATTCTTACAATTATCTGAAATGCATCGTTTTGACAATGAAGCTATCTCACGGTCTTTGAACACTGCACTCAGGATGCAAGAACCTTCTAGGTCTAATTTCGTAGGCCGCCAAATCTATGTAAGTCCAGGAATCAGCATTTCAAATAGCAATTTGATCTTTGAAGGTATGGTAAAGGTACCGATCAATGCGCGGGAAGCAAATCGAACTCTAGATGATTTATGGTCTCCGGAAGTGCAAGGAAATCTTGGTTTAAAGTATCTTTTCCCAGTTCGCTCAAGCCGCTAAAGCTTAGCCTTGTTTCTGTTTGGCTTTCGCTAAGTAGACATCTTGTTTTAGGATTTTTTCCTTTCCTCTACCTACTTGTAAGCTTTCCTCACCATTACCAGTATCCCAGAGCAATTTCACTTCCTCGACAGGACAGTTATTCTCTCCACATTTGACCTCATATACCTTTATCAAAGTATTGCTAGGAAGTGAGAGGTATTCTTGGAGCCAGAGGGATAGTTTCGTATGGAAACTAAATCCCTCTTCGATTCGTTTGGCTTCTATGAATGCCCAATCATGCCCATGCATAGGCTATACGACGGCTGGCCTTCGGTTTGGATCGTAATTCAAATAGGGAGAGAGCCACTTTTCAACTTCTTCTTTTGCCATTTGTTTACGGCTTGAATAGGATATAACCTGATCCTCGTTGATCTTTCCTATCGCGAAGTATTTTGCCTCAGGATGGGAGAAATAATACCCGCTGACAGAACTCGCTGGCCACATCGCACAATTTTCTGTTAGTTGGATACCAGTTCGCTTCTCCACTTCCAATAGCTTCCATAAGATTCGTTTCTCAGTGTGGTCTGGACAAGCCGGGTAACCTGGTGCTGGTCGGATGCCTCTATACTTTTCTCTTATGAGATCCTCTGGAGTGAGATTTTCATCTTTCCCAAACCCCCACTCATCCCGAATCCATTTATGCATATATTCAGCAAAGGCCTCCGCTAAACGATCTGCCAATGCTTTGACCATAATTCCAGAATAATCGTCATTGTTTGCTTCATACTCTTTGGCTAAGGCTTCAATCCCATGTCCGGCTGTAACGGCAAAAAAGCCCATATAGTCGGTCTTTCTATATTCCTTGGGGGCTATGTAATCTGCTAAACTTACGTTTGGTTGCCCAGGGAGACGAGTGATCTGTTGTCGCAACATAGTAAATTGTGCTAATCGATTTTGTTTTGCTTCGTCTGCAAAGACTTCAATATCCTCACCAATAGAATGCGCAGGGAACATGCCCACGACTGCCCTTGGCTGTAAATCTGGACGATTCGCAAGCATATCCAATAGTCGGGTACCATCTTCGAAAAGTTTTTTTGCCTCTACCCCATACACTGGATCTTTAAAAATATTTGGATACCTGCCTTTCAATTCCCATGCCAGGAAAAATGGGGACCAATCGATAAATGGAATTAAATCCTTTATGGAAACATCGGTAATATCTTTGATCCCAGTGAAACTTGGTTTAGGTGGAGTGTATTCCTCCCAGTCGATCTTGGCTCTGTTATCAATTGCATCTTCTATATTGAGTAAATTTCTTTCGCGCTCTCTAGCATAAAACTCTTCTCGAATCCTTGCTTGGTCTTTTTTTATCTCCTCGATATAAGAAGTACTTTCTTGCGGATTTAAAACAGAATTCATTACGTTCACAACTCTAGATGCGTCCAAAACATGTATCACTGGTTGCGAATACTGCTCTGAAATTTTAACAGCTGTATGGGCAGGAGAGGTAGTAGCACCACCAATCAAGAGAGGGATTTGGAAGCCTTGTCTTTCCATCTCTTTGGCAACATGCACCATTTCGTCAAGAGAAGGTGTAATAAGACCAGAGAGACCGATTGCTTTGACATTCTCTCTTTTTGCTGTTTCTAGAATTTTCTCAGCTGGAACCATCACGCCCAAATCAATCACTTCATAATTGTTACAGGCAAGTACCACACCGACTATATTTTTACCAATGTCATGTACATCACCTTTTACGGTTGCGATGAGAAATTTATCTTGGCTGGACTGAACTTTGGATGCTTTTTTCTCTTCTTCCATAAAGGGAAGTAAATAGGCAACCGCCTTCTTCATCACTCTGGCACTCTTTACCACTTGCGGCAAAAACATCTTTCCGGCCCCGAACAATTCACCAACGACTTTCATTCCGTTCATAAGTGGACCCTCTATCACTTCTAAGGGTTTTGCATATTTGGTTCGCGCTTCCTCGGTATCCACATTTACAAATTCATCAATGCCTTTCACAAGTGCATGGGATAATCTCTCTTCGACAGGTAAAGATCTCCAAAGATCATCTTTCTTTTGTACTTTTGCCTCACCGTGAAAACTTGCAGCAGCATCAATCAATCTCTCCGTTGCATCTGGTCTACGGTTTAATAGAACATCCTCAATCAATTCTAAGAGGTCTTTTGGAATCTGTTCATAGACTTCCAACATCCCTGCATTGACGATCGCCATATCCATACCAGCTTTGATCGCATGGTACAAAAATGCAGAGTGCATTGCCTCCCTGACTGGATTATTTCCACGGAAAGAGAAAGAAATATTACTTAAACCACCTGAAACCTTTGCACCAGGACAAATCTTCTTGATTTCTGCAGTAGCTTCGATGAAATCCACAGCGTAATTGTTATGTTCTTCGATGCCCGTCGCGACAGTAAGTATGTTAGGATCAAAAATAATATCATGCGGATCAAAATCAAGTTTTGCAATCAGTAGATCATAGGCGCGTTTACAAATCCGCACTTTGTCCTCTTTGGTAGCTGCTTGCCCAGCTTCATCAAAGGCCATTACGATGACGGCCCCTCCAAATCTTTGAATGGTCCTTGCATGTTTTAGGAAAACCTCTTCACCTTCCTTCAAGGAAATCGAGTTTACAATGGGTTTTCCTTGTATGCACTTGAGTCCTGCTTCGAGAACAGACCATTTTGACGAGTCAATCATAAAAGGAACGCGAGCAATCTCGGGTTCACCGGCGATTAAATTTAGAAATTTTGTCATGGATCCTTCGCCATCTAACAAAGCTTCGTCAAAATTGATGTCTATTATATTCGCACCAGCCTGGACTTGTTGAAGTGCCACTTGTACCGCCTCTTCAAAATTTCCATCTAAGATCAACTTTTTGAACTTGGGAGATCCTGTTACATTGGTTCTCTCACCAACATTGATAAAACCTTGCGTAGGTGTTAGATGCAGTGGTTCTAGTCCCGCATAAGAGCTGAAGCGTGGTTTTTCAGTGAGTTTTCTCGGAGAAAGAGAACGAACGGCTTCGCTGGCCCTTTGGATATGATCTGGCGTTGTTCCACAACAACCGCCAACAATATTTAAAAAACCGGACTTTGCAAAGTCTTCAATCCAGTTCGCAAATTCAAGCGGTGTTTGGTCATAGCCTCCAAAGGCATTTGGCAAACCAGCATTTGGGTAACAGGAAACATAACAATCTGATACACGAGCAATTTCTGCAATGTAAGGGCGCATTTCTCCGGCACCCAAGGCACAGTTGATTCCTACTGCAAGTGGCTTTGCGTGTTTAATCGAGATATAGAATGCTTCTCCAGTTTGACCTGATAAAGTCCTTCCAGAAGAATCTGTGATCGTAACAGAGAGAATGACTGGAATGCGAATATTTCTCTCTTCAAACACTTGATCTATTGCATAGATACAAGCTTTCAAGTTGAGTGTATCGATGTTTGTTTCGGGGAGGAGAATATCAACTCCGCCATCAATGAGAGCAGAAACCTGCTCATAAAAACAAGCAACCAATTCGTCAAAAGTGACAGCTCGGAATGCTGGGTTGTTCACATCCGGCGAGAGAGAGGCAGTCTTTACAGTAGGACCGATGGAACCAGCTATAAAACAATCGGTTTTACCTGTTTTTTCTTTATACTTTTGAACTGCATTTTTTGCACAACGAACGGCCGCTAAATTGAGCTCCCGAACATAGGATTCCATTTTGTAATCGGCCTGAGAAATCGAATTAGAACTAAATGTATTGGTTTCAATGATATCCGCACCAGCTTCTAAATATTGCAGGTGCACAGATTCAATAATATCAGGCTGGGTTATCGCCAGCATGTCGTTATTTCCTTTCAAGGAAAGGGACCAATCCTTAAACTTTTCACCTCGAAAGTCATCTTCATCTAAAGAGTGGCGCTGGATCATAGTGCCCATCGCACCGTCCAGGATTAAGATTCTTTCTTCTATTAGCTTTAAGAGTTTCTTAGCGGAGGGATTGGTATATTCAAATTTCATAATTATCTTTTCAGTGAAAAGCCACAGCATTTATTCGCTGTGGCTGATTGTCTATTTACTTGAATCGGCGCACTTTGGTCCCTTTAGGGGTGCCTTCGTAGAGACGATTACTGGGTATTTGGTAGCTTCTTTTGCGTTGACTTCAATTGAAGCCTTGTGCTTTTCCGGGACATCATAGTCTGGGAAAATTGCATCAATTGGACATTCATATTGGCAAGCATTGCAATCGATACAAGTATCTGGATCAATGTACAAAGTGTCCTCTGCTTCATGGAATGCCTCAACTGGACAAACGGCTGCACAGCTTGTATATTTACAATCTACGCAAATTTCGGTAACTACATATGCCATTCAATTCTCCTTGCACAGGCCATACATGAGTATGGCCCATTTTTTAGTATCTGTAGTGTTCTGGTTTGAACGGGCCTTCAACTGGAACAGCAATGTAATCAGCTTGCTTTTGTGTGAGTTTAGTCAATCTGACACCCAACTGCTCCAAATGGAGAGCGGCTACCTTTTCATCTAGTTTTTTTGGTAAACGATAGACGCCGATTTCGTATTTGTTGTTAAACAATTCAATTTGCGCCAATACTTGGTTCGTAAAAGAGGCGGACATTACGAACGACGGGTGGCCAGTTGCACAACCTAAGTTTACCAAACGACCCTCTGCTAGAACAATAATGGACTTCCCGTTTGAGAAAGTATATTTATCCACTTGAGGTTTGATTTCTTTTTTAGTGATACCTTTTTCAGCATTCAATCGTGACATTTGAATTTCTGTATCAAAATGACCAATGTTACAAAGGATAGCACCATCTTTCATACTCTTCATATGCTCAAGAGTGATAATGTCATCATTTCCCGTCGCAGTTACAACAATATCAGCATTTTCGATGATATCTTCTACTCGAAGCACTTGGTAACCTTCCATCGCAGCTTGCAATGCACAAATCGGATCAATTTCAGTCACGATAACTCGTGCTCCGAAGTTTCTCAATGAGGCAGCTGAACCTTTTCCAACATCACCAAAACCGCAAACAAGTGCGACTTTACCTGCCAACATAACATCTGTTGCGCGTTTGATACCATCTGCAAGAGACTCACGACATCCATAAAGATTATCAAACTTTGATTTTGTGACTGAGTCGTTCACATTGATAGCTGGGATTTTAAGTTCACCATTTTTGAATTTCTTCAATAATCCGATCACGCCTGTAGTTGTTTCTTCCGATACTCCTCGAATGTCTTTCAACAAGTCTGGATATTTTTCATGTACGAAATGTGTCAGGTCATGACCATCGTCTAAAATCATATTTGGGCCTAAGCCGTTTTCAAAGAAAAGAGTTTGTTCAATACACCACCAGTACTCTTCCTCTGTTTCCCCTTTCCAAGCGAATACAGGGATACCTGCTTTTGCAATTGCCGCTGCTGCATGGTCTTGGGTTGAAAAGATATTGCAGGAAGACCAGCGGATTTCGGCTCCTAACTCAATCAAGGTTTCAATCAATACGGCAGTCTGGATTGTCATGTGGAGTGATCCGGCAATTCTTGCACCTTTCAAGGGCTTTGCCTTTCCAAATTCTGCACGAACCGCCATCAAACCTGGCATTTCTTTCTCAGCGAGGATGATTTCCTCTCTTCCCCATTCAGCAAGAGATATATCTTTTACTTTGTATGGAAGTCTTTCCGATTTTGTACTAGTTGCTTGGGACATTTTGTCCTCCCCTTTTCTTTGCTTTAATAGTTAAAATTTTAAAAATAGATTCTGTTTTGATACTCTCGGTAAATTCTACACTGAACCCGGAATTTGTGAGCCAAGATTCCAAAAGTTCTGGTTCAAAGCCGAGCCAAAGATCCGCAAAATTATCTCTCATCATTTCTTGGTTATGTTTTTCTAAATCGACAATACACAAAATTCCATCGGGTTTTAGGATACGGTGAACTTCATCTAAAACAGCTGGAGGATGTGAGATATGGTGTAAGACCATACTTGAGACCACAGCATCCACTGAGGCATCCGGCATAGGAATAGACTCCAATTGAGCTTGGACAAATTGCACATTTTGGTTATTTCCAATGAGAGATTGCGCTTCTTCTATCATATTGGCAGAAGAATCAACACCTAACAACTGCTTTGCTTTTGGTAAAAGATATGGTATGAGGCCACCTGGTCCACAACCCAAATCTACAATGGTAGACAGCTGATTGGGAAGTTGTTCCAAAATCCAAGATCTGTAGAGCTTAGGATGGAGAACCTCCCCCTGGAGGGATTCCCAATCCTTTGCGATGCGGTCAAAGAAACCCTTGGACTTACGCTCTCTTTGCTCTAAAATTTGGTGCACCATGCGCAAGTCCCTCTGCCAAAAAGGTAGGTCCTCGCGGTAAGAAAGGAGTAAGGAGGAAAGCTCTTGGTAGTACCGAAAGGATTCCTGCTCTAAGAGAGAGACGTCCGGGAGATAAGAATACACCAAGGATCCCTCTCGCCTGGAGCGGATCACTTTGGCCTCGGTGAGTATTTTGAGGTGGCGCGATACTCTAGATTGCCCCATTCCTAGGATTTCAACGACCTCATTCACGGAAAAGGCACCTAGACTCAAAATATGTAGGATCCGCAGGCGCGTTTCATCGGAGACGGCCTTTAATGCATCTAAAATCCCTTTGGAACGAGGGGAGACACTGATTTCGGAACCTACCACTGGATTCATCTAAATATCAAGATTTCTTGATATTTAGATCCCGCAAGCGATTTTTGGGTCAAATTTGAAAGAAATTGATCTTCTTGCGTAAATTTTCAGCCAAATACGCGATCCCAGTCGAGGAGGCAGTCATTTCTTCTAGACCAGCGGCATTGGATTGGGTGAGGTCATTGATATTAAAGATGGCCTGGGCCACCTCACCAATCGCCGATTTCTGCTCTTCTAAGGAAACTCGGATCATCCGCGAGATTTCATTCAATTCATCCACTTCCTGGACTACCTTTGTATTCCTTTCCAACTGTCTTTGAGAGCTCGCTTGTATGGATTCTGTGACTTGTTGAAAAGAAGACACTCCCTGGATAATATTCTGGATGAGTTGGATCGTTGACTCTATGATCTCTGTCCCTTTGTTGATCTCATCATTATTTGCATCGATGAGTTCACTAATGTCCTTGATCGATGCTGCCGTTTTGATCGCCAGTTTTCCAATCTCATCCGCAACTACGGCAAATCCTCTCCCGTATGTCCCAGCTCTTGCGGCTTCTATGGCGGCATTCAATGCAAGTAAATTGATCTGCTCGGATATGGTATTGATGATTTCGATCACACTGCCAATCTGCTCCGAACTCTCTCCTATCTTGGAGATGGAGTTCTGCATCCGATCCAATGATGTTTGTCCAGATTTTGCTTCCTCAGTGATTCGAGTGAATTCTACCGTGGCTTTGTCTACTTCCGTACCTGTCAGTTTGATTTCCGAAGAAAGGTCCTGCATTTGTGCCTTTAAGAAATCTGCTTTTTTGACTTGGGATTGGGCTTGTGAATCAACAGATTCAACGGCTGCGGATATCTCTTCTATGGAAGCCGATATCTCTTCCGCTGCCGCAGCCTGAGTTTGTGAATTCGCTGATAGACTATTTAGCGAAACTGACATCTGTTCTGCGGCGGCAGCCATATCGTCTGAAATTGATTGGTTGGAGGCAACCACTTCTTTCACTTGTCGCAGGGATTTATTCAATCCCATGGTCAGTTTTCCAAATTCATCGGAAGAGACCAACTTCGAATAATTTCTAAGGTCTCCATTCCCCATTTTCTGGAGCACAGTTTCCACTTCTTTGATGGAAGAAAATCGAATGTAAAACAATATAAAGACTACTAGTGCAACAAGCAGAGCGCCACCTAAACTGAGATACATGAGATCATCAAGGGAATCATAACTTGCCTCCTCTATCTCGGCTAAATTGATCGTTGTAAAGAAATGATACCCCGTTTTAGGATTGGTCTTTTTTCGGAGTAGAAAGGTTGAGCCTTCCCATTTATTTTCAAAGGCCTTGAGCTCACCTGCTTCTTCTAAAAGTTTTGCAAATTCAGTGCCTTCGAATTCTTTTAAGATGTAGGATTCATTCGGATGCCAGACCATTTGGAGTTTTTGGTCCAAGAGAAAGGAATAACCCGTTTTCCCGATTTTGATTTTTTTCAGGAGAGCAGATAAAGCATCCCCAATCCGAATGGGGAAACCAATGATACCAACGATCTTGCCATCTACTTTAAAAGGGCTAGTGACTAGGATGATGATCTTCCCGTTGGTAGGGTATTTTTCTGCAATACCAAAATAAGTCTCTCCTTTGAGAGCATGATCCAGATTCTCCTGAAAACTCGCATGGGTTTTCATTTTATAGCCCAATGCCTTACCGTCACCCTTTCCGGAAGCAACAATAGGATAACCTTCCTCCATAGAAGTTATAAAAGCATTTTCCAAAAAGAGGGAGCTATTATCGAATAACTTTTGCAAGATGGGCGTAAATTGACCGTATTGCTTCTTTGTAAAGGCTAGCTGTAAATCTTCTCGATCAGCAATTTCTTTCATAGCAGACTCTACACCTTCGAAAATCACTGACAAGGAGGCTTCATTGCTGATGCTGAAATTGTATAACTGATTTGAATAAGAATCTCGCAAAGAAGAAGAGTTGATGCGAAAGGATAACATCATAAAAACATCACACATCATTATGATAAGCATAATGATAGTGACAGGGATAGTGATACTCAACCTTCGATAAAAGGGTTTATGCGCTTCATCCAACTCAGATGGGAATGCATTTTCCTGAAGAAGTTTATGAATAACTCCTTCCATAAAAATATAGGAGAGTAGAGTATTTAGGAGAGCTAAAAAGATGAAGGTATTTTCTAGGTAAAAACTTTGTGTCCGCGAAGCATCCGGATGCATCCAAACAGGTATAATCACAATAAAAGATGCGATCAACCACTGTAAGGCGCCCATAACTGAGGTGAGGATAGGAAGTTTGGTTACATGGTTCCAAATCTTTGTGTAATCTTCTTTTGATATGGACTCTCCCTTTTCTTGGGCTAAGAGATAGTCTTTGATGGGTTTTGTGAGTCTCGGCATCACATAGAGGGGTAAAATTTGTACGAAGAGAGCACCGGAGCCAACTGCTAGAAAAAAAACTCTGAGTAAATCTCCAGTTGGTTTGATGAGAAAATAAATAAATACGATACCAATAGGAACCACAACCCCCATAGAAAACCCGATGGAGACTGACATCATCTGTCGAAAGAAACGATTGTAGAGATTCATTAATCTTGACCTACAGGTCAATTTAGACCAAGATCAAGAGAATAGCAAGATTAAAAGGAAGCTCTCACTCCTAGATTTGCTGAGTACAAATCTTTTCCACCATAGATTCCTTCAACGATGATTTTCAATAGATAGATATCAAATTCGAGACCTGCAATTCCATAGGCTAGATTCTTTTTGGACTGGCTAGAGCCTCCGAGTGTCAGGCCCAAAGTCCCAGAAGGACCTGATTGGAGGATAGCAGGATCTATCTGCGATTGGTATTCTCGAGGGATTTCGATTGCAGAGATAGCAGAAGTTTGGACAACAAGAGGACCTCTTCGGGATACACTTAGATCACTATCTCCAGTATTCCAACTGTACCCACCGCCAAGAATCACATTGATGACCCAAAAAACCCCTACACCAGTTCTGATGTCAACATTTGTGGTACGCACCTTAGTGTTGTAGTTAAAAACTGTATCACCACCCCACTTTGCCTTAACTCCATTTGATTCTATAGTAGCAGCTTTTCCTTCTAAATATTTGAAATCGAAATCCTGCTCCATCACATGGTGGCCAGCACCAATATTGAAACCATCCCAAGTGATCACATTCCCTAGAAAGCCATACTTTTCGATGACTTGGAAACGAATCATTCCACCATAATTTTTGATGGTAATCCTTCCCTCATAGTTTTTGTTATTTGAGGCACCTTGCAATTGTTTATTGGGAACTACTGCGTCCATACCATGTAAAAAAATGGCAAATCGTCGAGTCCAATGCCGGCTATCAAAGCCTAAGATCCAACCTGGGTTAAAATCGATATTGACATTCGGAACTACGGAACCTCCCACATTCGGAAGTTTAGGGAGCTTAAAACCAGGCTCTTCTATGATGATGTCATCCTTTTTGTAACCAGCGGCCGAAACACTTGCACCCACTTGGAGGCGACGAACGGTTCCCGTACCAATGTTATTTGAACCTAAATTTGCGAGAAAGCCAGCCTCTGTGTTGGTTTTGAGAACTTCATTCAAGTAGTCGGTTTGCAAACGAAGATAGGAAGAGTTCAAACTGCTCGTAATGTCTCTTGGCAAAAATCCACAAGCCGTGCCTTCGCAAGTGAATTGTGCGGAAAGGGCTCCCTGCATTGAGAGATACAAAACTGCTGAGAGAAGCCACTTGTACTGTTTGTTCATAGCCTTGCCTTAATGATCCTAATCATCCAACAAATGAATGGTATGATTCTCTCTTTTATCTATCGGCATTGCTAATTTTTTTTTGGCTGATTAAAAATACACCTGAAAGTACGAAAAGAGTGCCAATTATATGTAAAAAAGTAATACTTTCGCCCAAAAACCAATAGGCAAGGAACAAAGTTGACATAGGTCCGACTGACCCGATGATGGCCGCTGTTTTCGAACCCACTCGTTTGATTCCTAATGAGACAAAAACGGCCGGGACAACCGTATTGAGAGTACCAAGTAACAATGCGAGGGCATAGAATTCCTTTGGCTGGTAGAGCTCGGCATAGCTTCCGACTAGAGCAAAATGAAAAAACACCACGAGAGAAGAGATGGCCAAGGCATAGGCTGTGAATCGCTCTGCCCCAATCCTCGGTATGATCTTTCCACTACCCATTAGATAAATGGAATAGGTCAGTGCGGAAAGAAGGATAAAGAATGCTCCAAGGCTTACATCCTTTGCTTTGCCAAATTGTAGGTCCTGGCTATAAGCAATGCCTACTCCAGTATACGTGAGAAGAAGGGAAATCCATTCCTTCTTTTGGATTCTATGCCCGTAGACAAAAAAGGAGAGAACCACAACTAAGGTTGGGTAGATAAATAAAATGATCCTCTCTAAACCAGCGGAAATGTACTGCAATCCAATAAAATCAAATAGGCTTGCAAGATAGTAACCGACAATCCCCATCAAAATAATATGAATCCAGTCATTACCTTGGATTCTTTTGGCATCTGGTTTTTTTTCTTCTCTGTAAGCTATCCACACCAAAAACGGGAAGGCAAAGACCATTCGAAAAAAAAGGGATGTCAAGGCACCTAACGGATATTTATAGGTGAGTTTTACAACAACTGCCTTAGCGGAAAATAAAATCGCACCTGTTAGGACAAGGGCTACACCTTGCCAGTCTCTATCCTTGGAGGAACTATTTTCTTCCATAAGACCATATTGGAAAGGAAAGGGTTCTCCGATATTCTTTAATGTGAGATGGATTCTGGCATTTGTTTTTTTAATCGTATCACTCTATCCAACACTGGGAGCAGAAAAGGAGGAAGAGATATCGAAGCCTCTGCTACGAGTGTGGCCTGCCTTTCGTCCAGAAGAGTGTGAGGATTGGGCCATCCTTCCTTTTATCTGCAAACGATGTTTGTGGGAAGGCAAACAATACGCCCAAAAGATTTATTTTTTTGAATCTGGTCCCTATCGTGAACATGGATGTTACTCAGAACCTAAAGGCTATGAAAAGATGGGAGAGAGACAATGACCTTCCGCATTGGGAAGGCCTTTTCTTAAGTCTATTTTTTAACGCAAGCCATAATGCCTGTGATGCCAGGTGCATTCTTCAAGCAGTTTGGATCGAATTTTCCTTCCATACACTGGTCTACCATTTTTGCCTTACCTTGTTGAAGGCCTGCTAAAAGTGGAGCGGCTTGTGGATTCTTTTTTGCTTCCTCTTCAATAGCAACAAATGCAGAAGAAAGAGCCGCATCGCATTCTTCTTGAGAGTAGGCTTTTGATTTACAGTTTCCGATGGCCAAGCCCAAAAAGAGAGCTAGAACGAGTGTTTTTTTCATGAAAAACTCCGCGATTTATGATTTCTTGTAAGTATCTGTTTGGGAAAGTGTTTTGAAAAGAAAAAAATGATCCACCACATCGCGATTGGAACAGAGAGTTTGGACAGAATGGCGGAGTTTTACCAAAAGATTCCAGGTTGCGAAGAGAAAGTGGAGAAATATGAAGAAAAATCAGGAACCCTTCGTTCTGTTTGGTTCAGATTTGGTAGCACAATCTTGATGTTAGAATCTGGTCCTAAGCAGGCTACAAAAGCTCTCGTTTTCCTTCTGGCAAAAGAGAATGCAAGCCTTTGGAGAGAGTTTTTTATAAAAATACCAAAGGAACAGACAACAGAATTTAGCATTTACTTTTCAGACCCTGATGGGAATCGATTGGGTTGTAGTGCCTATCCAAATGCGTGGAAAGACCTAATCAATGAGGAATTAAACCAATAAACGGGCATTAGGAGAAGGAAGATCTTTCCAAGCGACTGCAATGCCCAATGGAGACCACCCGATTGGAACTTGGAAAGACTGCGACTGGTCGGTTATGCAACAAGCTTGGCGTTTATTGCCCAGCCACCTCGCGGGTCAAATTTCTTTTGTCGTAACAACTACTATCCAAATGGACCACCTCCTTTGCTTATACCTTAGCTACCCTTTTCTAGTACTCTACAGAATCAGTGTCAAGAAAACATTTGGCAAAATTGAAAAATAAGTAAGCTTTTACCATAATGAGCCTTCCCCATTCCGAGCTAAATGCGTCGATTTTGTACAGAGTCCAAATTTTAGACCCCATCCAACATTATTACCAAGTAGAGCTTGTCCAAAACTCCGAAAAAGAAACTTTAACCTTCGTTATGCCCTCATGGACTCCTGGCTCTTATATGATTAGAGATTATTCCACGCATTTACACAAATTTAGTGCTTTTGATGGAAGGAATGATACCGAACTCTTTTGGGAACAAATCGGTTTGCATACTTGGAAAGTTCCGAATCCATCGGGAGTCATAAAACTTAAATACATCATCTATGCATTTGAAGATTTTACAGTCAGGACAAACCACCTAGAAAGCCAATTTGGTTTCATCAATCCGTGTGCCTTTTTTTTATATGAAGAATCATCCTTACAGCTCCCTAGTATTGTGCAGTTTGAAACCAATTCTTTCTTTTCTAAAATCTATAGTTCCTTACCTAGAACCAATGAGGAAATGGTCTTCTTTTCTCGCCATTATGATGAACTGTTTGACTCTCCCTTCCACCTAACAAATGAAAATTCCCTGAATTTTCAGTTTGAAGGTAACCATTATGAGCTTTTGGTAGAGGGAGATGTTTCCTTCGAATTCAAAGAAAAGCTTCTGGAGGACATCAAACGGATCGTCTATACAGAGAATGATTGGATGAATGACCACCCCAATCCCTATTATCTTTTTATTGTCAATCTCTCCCAGTCCACTTATGGAGGACTGGAACATAGTGCCTGTAGTGTGAACTACTTTCCACCTGAACATATAGACGAAGAAGGCGAATACAAAAAGTTATTAGAATTACTTGCTCACGAATATTTCCATCTCTGGAATGTAAAACGAATTCGCCCCATTGCCCTCGGACCATTCGATTACCAAATACCAAACCTAACTCGTGAATTATGGATCGCAGAGGGAATTACTAGTTTTTGCGATATCTACTTTCTTTTGTTAACAGGACACATAACAAAGAATGAATACTTTGAGCGATTGGCGGAAGACATAGCCTCTTTGGAGGAAACATCCGCAGAAGATTGGATGAGTTTAGAAGAGTCATCCTTTACGGCCTGGACAAAGTACTACAAAAGAAATTCAAATAGCCAAAACATTACGGTTTCCTATTACCTAAAAGGTGCCCTACTTGCATTTTGTATGAATGCATTCTTACTTTACAATACTGAAGGACAGAAATCCATCCAAGATGTGATGCGGTCTATTTACCAGGAATATGCAATTAAAAAGAATCGAGGCATCACCAAACAAGATTTTTTCGATGCAGTCCAAACAGAAACAGGCCTTAACCTAAAAACAGAATTTGACCAACATCTCATTGCGAGAAGAAAACTGCCAGTTTCCGACTATCTATACTTAATGGGCTTAGAATTTCTGAAAGAGGATCCTATCTCAGACCTTGGATTTAAAACCAAAGAAAAGGCTGGAAATGTTTTTGTAAGTAAAATATACCAACGTTCGCTCCAACAAACAACTTCATTCCAAATTGAGGACGAAATCATAGCTGTGAACGGTAGGCGTGTAAACCGTAATCTTTTTGAAAAAATGGAAAAAAAATTCCGTCCAAATGAAAAGGTATTATTCACAATTGCAAGAAATGGGAAGCTTCTAGAGATTTTAACCGAAACCCAAAAAACATTTAAAACAAAAAAGATAGTTCCCTTACAGACCATGAGCGACTTACAGAGAAAAATACAAAATCAGTTCTTACTGGAGATTGGATAAATACATGCCTGGAATCTTCAACTATATACTCACTCCAAACTCAAAAGAGGAGATCTTGCCAGATATCCCACTGCCCCTTGCCAAGGCTGGAAAACATTGGATCCATGTCACAGCAGAAAATGAACAACAATTAAACACACTCTTGGAGAAACACAAAATCCACCCACTAACAATCGAAGATATTTTAAATCAAAACAGCCGGGTTAAACTTGAAAAATTTCCAAATTATATCTTCTTTATTTTCCGCGGGTATGTCTTAGATAAAAATAATCTTTTTGCCAAAAACTTTAATTTTATTTTAACCCAAAACCAAATCATTACTTTAACCTTGGATTACCGAGAGTCAATTGGAGAGATGATAGAGGATTGGAAGACAAATCATAAACTACTTGCCAGAGGATATGAATTTGTCGTACACAAAATTTTAGACATTGAAACTGATCATACTTTACTGATCGCACAAAAAATTGAAGAGAGAATTGAACATTTTGAAGAACAAATTTTTTCCTCCTCAAAATCTTTGGATATCAGCTATGTTTATAATCTAAGAGGTTATCTTCAAAACCTAAAAAAAGGGATAAACCAAAACAAAGAGGTTCTAGAGGACGTAGAAAAAATAAAAAGTAGTTTCTTTAGCGATGATGCTGATGCTTTCTTTCGAGATGTTCGAGACCACTCTATCCGCATCCTAGAACTTGTTGATAGCAATATCGAATCTATTTCTTCAGCATTAGAGGCTCACCTTGCCATTTCCACAAGGAAAACAAATGAGATCATGAAAATACTCACACTGATGACTGCGATTATGTTACCGATGTCTCTGATTGCAGGTATTTTTGGAATGAATTTCAGTAACATCCCTAGTTTAGATTGGGAATACGGTTATTTTTTAGCACTAGGGGAAATGGGTTTGATTGGGATTGTGATGTACTTCTATTTCAGAATCAAACGGTGGTTTTAATCAAAAATCTGACCTAATTTCCGATAAGCGAGATAACTGTTCTTTGGGCAATACGTCCTCTCCCCTACTCCAAGCCCCAAATAAACTCCTCGTTTTTTGTATTTTCGCTTCATGGTCAACAGTATTCGGATAGAGAAGGATGGAATGTTCGGTAAGCTCCCCTTTCGGTACGATTTGGAAGGCAAAATCTGAAATTAGTTTCTCGAGAGACTCTCGTCGAAAGATTGGGTATTGCGATAAAATCCATTCCACCGTAGGCAATGTTTTTTTTGCAAAGAGAGCTTCGTCGATTGCTTGCAAAAGAATTCTTTTGTTTTGGAACTTCCGTTCTTTTTCATTCCGTTCTTCTCTCTCACGCAGTTTTCTTTTAAAAAAAGACTCTCTTCTTTTTTTATGCTTAAATTGTCTATCCATTTGAGAATATGCAATGATAGATTTTGCTTTTGCATAACCGATATTCACTAAAGGAGTAATTCCCAGAAAATAGAATAGTTTATAAAACCAAGGTATATATTTGAAGTACACAGCCTGGAGATTTCTTCCGTATAACTTTACAAACTCCTCGTCTTTAAATATAGCTTTTATATCTGGTTCATTGTATTCTATAATAGCCTTAAAATACAATATGTACTCAGTAGTAAATCGATGGTTTTCGTATATGATTTTATTGATTTCTTTTAAGCTATTTACATTCTTCAGGGCAAAGATCATTATCTTTGCCTCCTCATCTTGCCATTCGGCGGACAATACATTTGGATATTTTTTTAATTGTTCGATAATAACTTGAATTCTCTCATCCTCTTTTTCCATATTCAAACGGAGGAGACGAGAATCAAAATCAAATGTGTTTTCTAACATTTTCAAGTGAACGTTTATAAGTTTGTCAAGCTCAGTCTTTTTCTCATTTTCTAGGACTTTTTCCGCAGTTTTTGCAAGTTTATCCATCACCTTAAAGTAGAGAGTGAAGCCATTCGAAAAAATTAACTCCTCAATACTTTGGAAAATATTTAGGTGTTTTCGAATATACGAAATTTCATAACCTTCTGCGCTCAGAGTTAGGTTTGCTGACTCCGCAGCATAAAACTCATCCAACCTTTCCTTTAAAGAAAAATCCAAGGATTTTAGTAATGGTTCAATTTTTGCAATGAGTAACTCGTATGCAATTTGGAGGAATTGATTTGATTGCGATTCAGCAAGGGAGAAAAAACCGATCTTTGGTAAAACAATTAGTTTTGGATCCAAATCCAACTCTTCTTTGATTTCCTCTTTCGCCATGGAGATCATCTGTTTAGAAGGAGGAATGATGAATTTTTTTAAGTCGATCCATCTCTCGAGTTCATCTCCATCTCCTGTTTGTTTTGTTAGATCAGGATCGGTAAGCTTTATTAGAAGAGTTCTCCAAATCTCCTCTGTAAGTATCTTTTTATCGAAAACATAACGTTTGATGCGAGAAGCAGACTTTACCATCATTTTTTTAAAATGGTCTTCTAATGTAAATACACCATCTGGGTTTGAGACGATAAAATTTCGCATCTCTATATCGCCATTCACTTCGTCATACTTAAGTTCAAAAATCTGAGTTGCAATGCCATAATCGATCAGCTCCCAGATTTGGTCTATGGCTACATCTGTTGAAATTTTGAGTTTTTCAAAATTGGAAGAGACAGGTTCATACAAATGCCCAAGTTCAAAATTTTCTTTCAAACTTTGGGTTTCGATTGCTTTGATTAACATCACCCCTTCCTTTTGCAGGATGATTCCAGATTGGCGGCTAATTGTCTCTTTGGTACTTAGATTAGGAAAAGCATCTTTCGGTGGGAGAAGGCGCATAGTTAAATGGCAGTAATGCCACCATCCACAGTCCAATTGGATCCTGTGATATAACCAGATTCTCTTTGGATTAAGAAACTCACAACTCTTGAAATCTCAACTGGATCAGCAATGCGCCTTACGGGAGTTTTTTGAAGGATAATTTGTTTATGGCCTGCAATCTCTTCTTCGTTTACGCCCATTCCTGAATCCACATATCCAGGGCTTATGCAATTTGCGGTGATACCGTATTCCCCCCATTCATCAGCAATGGATTTAATAAACCCAACTAAGGCGTGTTTGGAGGATGAATATGCAACGGACAATGACTGGCCAACAATAGACAGTGAGGAGGCAATAGCAATGATCCTTCCCTGTTTGTTTTTTTGGAATTTGGGAAGTACGAGTTTGGTGAGTAAATAAAGTGAATCAACATTTACGCGGAAGATACTTTCCCATTCATCAATGCCCACATCTGTGATCTTATGGTAAGGACCACCAATCCCTGCACAATGGACAATGCCATAGAGCTCACCTGATTGCGAAATTTCAGAGAAAAGTTTTGAGATGGTCCTCTCTAGGACAAAGATAGGTTCAGAAAAATCGACTTGGCGGTAGGTTTCCTGCATCACAGGGGATTCGGGACGCACTTTGTCCAAATTCCAAACAGAAAACCCAGATAACACGAGCGATCGAACGATCTCTCTGCCGATACCTCCACTTCCTCCAGTAACGATGACAATAGGATCAGATACGTCCATGTTTATAGAATTCCCTTGCGTGGAGTGATGTGCACTTCATCTACATATAGACTCTTTGGCAGAAAGGAAAAGTTAGAAAGAAAATCTGCAAGCTCCGTTACTGAAATCATATCGGAAGGAGAGAATTCAGTTCTTTCATTCCAAATTTCGGTATATACAGCACCCAAGTACACATTTACAACTTTAACTCCCAAATCCTTCCACTCTTCTCGGATTGATTTGGCAATACCCGCTACAGAGTGTTTACTTGCGACGTAGGAGGAGGAATTCGGGAAACCCATCTTCGAGGCAGTAGAGGATAAAAATACAAGTGTTAAATTGTTCATTTTTGAAATATATGGGTAGATTTGTTTCAATATAGAGAGAATAGAGAACACATTCAACTGAAAATGCGCAGATACATCCTCTTTTTGGACATTTTGTACGGGTTGGAAAAGACCATCACCTTGGGCAAAATAGAGACAAACATTTCCTTGCTCAAAGTCTATCATTTCAAAAAAGCGAGTAAGTTTTGATTCTAAGTCCTTTTCTGATAGGTCCAAATGATAATTTTTTCCGTGCTGGAAACTACTTGACTGAGCTTCTCCACGTCTTGAAAAACCAATTACTAAACTTTCTGTTCCAAAGGGACTGTTGCTTAGCTTTTCTAAAAGAGCCTTACCAATTCCTGATCCTGCTCCGAAGACAAGTATCCTTTTCTTCATTATCTTAATTCTTTCATTACATCCAAGAGAAAGGCAACAGCTTCTAAGTGTTTGTTGGTTTCTTCAATGGAATTTCCCCATACTGTCGGGCCATGTTCTTCAACCAATACCCAAGGTAATGGATACTGTGGATGCGAAATGAGAAACTGTTCGATACTTTCTGATATTTGGTTCACATTGGTAAAATTATAAAAAACTACTACTTGTAGGTTTGGTTTTTCCTCCCAAATATTAAATGCTTTGATGATTTCAATATTGGGCAAAGACACCATTTTATAGGTTTCCTCTTTAGAGACACCATATTGTAGGATGTTAGATGCTAATGTATGCACATGTAAGATGGAGTTTGCCTTTTCTACATGTTTGTAGAGCACCTGATGAATGCTTGTTTCCGCAGAGGGCCTTTGCCCTTCTTCGGCAAACAGGAGTTGTCTGGAAGAGACCTCAACGTTTACAAAATCTCTTTCATCTAATCTACTTTTATTTTTTCCAGAGGCAGTGATCCAAAAGGAAGACCTATCCTCCGAACGAAAGGAAAGATTGCCAGCAGTTGCAAACATCCACTGCCGGTCATAGTATACTTTGGCTAGGCGAGCAATCTCGCGCTTGGACTCTTGGTCTCCCAAGACTATTTATTTACCCTCTCCACGTAGGTAAGGTCTCGGAGATCGATTTTCACCATATCACCTTGTTTGATAAAAATCGGAACGTTCACCTCTCCGCCCGTTTCCACAGTGACTCGTTTGAGAGCAAGGCCTGTCGTATCGCCCTTAAGACCATCTTCCGCATAGGTAACTTCTAAAACGGCAAAGTTTGGAGGTGTCACTCCGATTGGTTTGTCTTCATAAAAGGACACTTCAACCTGTGTCTCCTCTTTCATAAAAGGGAGGATGTCCTCAACATAATCCATGGAAACTGGAATCTGTTCAAAGTCATTGACATCCATAAAAATGATGTCATCGCCATCTGCGTAGCAGTACTGCATTTTTCTTTTGTCCAATTCCACACTTTCAAGTTTTTCTGCCGCTTTGAAAGTTCTTTCAATGCTAGAATCGCGGACGATATTTTTAAGTTTTGTACGAATGAAAGCGGAGCCCTTGCCTGGGTTCACAAACTCAGATTTAACAACCGAATAGAGCTCATTCTCAATCTTGAGAATCATGCCTTTTTTTACTTCTGTAATGCCTAATGTCATATTTTCAATGCTCGGAAACAAAATCCGAGGGACTAGGAGAAGTGTCAATCCAACTATGGCATTAAGTTATGGCTTGGTTGGACTGGAAATGGCAAATGCAAAACCGGATTCAAACTCTGGACGAACTTTCTAGCAAAGTCACTTTGACCGAGTCGGAACGGTCTGCTTTTTCCGAAGCCAATCGTGTGTTCAGCTTTAGCTTGAGCCCTTATTACCTTTCACTCATTGATCCCGAGGACCCAGATTGCCCTATCAGAAAGCAGGCCATCCCAAGGCCAGAGGAACTGCTTCGAAAACCAAACGAAGTGGAAGATCCCTTGGCGGAAGAATCCCATATGCCCGTGAAAGGAGTAACCCATCGGTATCCTGACCGAGCACTTTGGTATCTCTCTCATGTGTGCGCAGTGTACTGCCGCTTTTGTACGAGAAAACGGAAAGTCTCGGATTCATTGGAAACCCCACACCGCTCCGATTGGGAATTGGCTTTGGAATACTTTCGCACCCAAAAAGAGATTCGGGAAGTTATCCTATCGGGCGGCGATCCTTTGACTCTCTCTGAGAACCAACTCGATTGGATTTTAAAGGAATTGAAAACTATCCCGCACATCAATCAAATACGCATTCATACTCGTTACCCGGTCACACTCCCGATGCGGATTACAGATGAACTCTGTGAGGTGCTATCAACTCACTTTCCTCTCTTTGTCGTTACACATTTCAATCATCCCAAAGAAATTACAGAATTAGCTGCGTCCTCGATTGAAAAGCTGATCAAAAAAGGACATGTCATGGTCTTAAACCAATCTGTTCTTTTAAAAGGCATCAATGATAATAGTAAGGTTTTGGAAGAGTTGAACTATCGTTTGGTGAAAGTAGGTATCAAGCCATATTATCTGCACCAATGTGACGAAGTCTACGGAAGCCATGGATTTGTGGTGCCAATGGAGCGTGGGATGCAGATCATGACAGAACTCCGCGGAAAACAATCAGGTATCTGCCAACCGCTCTATGTAAAGGATTTAACAGGTGGCGGTGGGAAGGTTCCCTTGACCCCACAATACTATATAGAAGAAAAAGACGGAAAATACAAATTCCAAAACTACCGAGGCATTCCTTTTGAAGTCTCCCATTGATTCAAATCAAATGAAAGCACTGCTTCTGATTCTCTGTATGTTTTTCTTTGAGTGTAAGTCCAAGGAAATCTCGGTAAAAAAGGAAACCCAGACAAATGAGTCATCCCTTGGGCTAAGGCTGAGCTATGATGCTTATTGGAAACCAAATTCCGCCTATCGCTTGCTAGCGGCTGACTCACTTCCTGAAAATGGAGTTCATTATCGCATACAATTTCTAGGTGATTGCTCTACTCTTTGTGAAATAGATGTGTATGGGATCAAAGATTTTAATCGTTATACCCAAGATTCAATATTTAACCGATTGGGTCCGAGAAAGCGGGTTATTTATGTAAGTTGGAAACAATACAGTATCCCTGTCAGTTTCTACGCAAATCCAAAAAAACCAGGTTATTTTGAGGTTTTATGGGAATGGGAATACAATGGCTCTACCCTAATCTTTCACACTTCCAATGATCTGCAGCCAACGGAATGGGACAGCCTAGCACGAGACCTACACAATTTAATCAAAGATACATTGACTCTGTTTTGAGTCTTTTAGATCAAATTCCGCAGCTAAATTTCAGTCGAATGGAGAGAAAAAAGATTCGTCAAATTCCTCGGTCTCACCTAGATTGAGTGTGACTGGAGGGAAACATGTGGCTTAAACTCGGCGAATCCGAAGTGATCAATCTAGACTACATTGCCTCTATCAAAAAGACCCCATCCCAACCTAACATTGAAATCATCTACCAAGATCTAAACAACGTCAAAACCTTACCATTCCCTGGTACGGAAGAAAGAGATCGCGCATTTAAAGCTATACTCGATAACTTGTCGAGAATGAAATTATTCTTCGAGTGATTATGGCAGAATACGAAGCATTAAATCCAATTCTATACGCAAAAGTTTTAGACGAACTCGAATTCATTTCTACTCACAAACCATTCCAAATCTTATTCTATGGCTCACGAGAGAGAGGAGACTTCCATAAAGATTCTGATCTGAATTTTTATCTTTTGGCCCATTCTACAGACCAAATGAAACCCTCCTTTATTGAACGGGTATCCCAAATTTTACAACAGTTAGAAGTTGTGGCGCCAGTAAATATGATTGCAGGAGACAGTGAGTCTCTTCGCCTTAGAATGAAAATCTTTGAACCTAGTTGTATCCAACTTCTTGAACAAGCCTCCGTTTTTTATGGAGAAGGGATTTGGGAAGATTTACAAAAAGAATGGCGGTCCGTCAAAACCAAAGAGATCCGAGCGCAAGATTTGATTTCCTATCTGGAAAGGCGCATTCGCTTTTTTAAACAACAGACTAGCCGAGGTGTGAAGGACGAGATTTCACAATTAGAAAGGATCTGCACACTCAGTTTACATGTCTGGGCTGTACAACACATAGCGGATCTTAGCCTAGTGGAGCTCATTAAAATGGATGTTCCGAGCCAAATGGGAAAACTATTCAAAACCTTGTACAAGAATGAAATGGACGAGAACACATTGGAAATGTTAGGCGTGCATGAGAGATTGGCAAAGTTAAAACAGGAGGCTAGATGGAAGCGCGAAATCAACCGCGATGAAATCTATGAACTTCGTTACAAATTGATAGCGCTTCGCAAAGATGAAGAGTTTTTACTCAACTATTAAGTTTGCTACTTAAGACCGAATTCAGATAAAAACTCTGGATAGCCAGTTTCCTTTAGTTTATCTTTTGGGATAAATTTGATTGAGGCAGAATTAATGCAATAACGTAACCCCGTTGGCCTAGGTCCGTCATCAAAAACATGGCCAAGGTGTGAGTTTGCGATCTTACTTCTGACTTCCACTCGTTTCATTCCATAGCTATAGTCTGATTTTTCTATAACCAACTCTTTTACCAAAGGTTGTGTGAAACTTGGCCAGCCTGTTCCAGAATCAAACTTATCTCGAGAGCTAAAGAGTGGTTCTCCGGAAACGATATCCACATAGATACCTTCTTCGTGGTGGTTCCAGTATTCATTTTGGAAGGCTGGTTCTGTCTCATCATTTTGTGTCACCTCGTACTGGAGTCTCGTCAATCGAGCTTCCAAATTCTTTGGTTTCGAAAATTTTTGCGATATATCGTTTACGGAATATTCAGATGATCTTGGCATAGAATTCTTCGCAGCTCCACAGTGAAATAATTGAAAAAGCAGAAACAAGAGTAAAATCTTCATCGTCCAACCTCTCCTATTAGACCGCAAGGGACCTCCTATTCTTATTTTTTCCCTTTCTTTCCTAGGCCATTTTTTTATCGTATCCTATTTCATATGATTCACGCAAGCACCGATACGGTGACCAAATTCCAAGACTTTGGATTTAAAGAAGATTTACTCAAAGGCATTGAAGAAGCCGGATTCCAAACACCAAGCCCCATCCAAGAAAAAGCCATTCCTCTCGTTTTAGAAGGTAAAGACATTATTGCACAAGCCCAAACCGGGACAGGAAAGACTGCAGCGTATGGACTTCCCTGTTTAAATAAAATTAAGCCTGAAGCAGGGATGCAAGTTCTTGTATTGACACCCACAAGAGAGCTCGCTTTACAAGTATCAGATGAGCTTTATAAACTAGGCAAACACCTTGGGATCAGAACCACTACCATTTATGGTGGTAGTTCCTACTCCAAACAAATCACCCAAGTCGCGAAAGGTTCCCAGGTTGCAGTTGCCACACCTGGAAGACTACTTGACTTACTAAAGTCCAAAGAGTTGAAAAACTTCCATCCGTCCATGGTCATCTTAGATGAAGCCGATGAAATGTTGGATATGGGATTTTTGGAAGATATTGAATCTATCTTTCAATTTTTACCAAAACAAAGACAAACTCTTCTTTTCTCTGCTACAATGCCAGAAGGGATCAAAAAATTAGCGAACCAGTACCTCCAGCACCCAGCGCATATTAAAATTGCTGTGACGGAAAAACAGGCAAAAAATATCGAACAAGTCTACTATATTATCGAAGAACAAGAAAGAGATCTAGCCGTTGTTAGAATTTTGGACTATGAAAATCCGTTTAAGGCTATCGTTTTTACAAAGACAAAAAAGGAAGCGGATGATTTAAAGACCACTCTTGCATTCAAAAATTATTCAGTAGAAGCTTTGCATGGTGATCTTTCTCAAAAACAGAGAGAGTCAGTTCTAAAAAGCCTACATGCAGGCCAAATCAAGATTCTGGTAGCAACGGACGTAGCTGCAAGAGGACTTGATGTCAAAGACCTTTCTTTGGTGATCAATTTTCATCTTCCTTTCGATAGCGAAAGTTATACCCATCGTATAGGTCGAACAGGAAGAGCTGGGAAATCAGGAAAGGCAATCACTCTTGTGACAACGAGAGAGTCAAGAGCCTTACTTCGATTGAAAAATTCTTCAGGAACAGGCCTAAGCATTGGCACACTCCCCACAAAAAAGGACGTGCAGGACAAAAGGCAAAAGGACTTTATCCTGAAGATTCTCGAAACTGAAATCAATGCGGATGCACAGTCTGTTTTGGATAAACTCTATGATCTCGAAGAAGCAGACGTCGTGAACCTTAAAGTATTGAGTCAAATTTTGGAAGCAAGCCGAGTGAGTGGACCCGAAAAAATAGGACGATCGGCCAACGAATGGTCAGAAACCCCACCTAGCAGAGATAAGAAAAAGGGGAGAGGTGAAAAAAGGCCAAGCCGAAGTGATTCTCCGCGACGAGAACCATCAGAGAGATCCGAACGCTCAGAAGCAAAATCTTCGAAACCTGGAGCGCGGGCAAAAAAATCAGCACCAGGCGCAAAACCTGGTGCCAAGGGTAAAACTCATCGCTTTCGGAATAGGTAGTGGCTCACAAACCACTCCTCACCTTGCTTGTAGCCCCAAAGTTCGGCACAAGCAAGGAAAAAGACCTTCCAATATACAAACCATTTTGTTTTTTCGGACTCGCCATAGGTCTTTGCAAGGATAGGCATAATTTTATCTTTGTTAGCTAATAGATTTTCATACCAAGCTTCGCTTGTTTTTGCATAATGGGTTCCATTTACCCTCCAATGGTCTTCAATTAAAAAATCCTTTTGGAAGTACAAAAACAAATCATCTGATGGCATCTGTCCACCAGTGAAAAAATATTTCGCCATCCAATCCGTTTCATCAATGACCTCGAAAGGATAGGCGAATGTTTTATGAGTGAAAATATGCACAAAAAACTTTCCATCAGCCACAAGAAACTTGGAAAGTTTGGCGAAAAGAGATTCATAATTTTTCATATGCTCAAGCATTTCAACGGAAATGATCCGATCGAACTTTTCCTTGGTTGTGAAGTCGTTCATATCTTGGGTGATGATGGTAACGTTTTTTAATTTACGTTCTTTGGCTCGGGCTTCGATAAATGCTTTTTGTGTTTTAGAATTGGATACACCGATCACTTTACATTTTGGAAATTTCTCAGCCACGTAAAGAGAGATAGATCCCCAACCACAACCCAAATCCAAGACCTTCATACCATCCTTCAGCTGAGCTCGTTCTACTGTCAGTTTGAGCATAGCCTCTTCCGATTCCGCAAAACTCGTGTCTGCCTTTGGCCAATACCCAGATGAGTACTTCATTCTAGGGCCCATTACATATTGAAAAAATTCACTGGGCACTTCATAATGTTGCTCATTCGCATCCTTTGTATGAGTGGCAATTGGGCTATTTTTTAAATTTTTCACATAATCAATCTTATGTGAAAGTTGCAATTCTGCATTGGGCTTTGTTTCTTGTTTGATGCGAAGCTCTAAAAGTTGACGAATACGAAACCGAATCAACCAATCAGGGAAAATATCTTTTTCAAGTAAGGAAGTAATACTCATCTTTGTTCAAATAACCTTTTTATTTTTTTGGAAACCAAGGGAAAAATGCGTTTGTTGTTTTTTGGTATGCTACAAAAAGATCTCCTTTTGATTTTAGAGAATATCTCTCTGCAAAGGGCACACCGGAAATAAAACGAAGCAAAATAAACATCACGAGAGGACTTACAAATGTCATCCACTGTGCAGGTCCTCGGAACGGTATCAGAGCTATCCCCAACCAAAGAAACCATTCAAAGAAATAATTTGGGTGTCGTGTGTATCGCCATAATCCGACATTACACACCTTCCCTTTGTTAGCGGGCACACTAATAAAGGAATGCAGCTGTTGGTCAGCCAAAGCCTCTCCGATAACACCAATCCAAAAGAAAGCCCAACCTAAATACACTCCGATGGTGAAGTCTTGTATCGATACAAGATACCAAGACTCCATAGCAATCGCAGGGCCAATTAAAAGCAGAGCAAGCCCGCCCTGTAAAAGAAAAACATTTGTAAAGAATTTTTGGTGCACTTTGTCACCGTAGTCTTTTCTAAAATCAGCGTATCGTTTGTCTTCAGGATGGTTTGTCCGGATGCGTGTCCAATATAAATACCCAGACAGTCGGATGGCCCAGATCCAAATGGGACTTAGGAAAATAAGTTTCGCTAAAGGTGAACTGTCACCCAAAACAGTGATGATAGATAGTATGCCTGCAATCACCAGGGCCCATCCTACATCGATCACACCATAATTATTTCTAGTTTTGCCCCAGAACCACATGAGGCTCATGAAACAGAAGGTAAATAAAACCGCAGAAAGGATTTGTACTGCCAAAATTTCCTCTTTGTCTTTTTAGACAGAGAAGGATCAATGAAAGTCATGATAAAGTTTTCGAAAGAGAGTTTTTTCTAAAAAGCTTGGTGATAGATTTCTCATCCACTTAACAAAGAATCCTGTTTTGTCAATGGTCACCAATCTAGAATTTTTTTTGCGTGCAATCTGGACGAGAGCCTCAGCTACTTCTTCAGGGCTCATCAATGGGCGGTTGGCTTGTGCCTCATCTAGAATCTTTCCATCGGGGCCAAGTCCAGATGTACGCAATGCTGTTTTTGTATATGGTACACAAACCAAAGCGACACCGATCTCTTCTTCTCGCAATTCTATACGCATCGCTTCCATGGCTGCATGTAGAGCAGCTTTGGATGCAGAATACGGTGCTCGCCCAGGAATTCCATACAGAGCAGAGACAGTAGATGTTGTCACCACCATCCCTTTTCCTCTCTTTAGTTCTGGCAAGAGACCTTGGATCAGTAAGATAGGTCCAAAGAAATTTGTCGCGAAGGTTTCATGGTAGACCTTGATTTGGATTTCATCAAAGCGACCATGTGCAGTGATCCCTGCGTTATTAAAAATGACGTCAATTTGCTTTACCTTTGTCTTGATTTCTTGGATGGCTGTTAGGATCGATGCCTCATCACGAAGGTCAACAGAGAGAGAGATCAATTGGGCCTTTGCACCTTCAGGTAAAGAGATTTGTTCGGCACGCCTTGCGATGGCAATGATGGTACTATTTGATTTTGCAAGTTGCCTGAGGAGAGCCTCACCGATCCCACTCGAAGCCCCCGTGATGAGCACCACCCTATTGTCCCATGGGTCTTTCATCTTGAATGACCTCCCAAATGAAGCTAGATTGGATGTTCCTTCTCTGCCTCATTTGTGGTCTAGGAAAACTTAAACTGTTTTTGGGATTCTTTTCATTTGGGAGGCATCATGCCCACACAGAGAGAGCTAAACTCCTTGGCTCTCCAAATCCCATCCGATTCTTTTTCAACGGTGACAGGTCTATAGCTCGAAGCCCCTTTAGTTGCAACGAAGAGTTTGATTTTTCCCGATGCCTCATCCCCAGAGTATGGGTTGGTAAAGGTTTCCACAGTGAGTGGCGTGGAGGCTGTGTAACCATTTCCAGGCTCTGCACCTTTAAAATAGCCTGTGGCCAACATCTTGTACTTATCTAATTGTCCGATCAAATAGCGATCCCCATTCCCTAAATCTTCTCCCTTATAGGCAGTTGGTTTGGAGGATTTTTGTCGGTTTTTTTTAAGGATGGCAGTGATGATGGCTTGGTTTCCCAATTGGCTGTCTTTGCCATAAAGGTGGATCGCAAGTACCATAAGAGCGACGGCCCCTTCCGGGCTCGTACCCAACTGCGTTTGTAAGGTCTCAAATTCGGTGATACTCCCTGGAACTTGGGGAAAGCTCACCTCGGGCCTTGGGCTCAAGTTTTGGGACCAAAGGGCGCCAGTGGAAAACAAAAGAAGGATAAGAAAGGTCTTCAGTTTCATAGGCAGAAAAGGTAGCAGAATGTTTCCTTTTGTCCAGTGCAAAAGAGAGAAAAAGAATGGGAGAAGATTTCGTTCCTAAGCTCCCAGCTCGGATTGGGCGTATGGGCTAAGCGTATGCAATGAACTTTCACCCAAGAGCAACATAAAGATGCGATCCAATCCAAATGAAATTCCGGAACAATCTGGGAAGTCGCCAGAGTCTAGTACCTGCAAAAAGTCTCCATCTAAGGGGAAGACTTCCTTACCTAATTGTTCTCTCAGTCTTTGTTCGGCGACAAAGCGTTTTCTCTGTTCCTTCGGGTCTCGTAGTTCCCAAAACGCATTTGCCAATTCAATGCGATTCCAATAGATTTCAAAACGTTTTGCTCTTCCCTCTATCACCCTAGAGAGTGCAGCACATTCTTCCGGGTAGTCATAAAGAAAGACAATCCCTAGATCTAAATTGGGTTCTATCTTATTTAAAAAAACGAGGAAAAATAGATCTTCATATGGCCATGAATCCAAGTCCACCAAAGGGCTATTGGTAAGAGAATGCTGTGTAATGGTTTGGACCAATTCTCGCTTTTGGAATCCTCTTCCTGTATGTTGCAAAAAGAGATCTTCGACTTTCCATTCTCGGTAATAAGGCTCTGTTTGTAGGTCAGCAAAAATAGGGAGAGAACGAGCCAGAGTTTCCATTTGGCTTGTTTGGAACATGTGTCCTAAGTGTTGGAAGTACTGTTTACAAAAGTGCCTAAGTTTAATATCATCCCAAGACCTTGCATACAACTCTAACATCAGAAATTCTGGGGAGTGGATTGGACTTCCTTCTTCTCCCGAGCGAAAGGTATGTGTGATTTCATAGATACGATCTAAGCCGGTGGACAAGGCTTGTTTGAGAGAGTATTCGGGAGACGTAATCAAATAGCCCTTCTCCTTTCTGCTAGGCGATGCAACTTGGAAAGGATCTAGATAGGGTTCCATACCCACCACAGGTTTGTAAATCGGGGTATCGATTTCCAAGAAACCATGGTCTTTTAAAAAGGATCTGGTGGTGTCCAAGAATTTGGATCTTAAAATTAAGGTTTCTTTTTTTAAAGATTTCATATTTACTTTCTCTATGGCCCCGCGCACAAAACACTTAAGCGTTCGCGAAATCAAGAACGCCTATGAAGTAAAAATCCTCAGTGAAGATTATAGCGCTGGTTTGGATGATGAAATCCATTCTGTGATCGGTATGCTATTTTTCCAAACTAGGTCACATATACAAATTGATCTCAACCAACTCCATTATCTACCACTCAGTTTACTCACTCAATTGCTTGCCTTAGGAAGAGACCTCCGTGCCAAAAAACGAGTCTTGGTCCTTTTGGGTGTGACAGAGAGTGCCTATGCATTTTTCCAGAGATTTCATATGTTAGGCCTATTCTTCCAAGTGCAAGGAGGACTGCTTAGGAAGAAGCAGATGACTGTTCTGAAAGCCATGGAAGGATCTCCAGCTGCAGGCCTAGCTCGCCTAACAGAAGCATAACTCTTTTCTCTAAAAGGATGCCCTTGCTTCCCATGCTTGCAAATTCGACAGAAGCATAGAGACATGCAGTATGTACCGAAGAAAGTTCTTTGAACTGGCTCCTGACAGGCCCGATTCGCTTTAAGAGTTGCCATATATGTTCATTCAGTCCCTCTTCTGGACTCAATGTTGAATTGATCTGCCAATGTGGTTCTAGAGACCGATCATCTATGTCTTTTATGTCAGAATCATGGAAATAGTCTGCCTGCATTCCCAATTTGGCTGTAATTTCGGCTGGTTTTACTTTCGGTCCGAAAATAGCTAACATTGCCCAGGATTTTGGTTCTCTCCGTGTTTCCATTCTAATTTTTTACTTTTTTTTTCTCCTAGAAGAAACAAATTGAGAAAGAACTCAAGGGAAAAACATGAAAAATATATTGGTAATTGAGGACGATCCGGATATCGGGAATCTGATCCGAAAGTCTTTGGACTCAGCACACTATACTACTTCCGTATTCGAAAATGGAGAGGATGGATTGAAGTTCTATAAATCCAACCACCCTGACCTCATCATCTTGGACCTTTCCCTGCCAGATATAGATGGCATGGAGATCTGTCGAAATATCCGCAAATCAGACGAAAACACCCCTGTTTTCATTCTTTCTGCACGGACGGAAGAAATAGACCGCATCATGGGTCTTGAGTTAGGTGCTGATGATTACATTACCAAACCATTTTCTGTCAGAGAGTTGAAAACACGAGTCGATGTTTTCTTTCGCCGATGGGATAAAAAAATAGGGATCAAACCAAATGTTGGGCAAACGGGTGAAATTTTGAGGGGAGCCTTAAAAATTGACTCCATTCGCAGACGCGTAACATTAAATGAGAATATTATCAATATCTCAAGAAAAGAATTTGATATTTTACAGTTATTAGCTGGCTCTCCAGGAAAAGTTTTTTCTAGAGAGATGATTTTGGAATCCGTTTGGGGTGTTGAATGGGATGGCTTTGAGAGAATGATCGATAGCCACATCAAACGCATACGTTCCAAACTGGAAAAAAACTCAGCTCAACCAGAATGGATTGAAACCATTTGGGGGATTGGCTATCGATTTACCGATAATTATGAAAACATAGTAGTACCAGATTGAGTATGGAAGAAGCTAAGCCAAACAAATCGCTCATAGAAGAAATCAAACTCTATGAAAAGAAAGCAAAAGAAATCGAAAGAATAGCCAAGGAGAAGTATATGGAACAAGTATCAGACCTCAAACAAAAGTTTGGGAAAGCAAGTGAAGAAGCAAGCCTACGAGCCAAAGAGGTGATCGATAGTGTGGGCAACTATGTGAAAGAAAATCCACAAAAAGCAGCTGTTGTGGGCTTTGGACTGGGACTGGGCCTAGGCTTAGCTCTTGGCTGGTTCTTTAAAAGAAAATAAGCATTGGCTGAATCAAAACGCAAACAAGATCCAAAACCAGGGGAAATCCCACCTAGACGAAAGGGTGGCCTAAAAGCTGCCTTTGAACAATTGGTAGAGAAAGCCGTTGCCTATTGGGAGGTTATGCTCGTGTATATCGAGAAAAACCTTCAACTGTATGTAAAACGGTTTATTGTTTCCTCGGTTTGGATCGTCTCTTCTCTCTTCCTTGTTCTCATTGCCTTTGTTTATCTTTCGTTTGGAATCTTTCTCAGTATCCAAAAGTATGTGGCAAATGGTGACCCCATTTTGGCAAGCTTCCTCACTGCCCTCTGTTTTTTCATTTTAACTTTCGCTTTAATGGAAATTGTCCTTAAGAAGAGAAAGTGATATGTTTAACCCATTTAAGGACCACGAGCGATATTTAGAAAAAGACCCCAAAGATATGAGTTTAGATGAACTCCGCATGCTTTTGAAAATTCGGAGACTCGACCTGAGCTTGGAGTGGAATGAATTTCAGTCCAAACTCCGTTTTTGGCAAAGGGTCGGGAGAAGTATCAAACAGTCAGGGTTATTAGAACAGATTTTATCGAAATTTTCTCCATCTCAAAAAGAAGACAGCTCATCTTCTAACTAGAACATCACAAAAATCATTGCAATTGCTTTCCGATCGGTTACGATTTGTTCCCGTGTTCGCTCTCTTTGTTGCAATGCTAAGCCTCTTGTTACAAGTATCTATCCAAGCTGAGTCAAAATCTGATCTTCTAAGATTAAAAAATAGCACCGGTTTTTGGAAGCCCATCCAGATCACATTAATAGAGACTTCAGGTTCCGTTTCACCAGAAAATAGATCAAGTTTGCTCATTCAAATTGAGTCCACCAAATATGGGTTATTTGCTTATCGTAAAGAAACCCGAGCTGATGAAGTAACTTTCCACAAGAAAAAGAGACTTACGGAAAAAAGATTCGAAGAAATTCTTTCCAAACTTTATGAGCTTGGTTTCAAATCCTTTCCTTACGAATCTCTACCCAAAACACAAATGTTGGGTGTCAGTTATAATTCCGTTGAACTCATCTTGGATGCGGAAAAGCATCATTTCTTTTATCTTCATCAAGACCTAGGAAAAAAAAATATGAAATCTAAAAAAGCAATCATTGAATATATAAGAGGTATAAAGATATGAAATGTTTAAGAGGAAAGATCACACTACTTTATTTTACTATCTTCTCAGTTGTAGTAGATGCCCAGACCTTTGATCCAAATTCTGTTCGCTCCAAGGATTGCAAACCGGGAGTTTACCAGTGTGGCTATCTACCTGCGCCAAAAGAAATACAAGATACCATTCCACTTAAACGTGACTTCAATAGCTTCGAAGAATTACCCTCATCAATCGATTTATCATCGCAGATGCCACCCGTTGGGAACCAAGGGCAACAAAATAGCTGTGTTGCTTGGGCATCTGGTTATGCGATCAGATCCTTCCTTGCAAAAAATGGAGGCAAAGTTTCCAATTATGACCCACCCTTTGTAGGAGGAGGTGGGAACAATGTGTTTTCTCCCGCATTTATATACAACCAACAAAATGGGGGGAAAGATGCAGGATTGTATTATTACAAAACTATGGATTTTCTCCAAAAGAATGGCGTAGTCCCATGGAGTAGTATGCCCTACTCAGATAAAGACTACAAAAGCCAACCAAGTGCTTCTGCAAAGCAAGAGGCACTTGCCTACAGAATCAAATCATATACTCGACTCAACATCAAAAAACCAGATGAGATAAAACGTGTATTAGCTGGTGGGAATGTTGTTCTTTTTGGGATTATCATAGATGACGCCTTTTATCAGCTGAAAGCAGGTGAAATTTATGATAAAACGGGCGGGCAAAGTTACGGCGGTCATGCAATGACCATCGTAGGTTATGATGACAAAAAAAAATCAAAGAGTGGCCATGTAGGTGCCTTCAAATTTCAAAACTCCTGGGGAGAAAATTGGGCAGACAAGGGTTTTGGATGGCTCTCATATAATATGTTAGCTGCTGTTGGACAAGAGGCTTATGCACTTGTTGACGATACAAAAACAAATACTTCACCCACTTCAAATGAAGTGTCTCTAAAACCTCTCTCCCCGCCTCAACAAATTAAAGTATCTCGAGGAGAGTCGGATTCTAACATTGGGCTTTCCTGGGAACAAGTACCGGGAGCGATTAGTTATCTTATCCAGCGGCGTGAGGAGGGAGACTCAAAACCCAAAGACATTGCCTATTCTACAACGACAAATTATTTAGATTCGAATCTCAGTCCAAATACCACCTACTTTTATACCCTGATCTCTATTTCAGCCGATACAAGCTCTTCTCCTTCCACGGAAGTAGAGGGATTTACCATTTCTAAAGTAAACCCAAATGCAAAACCGCAAGCAGTTTCTGGGATCAATGGCAAAACATACATTGTCAACGGAAAGCCGCAGGTCGCATTGGTTTGGTCAGCTTTAGAAGGAGTATCTACGTATACGGTTGCAAAATCGGTTTCTGGCGGCAAATGGAAAGTCTTAGGTACGACACCAAACACTGCTTATATTGACACTTTACCTTCAAAGGATTCCATCAATGGGTATAGAATCCGTGCCACTGGTAAGAACAAAAAAATTGGGCCTTGGAGTGATACCTTTGGTATTTCAATTGGTGATGCCAATGCAGAAACAGCTCCTACAGGACAAGTTTCCGACTTGCAGGCATCAGATGGAGATTACTCAGACAAAATTTTTGTTCAGTGGTCAGAAATGCCTGGCGCCACTGGATATTATGTATTCCGTTTCGATGAAAATGCAAAGCTTTCAAAAGAGTTTACAGTTAAAAGTAATTCTTTTGAAGATAAAGATGCACCTATTCTTACAGGAAAATACTTTTCCTATACAATCTACGGATACAATTCTGCAGGTTATTCTGAACAAAGTGAATTTGTCATCGGAAGGGCTGAACCTAGTTTGGCAAAAAGAGCCGCTGGGAAGACATTGGCTCCTCCCACTTCTGTCTCAGGATCTCTTGATGAAAAAAATAAACTAACGATTGTCAAATGGTCTTCTGTCAAGGATGCGAGCGAATACTACATTTATAGAAAATTATTGAAAAGTACGACATCCGCAGTCGGTAAACAGTTAGAATTTGTTCAGGCAGTACCTGGGAACAAAACAGAGTATTCGGAATCCTTTCCAGGGAAACCCGGAGACTTATTTGTCTATTCGGTTCGCTCAAAATCGGAATTTGGAGGGGAGTCCAAAGATTCCACTTTGGTCTCCATATTTTTGAATCCACAGCTACCATCCGTAAAAAAAAGAGCATTGAGTATTTCGGATTTGCCCCAAGAATTTGTGGGGACATGGACTGGCTTTCATTGGAATGCCAAATCTGGCCCACAAAAAATTACATTGGAACTCAAAAGTAATCATCAAGATTTTAATGCTAGTTTGTCGATCAATGATAAGGTGATGAAAACTTTTTCTGGATCTTGGACCCCTGGCAGTACGGGAGTACGTTCAGAAGGATTTTCATTTGATTTGCAAAAAGAGATTCCTGGGAACTCACTCGTACAATTCCCAGGCTTAGCAGGATGGGAAGAAGATTTGGAGCTAAGTCTCACCAAGTTAGATACAAAATAAGGAGTTTATATGTCGGATGATATTATCGTTTTCACAACATTTGGTGATAGGGATATGGCAGAGGAGCATATCTCTGTTATGTTAGAACAGGGCATCATCAAATCAGGAACAATTTTTCCGGAAGTCGAATTGGTTTATATGTGGGATGGAAAAATTACAGTAGATACGGAAAACAAAATTCTATTGAAGGCCGATGCTAGCCATTACCCAGAGATTGAAGAGTACATTATGAAAAAACATCCCTACATCGCACCTGAGATCATCAAACTTGATGTTAGCTTTGGTTCTGCTGGTTATAAAGCGTTTATTGCAGAAAAAATCAAAAAAAATTCTTAATCAAAGAATTTACAAAGACTGTCCTTCTGTAAAGACGGACGGTCTGACCTTTTCTTTCCATTCTTTCTGCCAGTGATACAAACCCATCAATGCAAATAACAAAAAAGCAATGTACTCAATAGCGATGAGAGGGATCTCTTTTGAAAAATAGATTCCGATGCATACAATATCCACTGATACCCAAAGAAACCAAGCGTCTAGTATACGTCGGGCAAGCAAAAAATTGGCAACGATACTGGCAACTGTTGTGAAGGCATCTAAGTAAGGAAAGGATGGCGGCAAACGAAAAAGTTCCGGAAACCATACTGGCAGACGTTTTGTGCACTCACCTAAAAGGAAACTTGAAAAAACGATTCCAGCACAAATAAAAATAAAGTACATTTTGTCCAAATTTTTAATAGGAATTTCGATCCCTCTTTTGTTTGTCCAAAAGATCCAACCATAGATACTCGAGCCAAAGAAATAAATCTGGAGAAGCATGTCAGAATAAAGTTGTACTTGGTAAAACAGAAATAGAAAGCATATTGAATTGAAGATGCCGATAGGCCAAGTAATGATCTTATTTATTGCCGCTGTATACACACAAAGGAGCCCAGATACAATTCCTAAAATTTCAATTAAACTCAGTTCGTATCCCCAAAAGTGAATCAAAACATACTGCATGGAAAGAATTGAATATGGATCTATCAAGGACAAGTGTACGCTAGGGCTAGATTGTATTTGCTGGAAAGATAACACTCCACTAATGTTCGATCGCTCACATTTAGATCCACATTGTAAATCAATAGATCCCCTATCAATCCATCAAAGTAATTCCCATCTGCAGGATAGCCACCTCCACTATGAAAGTATCTTCCTAAGTGGAATTGGCCACCTCCACAATTATAGGATCCTCCCGCGTTTGAAGATGCTGGCATACTTCCACCATTGCGATACAAAGAACCTATCGTTCCGTTATGTATGATAGAGAGTATATTGTTATCTAGAGCATTATGGTAATTGGAAGTGGATACCAGTCGAGTGGACCCACTTTGTAAATCAAACAAATTGGGGTTGTTGCCAACCGCACGTGTGATATAGAGAAGCTTTCCGCTTAAAGGCGCTCCATTTTGAAAGAGCCCATCATTTAAGCCAATGGCTAACTCAGAATAAGTCACAAAGATAGATTGGCTTGTGGTATTGAGTGTTTCTGTGCAAGATCCTATCATATATGCTGAGTTAGCTCCACGAGTAAACCGAACTGCATTTGAATTGTTCATACCGGTAGCCGAATAAAATGGTTGGCTCGCGCCAATCCCTTGAGCAAGATGAACTCCATTCCCACTCCGGTCAAACCAATCCGATACACAATTGGCCATACCTACACAAAGGCCTGGTGAATAAAGAGTTGCTTCTGGTTTTAAGTAAAGCTTCAAACTACTCCCAGCAATCACTGGACTCCACGAACTCACCTGAGTCGGATAATAACCAGACAAGGCCCTAATCTCTGTTTGGTTAAGAGCGCGATTGTAGATGATCAGATCATCTACATATCCAGTGAATCGTGCTCCACCACTCCAGTCTTGGCCGATAAAAAGATCTGTCCCTGCTCCTGTATTCCATGAGAGAGGAGTAGACCCATAGAATGCTCCATTTAGATAAATAGAAGCGTTTGTACCATCGTATACCGTACACAGGTGAGCCCATTCTCTTTGAAATCCTGCATGGCTACTAATCCAATCGACTCCTCCTCCACCGATCATCCCAATATTTGCTCCACTCACTCCAACTGCAGTCCCTGTGCCCGCTGCATTTAATCCATATGCAATGATGTATTGATTGGAGTTTGCTATGGTTTGAAACCAGGAACAAATCGTTCGAGAGGTACTCGCTATGGGGAGAGAATTAGGATTGGACCTCTGTAAATAGGCCACACCATTAAAGAAATAGGATCCGTTTGTTTGACCAAATCTGTCTGGCGAGGGAACAGCGCCTGAATTCGTGAGATGGTTTCCAGAATCACTAAAATCATCGAGATTACCGTTAAACGCATAGTAGGTGACAACCCCATTTGGGATCTGCAATGCCAATGCTTGCATCAAACCGTTATCTAAGGCACCTTGGAAAAACCGAACATTCGAAATTTTTCCGAGGAAATAGTCTCCCCCAAACCCGGCATAACCTACTTTAAAGGAAACTGTCGGTGTGTTTGGATCCGTAGAATAAATGATCGTGTCTGGCTGTCCATTAATATACATCTGCCAGTTCCCAGCCCTTCTCTGGAGAGCAACATGATGCCATCGATTCAAAGTAAGCCGCCTTGAAGAAGTACCACTGCTCCCTAAGGGGCCCAGATCTACGATCAGTCTACGAGTCCCTCCATCATATAACAAGCCGTAACCGTCACTAGTGCCAACTCCATTAAAAAAAATGTATTGGTTCCCTGTCATGGTAGCTGGGAAGACCCAAGCAGAGATTGTAAGATTTTTCTGGCCATCAGGATTGATAAAAGTATTAGAATTTAGATAAGTTGCTCCATCTAACACATAAGATCCACTTGCGGTCCCTTTTTCATCGGAGGAAAAGGTACTGGTTCCTATCACCGTTGCATTGTTTGTCCCAATGGAGTCGAGAGCATTCCCATCAAGAGTATAACGTAAGGTTTCTGCTTCCTCCAACCTTCTGATGGAATGGTTTTGGTCATCCGAAATGTAGACATGATTTCCATCGGTTGTCACAGATCCTGGAAAATTAAAGAGGCCATTTCGGCGAACATTGTCTTCATATCCGATGGTTCCATTCCCCGCCAGAGTTTTCACCTGGAAGTCAGAAAGCCTAACGGCACGAATTGATTGGCCTACCCATTCGGAAATAAAGAGAGTGGTTCCATCTGTCGTTATCCCATGGGGATCATAAAAACTGGCTTGGGTTCCTGTTCCGTCGACTGAAGCGGCTGTGCCAGAACCCGCAATTGTATCAACGGAGAAAGTTCCATTTACAAGATTGACGCGTCGGATCCTATGGCCTCCCACATCCGTGACATATAGATAATTGCCATAGGCAACCGCTGCCAAGGGAGAAGTAAAGGTAGCTAATGAGCCATTTGCATTGTCGCCGTGGGTACAGTTGCCTGCAATCCCCGCAATCGTTGTGACTTGAGTTGTCACCGTATTGACGGAACGAATTGTACAATTTCCTCGATCAATAACATACAGAGTTTGATTGCGAAGAGTTATGCCTGAAGGAGATGAGAAACGGGCATTGATTCCGATTGTGCTATCAAGTGCACCAGGGTTTCCATCTCCAACCAAAGTCGAAACCTCAGCAGTTGCAATGTTGATCTTTCGGATACGATTCCCTAAAACCTCAAGGACATAAAGATTGTTTCCATCAGTTGTTATGGCAGCTGGTCCATTGAATTGTGCATTGATGCCAACACCATCTTTACAATTAGCCACTGAAGTTCCCGGACATATGACACCAGCACCAGCATTGGTTCCAGCAAAGGTAATCGTTGCACCATTGGTTTTGTTGATTTGACGAATCGCATTGTTAGTATAATCTGCGACATACATATGCGTGATATCAGAAGCAATGCCTTTCGGATTTTGAAACCGTACGGCATCTGCCGAAGCATTATTGATAAAACCTGGTGACGATCCAACACCGCCCTGACGATTGGTTGGATAACCGCCTACTAAAGTACGCACAAACGCAAATCGATCGTAGAGATTTGTTGCTATATCGGAAAGGGCATTGACTTGCAGATTGCCTGCAACCAAATACCCTGTTCGACAAGTCATTTGCACCGTCAAACTAGTGCTAGGCATTGTACCTCTAGAGAGAGTCGGAGTATCAAAAGAGCAGAATGCTCCTGTTGCTTGCGTCGTGATACGAATGTCATACGCTGAGCCTGCGGCAAGCCGAACGGCAAATACTTGGAGGCCTAGTGAACTGATCGAACGACTATCGGAACCATTGTTTTGCACTGTGAAATTTGCGGCGATGCCATTTACATTCACTGCTATTTCATGAAAATTGGAACCCCATGAACAATTGATCGCCACGTTGCTAATGTTTGCTGCCTGGAATGTGCCCGCTCCATTGGTTAAGGTGCAGGTCATATTAGCAGAGGATGTAATGCTGACATTATATGTGGAACCTGTTCGAAATTTGGTGGGGAATGTAAAGTTGCCATCAGCTGTTACATTGATTTCTTCGCCCGCATTTTTGACTGTGACGCTTCCCCCTGGCACCATGCCTAGGACAGAGCCACCCAAAGTATACTCAGTAGAAGGTGTACTTGGATTTAAAATACGGAATAAAGATAAAAATTCAAAGGGGCTTTTGCTCAAACTTGGCAATGAACAAGTATTGAAACTAAGCAATAGGAAAAAAGAAAACAAAACTCTCATCGTCCGTGCCTTCTTCCTTTCCATGAATTGGTAGTTTGGGAGAAAGGAAAGATTTTTCGAGGCCTAGACCCGAAAAAAATCTTCTTTAAATCCCTTTTCCCCGAGCCACTTGCTCTGTAATACATTATAACCGACGACTTCGAAATCTTTTGCGATCCATTTCCTGTATTTTTGTTTAGAACGAGAAAAAGCAAACGGATCAACAAATCCTAGTTCCGACTTCATCTCTTTATAATCCTCGGTTGTCGGAACAGTGAAATAGAGATAATTACAATACTTGCCTAATTTTTCGACAACACTTGGGATGGCTTGGTCAGGTAAATATTGTAATACGGAATTACATATCCCGAGTTCGACGGGTTCCCGCTCCAATTTGGGAATCTTGAACTCCTCCAAACTTGTGTTTTGGATATCGAAGCGATCGGAATGTTTTACCCAGTCTTTTTTGAGTAAGTCCAGATAGGCCTCGCGAGAGGCATCCACCGCATACACCTTCACTGGACTGAATGCCTTTACGAATTCTTTCAAAAGATGTGCTTTGCCAAATCCAAAATCACAGATGCGATACACTGGGATCTCCATCAGGGAAAATAGAGATTTTAGATAAGCAGCATGTTGTTTGGCGTTATACGATCCATCTACATCCAAACCGCTACCATAAATATCTTTCCAATATGTTTCGCCAAAGGACTGGCCATTTTTTCCAAGACCGGGTTTGGGCTTAAAGAGGGATTTCATTTGAGAAAAGAGAAAGCCCTTACGTCCACCCAAAGGACCAACGTAAGAGCATGTTAAACGTTAGGATCGCATCAAATTCAACGCCGCACCCGCTTTGAACCATTGGATCTGTTGTGCGTTGTAGGTATGATTGACCGAAATCTCTGATTTGGAACCATCCTTGTGGTTTAGAACCAATGTGAGTGCCTTTCCCTCTGCAAAGTTTGTCAAACCAAGGATATCGAAGACATCATCCTCTTGGATTTTGTCATAGTCATCTTTATTTGCAAAGGTCAAGGCAAGCATACCTTGTTTTTTTAAGTTGGTCTCATGGATCCTAGCGAAGGATTTTACGAGGACTGCCCGCACTCCCAGATGTCTTGGCTCCATTGCTGCATGCTCCCGGGATGAACCTTCCCCATAGTTTTCATCACCAACCACAATAGAACCTATCCCTTGGGCCTTGTATGCCCTTTGTGTTTGGGGGACCGGTTCATAGGCACCTGTTAGTTGGTTTTTTACTTCATTCTGTTTGCCATTGAAGAAGTTGGTGGCTCCAATCAAAAGGTTGTTGGAGATATTGTCCAAATGACCTCTGAACTTAAGCCAAGGACCTGCCATAGAAATATGGTCTGTCGTACATTTCCCTTTTGCTTTGATAAGAAGTTTGAGTCCCTTTAGATCAGTGCCTTCCCATTTTGGGAATGGATCTAATAGCTGCAATCTTGATGATTTTGGATCTACAATGACTTGAACGCCAGATCCGTCAGCAGCAGGCGCTTCATAACCCGCATCCTCAACCGCAAAACCTTTGCTAGGTAGTTCTTCGCCTGTTGGAGGGTCGAGTTTTACCTTTTCCCCTTTTTCATTGACTAAACTATCTGTGAGTGGATTGAAACCAAGATCCCCAGCAATGGCCAGTGCCGTTGTCAACTCGGGAGAGGCAACAAAAGCATAGGTGTTTGGGTTTCCGTCTTGCCTTGCTTGGAAGTTACGATTGAAGGAATGAACAATGGTATTCTTTTCCTTTTTTTCTGCACCTACGCGTGACCACATCCCAATGCAAGGTCCACAGGCATTGGCAAACACTTTGGCTCCGATTTTATTGAAAACATCAATATAACCATCTCTTTGGATCGTATAACGAACTAATTCTGAACCGGGTGTGATGGTAAACTCTGCTTTTGTCTTTAATCCCTTTTCCGCTACTTGTTTTGCCAAAGAAGCAGCACGCGAAATGTCTTCGTAGGAGGAGTTAGTGCAGGAACCGATGAGTCCCACTTCTACTTTCAAGGGCCATCCATTCTTTTCAGCTTCCGATTTCAATTTAGAGATCGGTGTAGCCAAATCTGGTGTGAAAGGACCATTTACATGTGGTTCCAGGGTACTGAGGTCGATTTCAATCACTTGGTCAAAGTACTTTTCGGGAGCCGAATACACCTCGGGATCTGCCGTCAAATGTGCTTTGTGTTTGTTTGCAAGCTCAGCTACATCTGCTCGATTGGTAGAACGAAGGTATCGTTCCATGGAGGCGTCATAAGCAAATGTTGATGTGGTTGCACCAATCTCCGCACCCATGTTACAAATCGTACCTTTTCCAGTGCAAGATAGCGATTCTGCTCCTGGTCCAAAGTATTCCACAATGGCTCCCGTCCCACCTTTTACAGTTAAGATCCCTGCAACTTTTAAGATAACATCCTTTGCAGAAGTCCATCCATTCATTTTGCCCGTAAGTTTGACACCGATTGCTTTGGGCCATTTCAATTCCCAAGCAAGCCCTGCCATCACATCACAGGCGTCAGCTCCACCGACACCGATGGCAATCATTCCCAATCCGCCTGCGTTTACCGTATGTGAATCTGTTCCGATCATCATACCTCCTGGAAAAGCGTAATTTTCCAAAACGACTTGGTGGATGATACCTGCACCAGGTTTCCAGAATCCAATCCCATATTTATTGGAGACGGAAGATAAAAAATCATAAACTTCTTTGTTTTCGTCGAGTGCGACACCGAGATCTTTGCCCGACTCTACTTTAGCAGTAATTAAATGGTCACAGTGTACAGTGGAAGGAACTGCTACCTTTTTTCGGCCAGCTTGCATAAACTGCAACAAGGCCATCTGTGCGGTTGCATCTTGCATAGCCACTCGGTCAGGGGCAAAATCAACGTAGTCTTTTCCGCGCACAAACGCTTGTTTTGCGTTGCCGTCCCAAAGGTGGGAATAGAGAATTTTTTCTGTGAGAGTCAGTGGTCTTCCGACTACCTTCCTTGCTTCGGAGATTGCCGCATCCATTTTGGCGTAGCGGGCTTGAATCATTTCAATATCAAATGCCATCGTAACCTCTTCTTGCAGTTATGAAGCGAGAAAGAGAGGAATCAATCCAAAATTGGCGAAAAAATGGGGAATTTGTGGAAATTCTGTCTCAACCGTCAATGAGGACATAAACTTCCTCAGCTTTGGAGATGGTTCCTGACTTTATGTCAATCAAACGAGCATTGACAAAGACACCATTCTGGTATGGGCTGATGATGCCCGTGACAATCATATCAAGTTGTAAGGCCTCACCTATATTTCGCAAGGTGGTAATGTCTTGGGGAGACTCAAGACTAAGAGACTTTTCCTTTAAGATCCGCTCGTTTACGATTCTATCGAGCATGGTAAAGGTATTTTTTTTGACAAGTTCCGTCGTGAGTTTCTCAGAGACAATGCCACCATATGGATTTTTGCTACCGTCTGGGGAAGTAAATGTAAGGACGATGACCCGGCGTTTCACTCCAAAGTAGGTAACCGTCGAAAGGGACTCAGCCAATCGCTCCAAAGGTGGAACCACTGCTGGCCTTGGTGCTGGTTCCTTTTCTTCACTGATGTAACAGGAAAAAAGCAATGAGATTAGGAGCAGAAAATAATTAGAACGTAACATCAACACCTAGTGAAGTAGCATACTCATAGAAGGACCGTCCCTGTTGGGCTCCTCCTAATGGCATCACTCCAGGTACTCCGATGATCATACCGTCTTTATAAAATTGGTTTTGGAAATTCAAGAAGAAACTGGAACGGCTGGAGTTAGGATTTTTCCCACGAATGGAAGCACTAAACGTCGAGGGAGACCTTCCGTTGGCATCTCTCACTTGGTTCAGTGGATCATTAAAGATATTATAGAAATTATTGCCGAGATAAAAGGAATACCTTTGGGCTTGGTCCAAATAAACGATAACTCCCAAAGATGCCAAATCCTGGTTAGGATTAAACGATCCGGATTGGCTGAGACCGCTATTGGGTAGTCGACTCGAGAGGTAGTTGTATTTTACATTCATCTGCACCTGTCTTCCGCCAAAGAATAAAGATACCTTACCACCGTCTGGAGAGCTTAGGTTGTTCGTACTTTCTGTTCTTTGGTTAAAGACAGAGGTTTGTATTTTAAAATAATCAGATGGAGTAAAGTTTGCCTGCCACTCGTATAACTGGCGCACATCGCTTTCTTTTCGCAAGAACTCGGATGGGCGAACTTGGCTGAGAGGGTTATTATTGTATGCTGAATACATGGACGTGGTGGTCACATTGCTATCACCCGTAAGTACTTTTGCTTGGAAAAAATCTCCACCCTTAATCGAGATACCTGCCATGGCGATGTTTCTTTGGTAACGATTGCGATCATCTGTGAAGTCATATGACCCACTTTGTATCACCGCACCTAAAGTTTGTGTGATTGGATATTGAAACTCAAAAGATTCGAATCTACGTTGTGAAAGTCTATCCCAGGGAAGGTTTTCGCGCCGAAGGGATGATTGGTATAGACTTGACTGTTGTCCGAGAGCTCGGAGTACGATCCCATCTTGTTGGAAGTAGATCTTTTTTTCGCCGATTTGATTTTGGTAAAGATCCCAATCAGAACTTTGGCGTACGGACTGTACCTTAAGGTCTGATTCAAAAGAAAAGTTGGCACTATTCCAGTCTTGTCTTTCATTCCGTAAGCCCTCGGCCACACTTGTGTTCAAATCAAATTCATTGGGGTCCAATTCTCTGCCAGTTTCGGTGAGGGCATTGTCCCCATTTCCAAACGATGGGTGGTCTGCCTTTTTTTGCGGAGAAAACCGCAATGGTTCACTCTGGATCTCCTGCCATTTGCTTTCTGGATTTCGCACAGGGGCAATAGAAACCACTGCCAGCAAACCTAGGCCAGAAACCAACGATATAGTTACAGAAGATTGGGGAGAAAACATAGTCAGGAGCGATTAGTCCTTCGATCCTCTCAAAATTAAGGCATTTGTAAATTCATTTTTAATAGATGAACATTGCGTCCCCATATGAATAGAATCGGAATTGATTCGTGAGAGCATAACCATAAGCTTCTTTGATTAAGTTTTTTCCTGCAAATGTACTAACAAGTAAGATCAGGCTACTTTTCGGCAGATGGAAATTTGTGATGATTCCATCTATGGAAAGTATGTGGTCACCAGGTGACAAAAATATGTCAGTTTTCCCTTCTCCTGGGTGGAAAATCTGAGATTCTTTCTCATAAACGGTCTCTAAGACACGTAAACTGGTTGTCCCGATGGCAATGATTCTTTGTCCATTTCGTTTAGCATTTGTTAATCGACTAGCAACCAAAGGAGCCAGGGAATACTCTTCGCTATGAAGTGATTTGCTTTTCAATTGTTCTTCTGTCAGTCCTTGGAATGTCCCATAACCGATCTTTAATTGGACAGGCAGAAATTCTATCCCTGCGCTTTGGAGCAAGGCAACCAAGTCCTCCGTAAAATGAAGCCCAGCTGTGGGTGCTGCCACAGACCCGGGTTGTTTAGCGAACACGGTTTGGTAACGGATTTCATCCTCTTCGGTTGCAAGTCTCTTTAAATAAGGTGGGATGGGGATATTGCCGAAGACCTCAAAGTCTTCTTCTGTCAATGGACGATTTGCCTTTAAAATGGAAAGTTCACCCATTTTTCCTTCAAACCGGAAGTGCAATGAACTCTCAGAATTTAGGAAGAGAAGATCACCTAACTTAAGTTTTCGGCGAAATTTAAGTATGCATTCCCAAGTAGAAGCAAGTTCATCTAAAGGCTTTAGAAAAATGGCTTCATGGATACGCTCACTCTTGGAATGTAAAAACACACGGCGTTTGGAAACTTTTGTCTCATTGTAAACAAGGATGTCTCCTGGTTTGAAATAAGTAGCGATTTCACGGAAATGGCTGTGTTCTTGGATCTGAGCATGGCTACGGTCTAGGCAAAGAAGTCGAGATGCCGCCCGGTCCTCTGCCGGAAATTTCGCAATCTGCTCTTCTGGGAGCGCAAAATCATACTCTTCTAAATCCAGTAAATCCATACCTGTCAGGAAAATCTTGCTAGAATCTGGAAAAACCAAAATTTGGCAGAAACCATGTGGAAATCCCTGCAAAAATCTGAAGTGGGTGGGAGAATCCTCCTGATCCTCCTTCTCGGTTTTTTTCTGATCAATGGCTGGAACCGAAGGAACCAAAAATCTGACTTTCTAGACTACTACCATGCAAGCGAGCGTTGGAAGGCGGGGGAAAACCTCTATAAATTTGATGTAGCTTACGAATTGAAAGACAAGGTGAAATCTTGGGAGGAATTGTTTTTGCCAGAGAATGCAAAACTACTTTCCGATTTGCAAACCCAAACGGCGACCTATATTTACCCACCACTCTTTGCTTACCTTCTCTTACCTCTAACCTACTTTCCCGCTCCGGTCGCCTCGGGCATCCACCAGGTCATTGGCTTCTTATGTCTACTCGGTATCCTTTATTTGTTCTGGAAGGGAGAATTCTTCGGTCGGAATTTCAAAAATCGAGAATGGATACTATCACTCGTACTACTTTTGAACTTTCGATTTTTAGAAAGCCATGTCCAAAACAACCAAGTTGGGCTCTTGCTCGTTCTTTTGGTTTTACTAGCTTTGATAGCGAAAAACGATGGTTTTGCGGGGATTCTTTTGGCATTGGCTACTAGCATCAAGGTAACTCCCCTAGTCTTTTTAGCAATCTTTGTCTACCAAAAACGATGGAAAGCAATTCTCTGGTTTGTATTCGGTATCTTCGTATGGAATGCACTCCCAGCTAGCACCCATTTGGCCTATACCCAAGACATGACATGGCAATGGTGGAAAGAAGTTCTTGGGAATGCTCTCACTAATCCTCTCCTACGCTCTTGGAAAAATAACCAAAGCCTACCGTCTACTTTGGCAAAATACTTCATTTCAGGCGCTGACTTTGTGAACCAGCCACTCTACCGGATGCCTTTCTTAGATTTGGAAATGAAAACTGTGCAAAAAATCCAAGCTTTCATCCTCCTTCTTTCTGGGATTCCCATCCTCTTTTTGATGCGGCAAAAAAACCGAGAATGGGAACTCACCTCTCTTCTGTTCTTAGCTTCAGCAATTTTTAGTGGGATTAGCTGGGTACATAGTTTTGTAGTATGTCTTTTCCCAATCTACTTTCTACTCACAGAACAGGCCTTATGGGGGAAAGAAACAAAAGGAAAGAAAATTTTACTAGGAATCTGTCTCATACCTCTTCTTAGCCACCGAAGTGTAGTCGGAAGTACATTAGAGTCTGTCCTTTTAATGGTATCCATTCTGCTCTATTATAGTTTTGCTTTGTATACCTATATCATTTGGAAAAATATACGTGCAGATGAAACTAGGCATTGATGTAAGACCTTTTTCTTATGGTTACACGGGGAACTCTCGTTACTTAGAGGAAGTTCTCAAACGGATCATTCCAAAACACAAAGAAACTACTTTCTATCTTTATTCCAACAAAGCAATTCACCCGGTGTTTGTTTACTTTCAGGAATTTGAAAATGTAAAATTACGGATCGCAAATAAAACTGTCCCAGGTCCGATTTACCTAAACTTTCTACTACCTTTTATCTTAAAACGAGACGGTATCGAGAGGTTTTGGGGAACCTTGCAAATGTTACCTTGGAAAAAATTATCTATACCATGTTTTGTCAATTACCATGATCTCAATTTTATATCCGCACCCCAGACTATGAATCCTTGGAACTACTGGCAGCATAGAATCCTTTCTCCCAATACTATGCGGAATGCTGATAGGATTTTCTGCCTCTCCCAAAATACTCAAAATGAAATCGTCCAACACTTTCCAGAAAACCGTTCTAAATGTACTGTCATCTATCCAGGAGTTACAAAGCCAAAGGTAAGCAATCAATTTGTATTGCCTAAAGATTACTTTTTGACAATTGGGACTCTCGAGCCTAGAAAAAACATCAAACGATTGGTGGAGGCCTTCCAACAATTTAGAGGATTATTTCCCAATAGTCACTTTAAACTCTTGGTACTCGGAAGAAAAGGTTGGGGAACAGAAGGTGAGGATCTTTACCAATATTTACATTCCGATCAGGCAAAACAAGATTCGATTCATTTTTTTGAATCACCGGAGGAAGAATTCCTGAGAGAAGCAATCCAAAAGTGTAAGGTTTTCTTTTTTCCCTCACTACATGAAGGCTTTGGTTTACCCCTTCTCGAAGCCATGATTGAGAATAAAAAATGTGTAGCCTCTAACATCCCAGTCTTTCGGGAAATATTGGAAACAGGAAATGATCTTTATGTGGATGCAAATGATACAAATGCTTGGAGAGACGCATTTGTAACTGTAAGTAAATACAAATCCTTTACCAGAAATCCCAAGTTCAATCCAAAGATTTGGTCTTGGGATGCCACGGCAAAGTTATTAGAAAAGGAGATATTCCAAAATGAAATGGTTTAAACAAATCATCTCTCGATTTCGCGAAAGGCAAATTAGAAAACGCAACTCATACTTTGGGACTTCTTTGTATGAACCACTGGTAACAAACAATCTCCCCCAATGGACACTCTTTTTATTTTGCACGATCCTTTTGTATCTTCTGTTTCAAAATATCCATTATTTAAGTGATTTTTTATACTGGTTCGTATCGATTTTAGAGATTACAAAAGTACTAAAAATTCCATTCTTAAATAGTTTAAAGTATTACCAATACCTAGCTCTTTTCGTTTATTTTTATCTTGCCTTTTCATTGGTCTGGGATCTAAGCCAAAAATTAATGGAATGGGATAGAAAATTATTTCTGGTGAAGGAAGAAATTTGGGTCATTGAACGAAGGTTATTCGGAGTTAAACTTCATAAATTCAATCGTATGCAAGATTCACTGGAACTCGAATGGCTACATTCTGGGATCAGAAATTGGTTGGGTTTCAACCAATTGGTTTGGAAACGAGAAAATCAGATCATTGCCAAATCACCATTCTTTTTCCCCTATCGAAATAACCAAAGGATCATCAACCAACTCTTGCAAAGATAAATGAATGTAAAAAAAATCATCCTTTTCCTTCTTTTATTGGTCTTAGGGTTTTTCCATCTTAGATACCTCTCTAGGACTTTTGATTGGGATTCCTGTGTATATGCATTAAATATCCAAAAAAACCGTTGGGAGTCTGCTTTTTTCAATCCACACCATTTGGGATTTGAGTCCTCTGGACTATTATATTGGAAATGGATACAATCCGTCCTCAAAACAACAGATATCATGTTCTTTCTTCGTTTGCGAATCCTTGCGGTTTCTCTGTTATTTTTAGGATTTTTTATTTGGATATTATATAGATTATATGAGGACTTTTTTGCAGCCATTCTCTTGGGCCTCCTCGTTCAGTTCAGCCAGGCTTTTTGGTTCTATAGTTATCACAATGATACACCTCTGATTCATTCCTGCCTTATGGCTGTTTTATTCTTACTCACTCTACTTTTTTTACGAAAAGGCTTGGCTTTGAAGCATTTAGCCCTTCTTTGGTGTATACAACTTCTGAGTATTTACTTCCACCAATCCAATGTCATTCATTTTGGCATCGTTCCCATGGCCATCCTTCTCGAACAAAAAAGATATTTCGGAGTCAAACTTCGCTTAATCTCCATCTATCTCTCAACTCTAGCCATAGCTACTGTCCTTTCCTATTTGTTTGTGGGTTTTATCATCTTAAAACGTGGTCTCGGGCCCATAGACGAAAAACACTTTAGCTTTTGGATGTTTCTCTATGCAGCCATCAATCGCTGGGGAATGAGTCCCGAGGAAAAGAACTATGTTTTGTTCTTTTATAGGGGAATCGGGGATGCTTTTTTAGTCTTTCAGAACGTGGTCCCAAAATTCAGGGTAGACTTTTCTCAATTCTACTCCAAAACTAGTGTAGCGTTCAATTTAAATGCGGCTTATTGGTTAACAATAATTATGTTAGGGATGCTCAATTTCAAATCTCTCTTGAGGCAGTTCAAAAGTGAAATCATTCTACTCACTTTTTGGCTCATTCCTTCTATCGGATTTTATACTTGGTGGGAAGGTTACTTCTTTGAATTTTGGGTAGGGACAAGCATTGCACTTTGGCTCCTCAGCTTTTATGTATTAAAGTCATATGCAATAGCGATTTTGCCACAATTCTCCAAGTCCCTATTGCATTCTTTATTTTTGGTTATGGTTGTTTTGTACTTTCTAACCAATTTTACGTTTTCTACCCTACCTCGTTCTGTCGGGCCCAAATTTGGATATATAGAAGGAATCCAGGGGCCAGTCTTAAAACTTGCTGATGAATCCATCTACCAAAGGTAAATGAAATGTTATTTAACTCTTTAGAATTTTTAATCTTTTTTCCCTTCACATTAATCGTAGGGAATTTGTTGAAGGATCGCTGGCAAAAGCTCTTTTTTTTAATCGCGAGTTATTACTTTTATATGGCTTGGCAACCAAGCTCTATACAATGCGATGCTAGGCAAACAGAAGGTTTCGCATCCATCGTTGACACCCTGTTTTGTGATTTTAAGATAAACATCTATATACTCATCTTATTGTTTTCGACTGTTGTCGATTATATAGCTGCCATCAACCTCCAAAAATTAGCGGATGAAAGTGCAAAACGCAAGATCTTTTTGGTCATCTCACTTTTAGTCAATATTGGAACCTTAGGATTTTTTAAATATACCAACTTTCTTATTGGTCTCGTCAATGACCTAAATTATTTCTCTGAGTATAAGTTTGCGAGCCAAAACATTATCTTACCTGTGGGAATTTCATTCTACACATTCCAATCTATGAGTTATACTATAGATGTATACTTCCGAAAGATAGAGGCAAGAAAATCATTTTTAGACTTTTCTCTGTATGTCGCATTCTTTCCTCAACTGGTTGCCGGACCGATTGTTCGCGCGGAAACATTCTTTCGAGACCTCGATAACCGCCTTTTAGTTTTGAAGGAAAATATTGAATCTGCCTTTGCTTTAATCCTCATCGGATTTACAAGGAAGATAGTATTTGCAGACAATTTAGGGAGAGTGGTTGATTCGGTTTTTGCGAACTACCAAAATTTAAACAGCCTTGAAATCTGGACCGGTACTTTGGCTTTCGGTTGGCAGATTTACTTTGACTTTGCAGGTTATACCGACATTGCTATTGGGGTTGCTCGGTTATTTGGTTTCCAATTCAATCCTAACTTTAATTTTCCCATGTCCTGCCGGAATATTGCGGACCATTGGTCCAAATGGCACATTTCCTTTTCTACATGGATCCGTGATTATATTTATATCCCTTTGGGTGGTTCTAGAGTATCCCAAATCAAATATATCCGAAACATCATGATTACTTGGCTCTTTGCAGGACTTTGGCATGGAGCCGCTTATCACTATGTTAGTTGGGGTATTTGGCAAGGTGTCATGCTTTTGATCCATAAATACTATAGCGATACCGATCTTTCCAAATCCCTTAACGCGACCGGTGGATTTGTCTACGATCTTTCTGCCCGTATATTTACAATGTTTTGCCTTTCTTTCGGATTTATAATGTTTAGAGCCGAGGACATGGACAAAGCAATCTACATGATGAAAAGTCTTGTTTTTATGAATGAGTCTATGGCTCCTATGTATCGTTGGTCGAATTATAGATTTGGAATCCTACTTGCTATCTGCTTTGCAGCGAGTTATATTTTCTCTAAGAGACAGATACCTACTCTTTTTGAAGGAAAGAAAAATTGGAAGTTTGCCGCCTTCATCATTGTTAATATTTACCTCATTTTATTCTTTGGAGTCACAGAAAGTCAGAACTTCCTCTACTTTCAGTTTTAAACCATGAAGAGCAAAGATTTTCTCAAATTTTTAACCGACAAGCCAATCGTCATAGCATTCTCTACCATACTCATAATTGAAATCTTACTCCAAATTGGAGTTTACAAACCATTCTTAAAAAAGAATTCTTATGCTGCCAATATCAATCGAGTCACAAACCATATCATTGAACAAAGAAAGGTCTTAGACCCTACCATCTTAATTGTAGGAACTTCTGTTGCCTTTGAGGGAATTTCTGTTCGTATTCTAAATGAGGAGCTTAAATCTACTGGCGAAGAAGTTCAATCCTTTGCGATCAGAGGTTCCGAACTTGTTGTTCAGCACCACCTATTGTCCGAACACTTACGCAAGTTTCCAAAAGTGCACACCATCATCCATGTATTAGAACCTGGTATGGCTTGGGTGGATCGTTCCCATTTAGTGGAACCAACAATGGTCATGCTTTCAGAAGTTGGAAATGTTTCCAGTATCCCATTAGTTCAAAAATACGAGTACAAGATGGTTTGGACGGATTATCTCTTTTTACTTTTTAAATCCATTGCTTACCGAAAAGATTTAGGAGATATGTTCATCAATTTTAATGAACGTATCAAAGCTATTGCACGAAGGAACAAAAATCCCAATTTGATGCCCTGGGATTACGAGAATCCACACACTGAGTCTATGGGACCATATAACATTCGGTCTCTAGAGGAGTGCATGGAAAAAACAAATCCACAGACTACCTTCCCTTTACCTACGGAATCAGATATAGACCATCGAAGGATGATCCACGAAACCTGTGCCATCGCCATTACTGTTCCCAAAGATCCAATCAAAACTGAAAGTACAGATCGATACTTTCGACGATTGAACAAAATGTACTCTTTAATTTTGGATCAGAAAATCCATATCATCAACGTATTTGCCCCTTACTCCTCAGCCATCCGACCTCTCAATGGCCCGGAGAGAATGAAAATCTGGGAAGACGGATTGCATTTTGCTTTAGGGGATCGGCAGAGTTTAGACCAATATGATCTACAAGATTCTCTTGGTAAGGAAGAAAATGGGCAGTATTGCTTTGATTTAATCCATTTAAACCGCCAAGGTATGGAAACCTTCTCCCATATCCTAGGGAAAGAGTTAGCTAAGAGGTACAAAAAGTGACACTAGATGAGATGCAATCTAATGTAGATACTTGGATCAACACAATTGGAGTTCGCTATTTCTCCGAAATGACCAACCTTGCCATCTTAATGGAGGAAGTGGGAGAACTATCTCGTCTCATGGCAAGAACCTACGGCGACCAGTCATTTAAAAAAAATGAAATGGGCAAAGACATTCCAAGCGAAATCGGAGACATCCTATTTGTTCTGACTTGCCTTGCAAACCAAATGGGGATATCACTGAAAGATTGTATGCAAAAAACATTGGATAAAAATACAAAAAGAGATTCCCAAAGGCATAGAGAAAATCCCAAATTAAATCATTGAATATTAGCTTCTTCTAAAACCCTTTTCGCTAACCAATCTTCCAAAAGCTTTCTCTCATTTTCAGAAAATTCAGTTCTTAAGCAATCTGTGGAGCGCCCTCTGATGGGTGCAGAAAGGAAAAGATTGGATTGCAAAGTGGTTGCTGCCTTACCTATCCTACCCTTTGCAGAGCTTAGAAAAACTAACTCCTCGAAAGTCGCAAGCCTAGCCGAAACAGGAGATACGCAATTATCTATGACTTCAAATCTATTGTCACGTATGACATTGTCTTGCTCTTGGTATGTGCTCGTCCTTAGCGAAAAGATACCTGATTGTGCAAATGCATCGGAACAATTTGCATTTTGCTTTATGATATCATTTCCATCAGATAAAAGTTTGGATATTTCTCCCGAAGTAAAAAAGAGCAAATCATGATTGCAAAGCCCCGATGGCCATCGAGAACATACACTATTTTCTTTATCATTTGTTTTTGTTGTTTTTTTGCAATTCCCTAAACTTCGTGAATAGCTCAATAAAAGCATAACTTGGCTAGTCTCATTATTTCTTTTTTCTAACTCATCTTTTCCACCATTGCAGGCGGCGATAAAAACAATCAAAAATAGAAGGCTTGAAACTCTCAAAATCGAACCTCCATACCTAAATTGATCAATGGAAGATAAATAATAGATCCATTTGGTCTCTGTGACTGCACATAAGGAGAGTTAACCGTGTCATAGATGGGTGCGGGATTTGTGCCTCTTTGGTAAGGAGATAGATTATCAAAATTAAATCCTGATTGGTTGAGGCGACCGTAAAAATTTACCAATTCCAGATAAAAATTGATATAGCCCCAAGAAAATTGATCAATATGATCAATTCGGATATCAAATTGATGAAAGGGCAACAATCGATCGCTATTATAATTTTTTGAGTACTCAGGAAAATATAAGTTCACCCCAAAGGTTGCCGCTTGGTTAGCACGGTTTGCTGAAACGATAGGAGTATAGGGAGTACCTGAAAAGTATCGATACCTCCCGCCCACCTGCCAAACGGAATTGAATTTATATCCAAATACTACATTTAGAATATGTCGTCTATCTAAGTCATAAAGCTCTTCTCTATCATTGTTATAAATCAATTCAAATTGATTATCACTGTAGTAGTTTAGATAATTTGTTCCGAGTTTTGTCTGTGCTAATAGTTCTCTTGATCTATTGAGGATTGATGCATCCGTATTTTCATCTGAACTACGTCTTGCTTGGTTATTGATTCTTTTGGTTATGGAATTTGTATAGGAGATCCAACCAAATGCTCCCGATTCTTGTCTTGGGTCTTTGGACTTTTTGATAAAGATCTCTATCCCTTCTGAGTAACCGTATCCTGAATTTGAATAATTCAGATTTCTGGATTGGATTGGATCGCGGATGGCTCTTGTCGGGTCATTCACAATAAGCCGCGGATCATTATAAGGTGAATATGGATCCGCAACAAATGCATCTGGAACAATGATATTTTGAAAGATATTCCGAAAGGCTTCCACTTTAAAAATCCAAATAGCGTTCAACTCTTGTTGGATACCAACCGAATTGTGCTCAGACCTTTCCATAAGCAAGTTTGGATTTCCAGACTTCGAAGACAATTGTTCTATCAAAACCGGACTATTATAGTGAATGCCATGACCGGCAAGGAAGCTTGTTTTTGTACTTTCGAATTCATAGCCGCCATTCAGGCGAGGAGAGAGATTTTTCTCTCGGGAACCAGAGTAAGTATCATAGCGCATACCAGGCCTTATGGTAAATCCTTTCCATTTCCCTTGTAACTCTGCGTAGGCGGCTCCTTCTTGGTATCGTATCCGATCTCCATCAATAACAGATCGGAATTGAGCATTTGAATCCAATAGATTGTTAAACAATTCAAAAAAAGTTCGGTTTGAAGAGGTGATGTTCTCACCTTTTAAATTGGTCTCACGAGTTCTCACCTGCACTCCGGCATCTAACTTCAGATACTCTTCAAAAATATACCACTCTAACCTTTGTTCACCGTAGTTCAAAAAATCAGAAGTTCGATTCTGTAAACCGAAGATTGTTTCCGCAGTGAGAGGATTTGAAAATCTTAATTCAAAAAATTCTGTAAATGTAGTCCTAGAATAAGAGAGTGTATGCCTAAATACCTTTGATTTCCATATATGCCGAATGGCATCCGTGCGAAATTGTCTATCTAATCCAGTAGGAGGCCTTGGGTCTTCACCTCCTCTTTCCAAACTTGCCTGAGTCTTGGTATAGGCCTGTCGGTCTCTAGACCCAAAAGTTTGTATGCTCAGTTTATGCTCTTCAGATATATCCCAAATAAGTTTCCATTGAAAATCATGGTATTCTGCAAATTTAGCATCTTCCGGAATCCCTTCGGGATAGGCACGCAAAAGAACGAAATTTGGATAGTTCTTTCTACCAGAACTAACCATGGATAGAGAAGGGATCAATTTTGTTTGGTGGTATACATCTGTCAAAAAGAAGTTCAAATTCCAGATTGTCTTTGTTTCTTCTACTTTATCTGTTCCTTCTATCGCAATGATACCACCAGTTGCAAATCCATAGCGGGATGGGAATGCACCACTATAAATGTCAAAGGAACGTATTAGATTATTATTTAATACTGAAGATTGATTGCCTAAATGGAATGGATACGGAAGCGGAAATCCGTCAAAAAAGTATTGGTTCTGCCGCGTGCCACCCCCGCGTAAGGAAATATCACCTCGGTCACTATTGGAATACGGTACGCCAGAAACTAAGTTGCCAACGTTAGTGAAAACAGAAGGCAAAATTCCAACAGGGGCACCTATGGATACTCCTGGTACCGTTTGTATAGCCTTCAAGGAGTCCCCAGCTACGCCAGGCAATCGTTTGATCTCTTCTTGTTGGAAATTATAGCGAGATAGTTTTGTTTGGTCTCTTTCACCACTCACATTGATACCCGCGATTTCTGTTGCAGGTAAGTATAAAATTATCTGTTGGCCATTATAACGGATTTCTCTAGAGAAATTCAAAACTTTCGATTGTGAAACAACCCTTATTTCATAAAAACCTATATTAGGAAAGCTTAACGTAGCAGATCCTTGTTTATCAGTCGTAGCAGTACTTTTTGCAGACTTTACTATCAGATTGATATTTGGAATCGCGATGCCAGTTGATTCTCTGTAGACCAAGAATGTAACGAGATACTTACCCTCTGCCTGCAGGGATGAGATCTCCAAAAGAAGCACAATACTTAAACAAATTGACCTTAGTAGGACTTTATAAGTATAAGGGAACATTGGATTCCTTACAAATGGCTCGCCAATAGGATTCAAGGTGGGCGGGATGAGAATTCATATCTGAAATACAATACTCAAACTTCTCACGAAAGCTTAGATTGGATTCTAAAAATGGTGAGTACTGTTCATACACCTCATAAAGTCTTTGGAAAAATTTTACCTGCCCTTCATAATCATAGTCCAAACGAAAGAACATATACGCATGTGCTAGATCATGTAAAAGATGCTCAAAGGCATCCCTTTTCCCTTCCACCAATTGCCCTGAAAGTGCCGCTTCCCAATCAATAGTCAATAGACGAATGCCTTCACTTTGGGCTTCTAACATTTCTTTTCCACTCGGATGGTGGTAGATCAACTGCAACTTCCAATTGTCTTTTAGCCAATGGAATAGAGCTCCTCTCACCGTGTCTGGCATTCCAAAAAACCGAACCTCTTCTAAAAATGGAAGTAGTGGTTGCAAGGGAGGAAGTGGTTTGCCTGTTCGAAGGTAAGCCCTCCTTCCCAAACGTGATGTTAAAAAAATTCGTAAAAAGGAAAAACAAATCTCCGCTTGATGAATAGATTCCTTCTCTGATCTCTCTCTAAGTGCTGTAAGCTCCTCTCTTAGTACACCAGCTTCTCTTTCCAACTCAAATGTAGGAATGAGAAGCTTTTTAAAACTTCCGTACTTTTGGTTCTGCTGCCAGGGCATTAGGTAACTTTTGCTTGGCGGAGGATACGATTCAAAACTCGTGGGAAAAATCGTTTTAGGAAGTAAGCGAATCGTTCCTTAAATCCGCTGATAATCAGTTCATCTTTACCTCTCGCAATTCCAGCCAAAATAACTCGAGCAGTATAGTCAGCCTCTAAGCCATTTTCAATGCCTTCATCCATTTTTCCTTGATTCTTTCCATCTCCGACAAGTGCATTCAGAGAAATTTTGGTTTTGACAAAACCTGGACAAACTGTTGTTATTTGAATACCATCATGAAAGGCTTCACCTCGCCATCCATCAAAAAAACCTAAAACGGCATGTTTACTTGCACAATAGGAAGAACGAAGTGGAGTTCCTATCTTTCCTGCGAGACTTGCGATCACAACGAGTATTCCACTTTTATTCTTCTTCATAAGTGGATAGACCGCTTTGGAAAGAGCAACAACGCCAAAGAAATTTATATCCATAATTTTTTCTGTGACTTCTATGCTCGTATTCTCTGCGAGATCTCTTTGGCTAACCCCAGCGTTATTTATCAGTACATCAATCTGGGACCATTTTTTTTGGACAGTTTGTACTTTCTTCTGTAGGTTTTTATAATCACTGATATCCAAGGGAAGTAACAGGGAATGTCCCTCATCTAACGAGCACTCTAACTGTACTCTCTTTAGCTCTTTCTCGTTACGCGCAGACAGAACAACACGTGCCCCAAGTTTCGCTAACTCCTTTACCAAAGCCTCGCCAATCCCTGAAGAGGCACCTGTAACCCAAACCACTTTATCCTTCCAAACAAAACTTCCCATATCCGCAATGAGGGATTGGGAAGCAGAATCCGTCAAACGTCTCAGAAGAAAATCCCTTGACAAAATATAGTTCAATATTAAACTATTCAATATGAAGGTATTGATATGAAACAGATATTCCACGCAGCAAAAGACCGAGGCCATGTGAATTTTGGCTGGTTAGACAGCCACCATTCCTTCAGCTTTGGCGAATACTACGACCCTCGCAAGATGAACTTTGGGGCCCTTAGAGTTCTAAACGATGATATCGTTAGTCCCTCAATGGGATTTGGTACGCATCCGCATGCCAATATGGAAATTGTGTCCATCCCACTTTTCGGGGAATTGGCCCACAAAGATAGTACAGGAACCAATGGAGTGATTCGTACTGGTGATGTACAAATCATGTCCGCTGGAAGTGGGATCCGTCATTCCGAGTTTAACCATAGCGCAGAGAAAGATGTCAACTTTCTACAAATTTGGGTTTTGCCCAAGGCGCATAACATCGAACCAAGATATGACCAAAAATCATATTCGGATAGTACGTTTGAAAATAAATGGGGGATTGTCGTATCACCTAAACACAGTGAAGCGGTGTGGATCAACCAAGACGCCTATTTCTCAATGATCCACTCGGATCCAAACTCAAACCTGAAGTATACCCTTCATGAAAGTGGGAATGGAGTATATTTTTTCTTAATACAAGGCAAAGTGAGTATCAATGGAGATTCACTGGAAAGAAGAGATGCCATGGGAGTTTGGGAATCTGAGGAAGTGAGCATAGATGTCGGTGTGCGGAGCCAAATCTTAGCCATAGAAGTTCCGATGAAACTTTAAAAGGAATGGCCCATATCTAAATAGAATAAGGAGTCTTCTCGGGACCTTGCCCAATCTAGTGCTATAACTGTTGCTTGGTCCCAGACAATCCGTATCCCGAGGCCTCGAGAATGTTTGAACTCTTTCATTTGGATTTCTTTTGTGCGATCCCAAACATTGGCTACTTCATAAAAGGGCACCAAACTAAACTGAAATGTACTATCCCAAAAAGACACTGTCCCAAACCGCCAACGCAATTCCCAATTGTAAAAGCCCATAACAGGTCCGTAAAATCGTTCCAATCGATACCCGCGTAAGGAATTATACCCCCCCACTGCGCTCATCGGCCCATCAATAGAGTATAAATAGCGATACTCAAAAAAAGGAACTTCTCCTGTGATTTTCGTAAACAAAGCCCTTTGGGCAATGACCAGTTCTTCAAATAGTTTAGGGAAAGGCTGCCAAAAGTTTTGTATTTGGAAAAGATGACGAGTATAGGCAAAATCGGAGCCTATGAGAGGCACAGCTTTATTTATATTATATTCGATTAACCATCCACTATCAGGATCAGGTTCATAATCCCGTGTATCATAGGCAATACCGCCGCGTAGATAATTGAGGGTACCTCCATTTTCTCCTAGTATCTTTCCGGCATTTGCATCTTCTGTTAATTTGGTTCTGTCTTCCACGACTGGAATCTTTACATTCGTTAGTGGGTCTCTTGCTTCTGTCCAATGACCATCGAAACGTCTCACTACATTTTTTGAAAACTCTGTACCAGACCAGATTCGAAATGTTTGGAAGATTGTTTTATCAATAAAAAATTGTGCATATGTGGTTTCAAATTGGTAATTATGATAGTTTTGAGTTGAAACAAACTCCTTGCCGGGGCCACGATTTGCATAGTAGGAATTTGCAGTTTCGAATTCAGAAAATGTAGCATTCCTACGAATTAGAGAGTCTACTTGGTTTCTGTCTTGGTAGCTGAGTGGCTTTAAAGATTCTTTCCCAATGCCAAAGTACTGGTTGTATAAACTAGCATCATGCCCAAATAAAGTCTTTAAGCGAAAAGGGGTATCCAAAAAAAAGGGGGCATCCCATTCAACAAAGTATTGTTTGGTGCTTCGATTGGTTTCATAAACTCCGATCGTAATTAAATGTTCGTAGGGCACATATGAAAATGAAGGGGAATCTTTCGATCCGTTGTTGAATATATTTACAAGTGCTCCCGCGCCAGTACCTGTTACGGCATCACTTCCTACTTGGGGTAAGCCAGTAAAGTACCAACCTTCTTTTTTTTGTTCAAGCTCCTGCGCATCTAGCTTTTTGAACTCACCAATCCAAGAAGGTAAACTTTGTTTAGACTTATCCTCCGCCAATACTGTGCTAACCGCGAGAAGTAAACACACAGAGACTTTGGCAATCATCCATCTCTGCCTTACAAGCATACCTAAACTATTTAACTTCGCGTACTTGGATTGTTTCGACTCTATCCTCACCAGCGATGATATCGGAAAGTATCACCACCTTTTCTCCAGCTTGCAGATATCCATTGTTTTGTAGGGTTTGGATGGCCAGTTTGATGGTTTTTTCTGGATCGGAAGAAAAATCAACCCGATAGGGAATTACACCTCTCGTAAGCCAAAGTTTTCGCCTCACGGATGTCATGTTCGTAAATGCATGAACGATCGGGTATTTGGGATGAAAGGAAGCAACATTGTTAGCCGTAATCCCTCGTCTAGTGATCACAATGATAGCCGGTGCCTGCATATTGTCTGCCAAACTGGCGGCAGACCTTGCCATTTCTTCCTTTTTATCTTTTGGATTGCGGTTGGCAGCCATACCTAGGTTAATCGACCTTTCCATTCGTCTGGCTATCTTATCCATCATTTCCACACAACGGACAGGAAATTTACCCATAGCAGTCTCGCCTGACAACATAATAGCATCAGCTTCTTCATAAACTGCGTTCGCTACATCTGTAACTTCTGCCCGGGTCGGAGAGGGATTGTGAATCATAGACTCAAGAAGGTGGGTCGCAACAATCACTCGTTTGCCCTCCTCTTGGCACTTTTTGACGATCCTTCTTTGGACAATGGGAAGTTCTTCAATTTCTATCTCGACGCCTAAATCACCACGTGCGACCATAATCCCATCAGAATATTTTATGATTTCATCCAGATTCTTTAGACCTTCCTGGTCTTCAATCTTTGCAATTATCTGCGCATGGTGATTTCGTTCTTCAATGATACCTCTCAACTGAATCACATCTTCATGGGATCGGACAAAAGAAAGAGCAATGAAATCAATATCCTCTTCTAGTCCAAAAATAATATCTTTCATATCTTTTGGTGTGATTGAAGGAAGATTAACACGAATCCCTGGGAGATTGATATGTTTTCTGGAACCTAATTTTCCACCATCTAACACCGTACAAACGAGCTCGTTTTCTCGAATTTCCTGGACAGCCAAATTGATGAGCCCATTGTCAACCGTGACTTTATCTCCAACCTTCAAATCTTTTACGATATCTCGATAGTTAACAAAAACACTTTGGGCTTCCGCTTCCATGCCAGGGATAATATGAAATGTAAAAGTTTCCCCAACTTTCAAATGGAGGTCATTCGCAACATCACCTGTCCGAATTTCTGGCCCCTGTGTGTCCAAAAGAATGGAAATCGGTTGTTTATGTAATTCGTCTTTGTTTAAACTTTTGATTGTGCGTATGATCTTACGGTGAAACTCATGGTCACCGTGAGACATATTGATTCTTGCAATGTTCATACCCGCCAAAGCAAGTTGATGGATCATATCCTTGGATGCAGTTGCTGGGCCAAGTGTGCAAATAATCTTCGTTTTTCGGGCTCTTCTATCTTCGATTGCAGGCATTTATTTTATTCTCGGTAAAATTCTATTTAGGAAATCTAATTGTGATTCAAACAAATCAAACTTTTCCTGATTAGGGAATTTGTCATTTCTCTGTTTCTCACTTTCTTCTTTGGCTTTTTCAAGGAGTTTCTTTCCATTCTTCTTAAGATAATTAGTAGATACTAAAATAGGCCAAGGATACTTTTCTCGTTGATTTCTGACTGAGAAGGAATAAAGTTCTTTGCCGCCAAATTTTTTTAGAAAGAAAATCAAGTTTTCTTCAGCATACTTTCCATTCAATTTGGACATGATATACTCTCGGTTTGGATAAATACCAAACTCCCAAGCCTCATCTAACAACCGAACAATTTCGTCTATAGACTCTTTCCATTTTTTTTCTTCTTCTGGAGTACCTGATTTAACAGGTTCAGATTCCTCGCCAGAGTCTGCGTTAGATGGCTTGCTGGCAGCCATTTTTGCTTCTTTCTCTTCGCGTTCTTTGAGCCTTTCTTTTACAATCCTTTCTTTTTCTTTTGCTAATTTCACAGCTTTTTGAGTAGCTAAATCTTTATTGAGCTGTTGTTGCAATCGAGCTTTGATAGCCGGGACTTCATGTCTATGGACTGTTGGGTTGCCGATGATCATTCTCCATATCTTTGTGAGGAGTGGCAAAAACCCAAATAAACTTTGTGCTTCAATTTCTTCGAGAATCCGTTTAGGTCCCTCTTCCATCAAATGGACCGTCACATTCATGAGCGCGAGAACCCGAATTTCTAAATCAGCTTTTTTTGCAATATAACTTTTCTTTGCAGAATCAATTGCACCTTCAATACATGCCTTGTGCAAAATAAATTCATTGTAAATTTTTCGGTCTGCAAACTCGGCATAGAGAATTTCAGGTTGTGACAAAAGTTGGGATCTAAATTCATCCGTTAGAGGTTCACCAGCCACACGCAATTGATTCAATTCGACGATTCTATTTGCCTGAGAAAGAAAAGCCATAATGTCTTCTATCTGCTGCTTTCTTTTTTGTTTCTCTTCTCGTTCTCTATCTTTCTCTATGATTTCGTTTAGAATCAATGCTTCTTCAACTAAAGTTTTTTGGTCACCGTAAGATTCGTTTAGATATCCCAGGATTTCGGTAAGCTTTGTTTTTGCAGGTTGCCAATCATCCTCACTCGCCTCATTTACTACACCTAACTTTTGCAAAGAGGGGTATATTGTTGATTTAATATAATCCAGATAGGCTTCGTAACGATCAGCAATCTCCTCGGGTTTATTATATATAAATACAGATTTGTTTCCGGGACGACTTGCCTTGTCATTTCGGAAAAAGAAAAGGACCTTATCATCCACGAGTTGTTTCAAAATAGGCTTCAAATGAATGATAATCGTTGCGTCTTTCTGTGCCTTTGTTTTGTCAAAAGGGCATTGGAATAAGTTGCCGATCTCGCTGGAGGCATAAGTATCAAAAAGCCTGCCAGAGTCGACTGCGGATTTGATTACTTTTTTAAGTTTTTCTTGGCCCATGTATTTTCTTTTATCCTGGTACCAAGATTTGATCGCATTTGTGGACATTTCGTTCAAACCCAAGGCATATCGAAATGCGGTACCACCATCACTAGTGGTTGGTCTTGAAAAAACGGAGTTGTGTTTTAAAAAAGTGCGAGGGTTTTCCGGATCACCCGTTTCGTTGGGGTGAAACTCGATCACATTCAATTTTTTTAATATAGGTGGATTTTGTTTGAAACAGAGGTCTGTTACATAAACCTCAGTTCTATCTCTGTCTATGGAACTATCTCGTTCAATCTGTTCAACATTTGGCAAAACTTTATTTTGTGCAAATTTATCTGTCCATTCAAAGATAACCAAAAGTACTTTGTAGACACCCTTATATGAAAAATCACCACGTGAATCAAGTGCCTGTACCTTTTGCAAACAGGCAGAATAATCCATAACTCTTAATTCTGGTAGATTCGGATCCAACATATAAGGGCTCTTCTTACGAGATCAGTCCTTTTTTGTACATTAACTCTGCATTCAGAAGAGCAGCTCCTGCGGCCCCTCGGATCGTATTGTGAGACAAAACCACCCATTTCCAATCCAAAAGTGAATCTTCTCTGAGTCGGCCTACTACCGTCGTCATCCCCTTACCCGTGTCTAAATCCAAACGTGGTTGTGGGCGGTCAGCTTCCTCTCTATATAAGATCGTTTGCTCGGGCGCAAAAGGAAGCTGAAGCTTTTGTGGTTCGCCAGAGAACTCTTTCCATGCTTTGAGAATCTCTTCTCGGTTTGGCTTCTTTTTAAACTTTGCACTAACACATACTGTATGCCCATCAAATACGGGAACTCGATTGCAATGAGCAGATATTTTAAAATCGGCAGAAACAATTTTACCGTCTACAACTCGACCCAAACATTTCTGTGGTTCAATTTCTGCTTTCTCTTCCTCTCCACTGATATAGGGTACTACATTCCCTAATATATCCATAGATGGTACCCCAGGATAACCAGCTCCCGATATCGCTTGCATAGAAAATAACATTACTGATTCCAAACCAAATTGATCAAACAAGGGTTTCAGGGAAATTGTGACTCCCATTATTGTACAATTGGAGTTTGTGATGATCTTACCTTTTGTGTTTTGGGCACTCAAAACATCTAAGTGCTCTGCATTGACTTCTGCTGAGAGAATGGGAACATTTGCATCCATTCTATGGTTTTTTGAATTGGAAATGACGATGACACCCGCTTGGGCATATTCAGATTCCACCTCACCTGCGATAGACGAGTCTAAGCCACTAAACACGAGTTTAACGCCATCTGTTTCAGAAGGCTTTGGAAGAGTAATCACGATGTCTTTGGCATAGGCAGGAATATCAGATGAAATCTTCCAACGAGATTTCATCACTTGGCCATAGGTCTGGCCTGCACTTTTCTCCGAGGCGGCCAAGTGTGAAACCGTGAAGAAAGGATGGTTTTCCAATAATTGAATGAAACGTTGGCCTACAGAGCCTGTAGCGCCTAGAACTCCTACCTTAATTTTTTGCATAAAATCCTTACCTAATCGTAAGGTCTCAAATTTAGCTTATTTAGAAAAGAGATTTCCGATTTGTTCCGCATAAATCGGATTCATTTGTTCCATACCTGGGTAGGTAAAATGATGGAAATCGGAGAAAGCTTGCATGGGTAAGGCACCTTTTAAATCCACAAACCGTACGTGCTTTCCTTGCAATGTTTGGAGATAGGCCAGATGATCCCTATACCAGCTCGACCGCTCATACCAAGAAAGAGAAATGGGATTTTCTGGGTTGTTGATGATGAGCAAGGGGATGTTTTTGGCTTCAAAGGTCTCGGAAATTTTTTTCAGGTAGCGAAAGTGAAAGTATGGCCGAAATGACTCATCTGCAATGCGCTTTTTTGCTCTTTCCAATGCCACTAAGTAGCCAATTCCAGGGCGTTTTTCCAGGCCTTGTAAAAGACGGTAAGCAAAATAACTTTCATACTCTTTGTCCGGCATCCCAATAAAGCGGAAATCCTCTGTGCGTTTGGGCCGGATGTACTGTTGCCCTTGCAAGGGCTCCTCAAGACCAAAGGTTTGTGGGAGTCGAACTCCCATGGGATCACGGTGGTAATCTAGGTAGGCACCTGCTGCTTCATGGGCGTACCAAATTTTACTAAGCTCTGCACGGATGATGCCCTCTGTACTTTGGAATTTTTTTTGCAAAAATATTTGTTTCCAACCCGGGGAATGGAAGGTTTCCGTTTGGCTGTTGCGGCCATCTTTACTTTTGATTTCTAGATTTACTGGGCCCTCTCGCAAAAGAAATGGTGTAATTTCCAACCAGATCCCTTTACCCCCAACAAACATGGAATCAGTTGGCTGGAAGCTAAACACTTTGCCTGTCCAACCTAGCGAGCTGATCCCTTCCGGTATATCTACACCCATATAGGCATGGTAACTTGTATTTCGTCCAAATCGGTGGTTGTAGATATTTTGCCAATTCGTTAAGTAAAACTCACGGTAGCGGACAAACCGAAACAAAGCGGACATTAGGTATTCAGATCTTTCTTTCCAATCCATCAAACCGCCTACTTCTACAAGCGTTTCCCAAGGGAAGATCCATAAAGACTGTGGTGCCTCTGCAAAGGTCAAGGCATCGCGGACCATAGTAGTCTCAGTTACTGTCTCATTCGAGCCTTCCGGGAACAAAACATACGTTCTATGCAGACGATAATCAATAAAATTAATGGGATAGACTACCAAATCCGGTTGGAGTGGAAACAGCCATTCCAACAATAGATAAACATACAGCGGGCTATTGCCTGCATAAGCCAAAAAACAGACCTCTACATCCAAATCCCATTTTTGTAAGAGCTCTTTTTCTAAATCCTTTGCTTGGAATGAATAGTAAGCAATGGAACTGCCGACTAAGATAAGCCTAGGTTTGGTTTTCTTCTCAGATGCGATCCTTTTGTATTCGTAGAGAAAATTAAAAAAATGGTTTGTGTTCCAAGGTGATTCATTCGGCAGAGAAAAGTTCAGCCTCCCAAAGAAACAATCATCAAAAATAAATAAACACAAAACAAAACTAAGTATGAAGACTAAATTTTTTGACAAAGGTTTCATTTAAAAAACAAAATAGACAAAGGGTGTCCCCTCCGCAGATAATAAGACCAATACAATAAAACTCAATGAAAATAGGGCTCCGAACGCTATTTGCCGCATAACATTTGTGTTGTTCCCGGATTCTATGGAGAGACGTTTCCAAATCTGTAGACATCTACCTCCGCAAAAAAGCCCCAAAAACAAAACTACAACACAAAGTAGAGCCTGTTTTGAAACTAGGTAAGGGAGTTCTTTTTGGCCATTTTCCACAAAAAGCCCCTGTAGGTAACACAGGGATTTTGAAAAGGTTTGGCTACGGAAGAAAATCCATAAAAAACAAACCGATAGGAAGGTAATACACTGTAGGGACACCTTAGAAACTGAGCTTGGAACTTTTTTCTTCCAAAGTTCCACCCAATCTCTTTTAGATCCTAGATACCTTTCCATTACCAACAAAAAACCATGTCCAAAACCCCAAAACATAAAATTCCAATTGGCTCCATGCCAAAGCCCTCCAAGGAGCATAACAATCATTAAATTAACATAGGTCCTCAGATTCCCTTGGCGATTTCCACCGAGAGGTATGTACAAATAGAGTCTAAGCCAAGTCGACAATGAAATGTGCCACCTCCTCCAAAAATCAGAAAACCCAAGGGCTAAGTATGGAAAATTAAAATTCTCAGGTAACCGAACCCCAAACATAAGTGCCGAACCCTGGGCAATATCAGTATAGCCAGAAAAATCACAGTAGATCTGCGCAGCGTACGCAAACATCCCCAACCAAAGTGCAATCCTACTCATTTCTTCTGGAGATTCAAAAATGAGATCCACAAAAGGAGCAATATGGTCTGCTAAGACAGCTTTTTTAAATACTCCCAAACATATATAGGTAAAAGCCTCTCGCCAAGGAAGGCGGGGAAGTGGCAAAAACCGCCTCAATTGGGGCAACATTGACCTTGCGGAAACGATGGGGCCAGCCACAAGCTGGGGGAAAAAGGAGAGAAACAAGAGATAGCGAAGAAAATTGCGCTCTGGTTTCAACAGGCCTCGGTAGACATCAGACACATAGGCAATTGACTGGAAGGTATAAAAGGAAATCCCAACAGGGAGCAAAAGCGACCAAGTAGAACCTTGCCAAGGAAGGGATAGACCGAAAAGGCCCAGACCAGAACCCAAAGACTCATGAAAGAAAAAGAAATACTTAAAGAAAAATAAGATACCCAAGCTATTGGCCAGTGAAAGGTAGAGAAGAATCTTCTTGCGGGAAGCCCTGTCCTCGCGGTGGATACAATGGGCTAGGAAAAAATCAACAGAGGCGATCCAGATGATGAGCCCCAGGTATCTCCAATTCCACATTGAGTAAAAAAAGAGACTAGATATAAGCAAAATAATGACTAAGGAATGGGATTTGACATTTATATGCCTATTTTCAATCGTTTTATTGAATACAAAACTAAAATTTAATAGCAAGTATATTAGCAGAATAGTAAGTAAAAATAAACAGTAAACAGAAGAATTAAACAGCATATATTTGATTATTTACAGTCACTATATTAGTCATATTCTAAGCATTTATGTGACTAACGAGCATCGTTATCATGCCTATACAATGTACTTACATTTAACGCCACAGTTAGGGCAAGTACAGGTCACTTCCGCTTTTACGCGGCGGCCCTGGGCGCCTTCCACCTTCCCAACAGCGACAAATTCAAAAGGAATCCCTTCTGCCACGTAATGGCCAGAGCCATATTTAGCAGTCCCCTCGATGAGATTAGAACAAGCGTGGCATTTGACACGCAATCGGATCGTTTCAGCCATTCTGGTTCGAAATTGCGCCTCCAGGAGCGTTGGTAAAGCATTAAACAACCCTGCCATTTTTACATACAGAGGAATTCTTCATACACATGACATTTTGACAGGAAATAAGCGCATTTTCAATGTTTTCCTCCCCCTGTTAGCGCGGCAGGGAAGACCCCTCACCATTCTCCTGCCTAGACGCAAAAACTGACCTAAGTGGCATCTTTCCGGCATCTCGGGCATCGAATCTCTTGGGAAAGGTAGGATTTCTCTTTATCGAGATGCGGCACGAATAAGTCAGAGAATCAACTTGAAGCTCCAAGCCAAAGGCTCTGGCTTTCGAATCGCTCTCTCCTTCCGGTTGGAAGCTTTTGCTAGCGCGGCCACGGAAACTAGTTGACCGCACGTGGTCATTGTTAGGGCTCTCCCGGTATCAGGGATGGATTCTTTCCCTTCTCTATCTCCAGAAAAAGGAGGAGATCTCCTGTAGAACTCCTATGTGTCCATTTCCGAACAGGAAGGCGAAGGTGTTTTTGACCTGAAACAACCAAGGAGCAGAAGGAACGTTCCGCCCGCCAATGGGCTAGCCCAATTCAGGGCGCCCAGAAAAGGGCAGCCCGAGCAAATGCCAGTAAGAATTGCTCAATAATGGGCACCCAGGAGAGAGTGCAAAAGCTTCCCTCCTCATTGCCCAAAGTTGGGCAATGAGAACGTTTCCCTTCTGGACCGAAAGGAGATTTTACAATTTTAGCAGATAAATGCCTAAATTTAGGCTAAATATTCCTAGTCATGGATAAGGATAAAAATGAATAAAACCCCCAGTCAGCAGCACAGGGGGGCGTAAAAGAGGAGGAAAAGTGCCCCTATGAAGAGGGAGGATGCTTACGAATATCGCTTATTTTTTGCCAGGTTTGGCTTTTTTGGGGGCTAGACGGCTACTTTTCTTTTTGGCAAGACTAGTCTCTGCGGATTCGCCTCTAGTTGCTTTTTTTGCAGAGATGGCACTGTCCTTGCTGCCCAGATTTGTTTCTTCGAGGAGAGCAAGGCTAGACTTACCATTTCGCTTGAACATATAGATAAAGTGTCGGACATACTGAGTGTAAGGCTCTGGGATCGCTTTGGGGTCAAAACTTCGTGGGTCAGCCAAGAGTGCGTTGACTTGTGCAATCGGCAAATCGTCTTTGCTGGTCGCCATGAGGATCTCCAATCGTTTGCAGATCTCAGAGTCATTGACTTCAGTAGAGAGCTTTCGCATGGCATTGAGGAATTTCTGGAAGGCAATGCGTTTTGCTTGGGACATAGTGCAAGTAAAGCAAAAAGACGCGAATTGGCAACCGATTTTAGCTCATGCGCACCCAGAACCTCCCAACGGGAATCGGGCGTAGAAAGAATGCCAAATGCCTGAGGCTGCCGAATCTCCACATGGGAGGAAGGATTGTTTGCACTTCCTTCTTTCGATTGGATGGTACGAAAGCTCTCGGGCATGCGGAACACTGCCTCAGATACTGAAGAATTTGCACATACAGACTCGGTGCTTGTGGCGACAGTAGAAACCAAAGATTCAGTGCTTTGCCCTTGGGTTTTTAAAAGGACCACTCTATCGGCTACTGGATCGATTCCATCTGAAACAATGCTGATCTCACCATCCTTCATGTAGATCGGTGGGACAAGGGCCTCTTCATAAAAAACAGCGGCTGGGCCCTCTACTTCAGCAAATAAAGGTAAGGTGCCTAAAAAAAGAGAGATCAAAATTAGGCTGCGTGCACTTAGCAATAAGTGTGCCAAAAAATATAATTTTGTTCCCTTTTTCATGGTATTTGTTCTCATTTTGACCGAAAACAGAGAAAAAGATAGCTTTTTTTAGGCAGTTTCGGTCTTTTTTTGCCTACCATACATCAAATTTCTGGCTCTGAGCTTCCATTCCCAGAGGACGATCTCTTTCTCAATTTCTGTCGCTGACTCCTGCTCTTTGGCAAGGACGGCATAGATCATACTAGAGATTTCCTTCGAAAAGCCTCTATCTAGCTCCCTTTCAAATTCATCCACAGCAAAATCCAAGATTTGCACTGACAAACGAAAGGCTTCATTTAAGGCAATGAGTTGGCCTTTCATTGCCTCCAATTCCGGTTTGGCATTTTCGTTTTTGATCATGACATCTAAGAATGTTCGGATGAAGGATACGTCTTGGGCACCGAGTTTGAAATCTAATAGAATTTGCTTTACCTTATCCAATTCCATGTTCCGAAGGTGGATCCTTGCCAAAAAGACAGGGTTCTCGCTGTACATATTTAGATTCGAATTTTTCGCAACGTCCGTTGCCCGCACTTTGTTGTAGTCGACCACATCTCCCTTTGCGGAAGGACTCTGTCCCATTTGCTTGGAAACGGCTTGTGCCTCCGCTGAGGTATTGATCCTTTTTTTTATGACGAGAATGTTTAAACTTGGGTAGCGGATTTTGAAGGTTACCATATCCCCTCGTGGGATTTCTTCATCAACGACGAGGTACTGAACCTGCTCCCCTTTTTCCCAGGAATGCATCAATTCTTCCTTATTGCGAAAGTGGTGGATCACAACGGGGAGGACGTCGCTTTGGCTCCCTGTGCCTAAATAAATGGTTTTGATTTCATTGGAAAAGCCATGCTGGTAGGGAATGACCATTTTCCCAGTCTTGACGTTCACAAAAGAGAGTTCACCCAAGTGGAAATGGGAAAGGTCAAAGTCCTCGCCAAAAAATCCAACTTTTGGTACGAGGGAAACGATGGAATTATTTTTGGCACCTTTCGGTACTTCCGGCCCAGCTTCTGTAAAGACTACGTAGGTCATCTTTGAAAGCCTGACCTTTACCAAGAAGCCTCCTGGTGTTTTTCTTTCCTCGTAAACCGTATCTTCCATCTATAAAAGATCCAACTGCTTCATTTTGTTTTGCAATGCGCCCCTAGAAATCCCAAGTGCTTTGGCCATACGGATTTGGTTTCCGGAGAAAATCCGTTTTGCATTTAAGATCTTCTGCCTTTCTAAGGCTTGGATTGCCATCCGCAAGTCTAAATCTTCTGAATCCGGAACCCCGAGCTGGAGCTGGTTTTTCCCGGAAAAAACGTCCTGGAGAGAAACTTCCTTCGAAGTACAATTTAAGATTCCGAGAAGAAGGCTATTTTTGATGTCTTGCCAGTTTCCAGGCCATGAACGCTTTGCCATCTCCACAATTACCTTTGGGTCCAAAGACAAACCAGGACGGTTTTGCGCCTTTGCTAATTCCGCAAAGAAGAGCCCCACTATCTGGCTAACTTCCTGGGATCGGTAGGTAGAAACCGATGGGAGCAATGATAAATTTGATTCTAGAAATTGCCGGAAAGTGGCTAGGCCTTCAGGCTTTTCAAAGGGAGGGTGCTCCAAAAAAAACAGGCCTGGTTCTGGGTTCTCGTTCCGCCAATCCAAGAGGATTTTTTGTTGGCCGAGGCTCCAGTGGCTTGCATCTACAAAGGCGAGACTCCCCCCTCCTACCTCAGCCGCCCATTGGATAAGAGCCTTTTCAAACTTTCCGAAGTGTTCGGGAACGGAGGAGACAAGTAAGAAGGCACTGCCCGGAACGCGAGACTCATGGATCCACTTGGCGAGAGTTCGTTTGCCCGTACCTTTTTCTCCATAAAGAGTGATCATCTTTTGGGTTTGGAATGTATGGATGCACTGTTCTAAGTCAGGTAAATAAGGAACAAGTAAGGGCTCGGAGGAAGGGGCACGCTCTACAGATTTGGCGGCTATGGGAGAGTCAGGTTGCAGCATTTCATAGGAAATTTTTTCCGCAAATAACCTTAAGATGTACGGAGCAAAACTTTGGATTTCCTTAGCCTCAACCAGAAGAAATCCTATAAATCCCTTGTTCTCTTGGCCATAGATGCCAAGGGCTAATGCCTCTGCTTCGGGATGGAAAAGATCATACATAGAACCGGAAAAAGAGAGCGGGAATGGCTCACTTTTTAGTTTGGCAATTGCCTCCCCTGAGGATGCCATGAACGGATAATAAAACCCTTCTTCACCGTATCCAAAGGCCGCGACCTCAGAAAAGGACTGCTCCTCCTCAGAACGGAGCACGACGACTCCTGACAAAAATCCGCAGGCTGTACATAGCTCTTCCCAACTCGCTCCGAGAGAGTTTTGCAACCAATCTTGTCCCTTTTCTTCCGAAAAGAAGGCCTGCTTGAATGCGCTTGGCATAGAAGAAAAATGTTTAAATTTAATCACTTTGTCAAGTACGTACCGATTTGAATGTCGGATGTCCGACAGATTTCCCCCACAAACTTTTTTCTCATTTTTGACCTGTCGGATGTCCGACAATTCAAGCATGTGGAAAATTATCTTTTTTTGTCTTTTAGCGAAAATTCAATTGCTAATAGATTTTTCCCACAAAACCATACCTATTGAAAAGGAACTGCATCGTCTATGATCACCATTGCTGTTGCGAACCAAAAAGGCGGAGAAGGAAAAACAACTACCTCTCTAAACCTAGCCATGGGTCTTGCCCGCAGAAACTACAAGACCCTTCTCATCGACATGGATCCACAGGCGAATTCTACTGGAATTTTTGTGAATCCTGACACTCTTGACAAAGACCTTGCGCAACTGTTCCAAAGTGCTACCAAACTTTCGGACATCATTGTGCCGGCGTATAACGAGAATTTGTGGCTAGCTCCGTCTAGCATGCGTTTGGCGGAAATGGAAACCATTTCTGTGAATTCAGTGGAGGCACCCTATGTATTGAGGGATGCGCTCCAAGAAGTTTCACATTTTGACTTCGCCATCATTGATTGCCCCCCTTCTCTTTCGATTTTTACGGTAAACAGCTTGGTTGCCTCAAATTACGTGCTCATCCCGCTGCAGGCAGAAAAATTTTCGATGGATGGGATTATGGGTTTGCAACAAACCATCTCTTCTATTAAAAAAAGGATCAATCCGGAATTGGAGATCCTTGGGGCCCTCATCACACAATTAAAGCCACAAACACTTTTGACCAAAACCATTCTGCCAGTCTTAAGTAAGTACTTTAAAATATTTGAGCATACCATTTCAGATGGAGTCGCTATAGGTGAGAGCCATCTGGCAAAGAAATCCGTTTTTGATTACAACCGAACTTCCCGGCAATCACAAGAGTATGAAGGTTTTTTAGAGGAGGTCTTACGTGAGCTTAAAAAGTAAACGACTTGGGTCCTTGGCTGACATCTACCAATCCGAAAATTTGGATGGTACGATCCGCTCGATTCGCATCGATAAAATTGAACCCTCAGAACACCAACCGAGACAAGAAAGAAAAAAAGCAATCGAAGAGCTTGCCTCTTCCCTGAAGGTTGATGGTCTTTTGCAACCTATCGTCGTCTCCAAAGGAAAAACCGACGGCTATTACCGAATCATTGCAGGTGAACGTCGCTACCATGCTGCCAAATCCTTGGGCTGGGCAGAAATTGAATGTAAAATTTTAAATCGTCCAGAAAAGGAGGTCTACAAACTTGCAGTCATAGAAAACCTACAAAGAGAAAACCTGTCTGCCTATGAAGAAGTAGATGCCCTCCTCTTCTTAAAACAAACTTACCAATATTCTGATGCCGACCTGGGAGACCTATTCGGCAAAAGTAGAAATTATATGTCAGAAGTCCTTTCCATAGCAGCCATGTCAAAAGAAGACTTAAACCTGTGCAAAAAGGCCAATATCCAAAACAAAAACCTACTCGTCCAGGCAGCTCAAGCAGCGAAAAATGGCAGTTTGCCTCCCTTTTTGGAGATGGTAGAAAACGGTAGCTTGCGTACGGTTCGAGATGCAAAGGACTTCAACAAAAAGAGTAAAGAAAAGCCCTCGCTCGCAGAGCGAAGAATAGGCTCATCCTACAAACTCAAAAGACAAGGTAACCAAATTTCCATTTCGTCTGAGGATGAAATCTTACTTGGGGAAATTTTGAAATTCTTACGAAAGGAGCTTCCCAGAAAATTCGGGGATCTGCAGAACAACTAATCAAGTACTTGCTTGTCAAGTACTTAGCTAAATTTTTTTTATCGGACCAAGCAAATAAAGGTGTACAAACTTGACAAAGCACAAGGTTTTGCACACAATGTGACATAATTTAGTAAACGAAATTTAAGTACTCTGTCTTTGCAAAAAAAAATATAAAAAGACAGTGGAAGAACTTTGCCCAAGTAACGTCGGACAAAAAACTCCCCTGGGTGACCAGGGGCCGGGTTCTTCCCGAAGGAATGTTGTTGGATGTGACATAATTAACATTATGTCAAGAAATGTCAAGCCCTTCGATAATTTTGCTTAAAATTAGTTTCTTTTTTGCATGGATCCGGAGGGGAGATGAGCGACTACCATCCCTATATACGCTTTATGAGCGACATCATTGACTCAGGTGTCTGGGCAGAGCTTTCTTCTGCTGCCAAGACACTCTACCCGGTGCTACTCAAATTTAGCGATTCTAAATTCAAGCCCGTCTGGCCAGGGACAGAAACCCTACTTAGGCTTACCGGGTTTAAAACTAAAAAATCAATCGTCCAGGCGAAAAAGGAATTGGTCCATGCGGGCTTACTATTCCAGGTCCCAGGCAGCGGAAAAGTGGCAACCCGGTATCATTTTTCTTTCCACTACCCGGGTTCCAAAATTACCCCCCTCCGGGATACACAAATACACCAGAGAGAGGGACAGGCATCCTCCCCGGCGGGAGACAATCATGCCAAGGAGGGGGTTACAAATGGAAACCCAAACCATATTAATATAACTATATCTAATCATAACCAAAGCGCTACCGAGAGGCCGGAAGAGAAAAAAACACTTCCTGCAACACTCGAATCTTTACTTGAATTATTTGGAAACGAAATGGTTCTCGCGGCTTGCACAAGAGCGAATGCCTTGGGCCTCGGACAGGATTGGGAATACATCAAGAGCCTCTGCAAAGAACAAGTGCGAAACTCTCAAAAAATGCCCAACTCTAAGCAAGAAAATCCTGAGCATGAGACAGGTGTCCACCAGGCTTCCTGGCGCGGTTTTTTAGACTGGGCCTCCCAAAACCTGTCAGCCAAGACTTGGCGCGAACTAGATTCCTTGGACGTACAAATCGATGGTAAGGTCTTGCTCATTGCCAGCTCCTTAAATGCCTTCCATCGGCAAATCATAGAAAAATACTTCAATGAGAGAGCGAAGCCTCCCCTACTGGTGGTTTTCGGTGAGAGAGAGGAGCCTGCTCGCATTTCGGAAATTCGATAGACTCGAGAGAAAAAATGGAATTACTGGAAGGAGATTAAGAATTATGAAAGAAAATTTAATCAGGGTGAGCCACCCGTATTCGGTTCCCATCAGAACTGTCAAAACATCAGGGACAGTAGAAATCAAACAGGATGAATTTATCTCCTTTGTTGAAGAGAGAGAGCAATCAGGTTTATCCACCCTTATTTTTGAGTTTGAAGAGGCCGTGTTCTTTAATGCCATCGAGCTTCTTCCTGGGAAGGATGGCCTAGATTTTTTCCCTGATTCCTTTCGGTTTGAACTTTCCCATGATGGTAAGTACTGGGAACCGATTTTACAAGAATCTGCCTTCCGAAAGTCCTTTAAGACATCCGCTAAATGGTTATTCACCCTTACTAGTGCTCGCTATGTAAAATTCGTCTCCAAAATTTCGAGGAAAACGAATGGAGGGCAAAGTAAGTTAAGTTTCGGGAAACTTAGGATCATGATTTCTGGGATCCAAAAAATGCAGGCAAGTTCTGAACCAGACCGCCTTTGGGTTAAAGAAAATTTAATCGATACGCGACCTGACTACGGTTGGGCATCTCAGAAAAAAGAAGAACCGACCGAGGAATTCTTGTTATTTGATCTTGGTAGTGTGAGTCGTGTCGAAGAGATTCGGATGTTAACCAAAAATGATCAGGTTACCAATTTTCCAGAAAGATTTTTGACGTATTACAGTGAGGATGATCTCACCTGGCATCAGCTACACGAAGAGAATCATTTTTTATCCGAGCCTGGCACTTGGTACAAATGGCGTGTAGCACCTGTTAATATGCGGTTCTTAAAACTTGTCTTCATACAGGAAAAGACAAGTGGGAAGAAAGACTACCAAACAGAAATCATAGAAATAGAACTCTACTCCAGCCCCGATAAGAAAGAATCCCAAGGGCCTGTCAGAGAACCCCTACCCTATGCTTCCGTACTGAGGTCTGGCATCGTACGATTGGCGACGGATGGCGAGGTAAAAGAAGGGGTCGTAGTTCAATCTAACGATCGTAGGTTAAGAGATGCAAGCACCGAATACCGGGGCATTGTTGAGCTAGCAACAGACGGCGAAGAGAGACCGGGAGTGGTCGTACAAGGAAATGATAAACGCCTAAAAATCGCCACCGAGCTCACTCATGGGCTTGTGCGCTTGGGCCGGTCTGGTGAAGCGAGGCCTGGTCTTGTTGTGCAATCAGATGACGAACGTTTGCGGCTGGCAAGTACGGATCATCCGGGTATCGTTGAGCTGGCATTAGATGGAGAGACGCGCCCTGGAGTTGCCGTGCAAGGTAACGATGCAAGGTTAAAACTTGCGACTAGAAAGTCTTTTGGTTTGGTGCAACTAGCGGAGCCAAACGAAGTGAGCCCAGACCGAGTGGTGACTGGTGATGATCCTCGCCTCAAAGATGCAACGGTTACAGAGAAAGGGATCGTTCGTCTTGCACCGAATGGTGGCGAAGAAGCAAATACAGCGGTGCAGGGAAATGATAAACGTTTGCGTCATGCAGGTACGGAACAGTACGGAATCGTACAACTTGCACATTCTGGCGAAGCAAAATCAGGAGTAGTCGTCCAAGGTGATGACAAACGATTGCAACCTGCAGATTTTGAAAGAGCAGGTATTGTTTTGTTGTCAAGGCCAGGAGAAAGCACGCCTGGACGAGTTGTAACAGCGGAAGACCCTCGTTTGTCCGACAAGAGAGAACCCAAGCCACATACACATGAGTATGCCGAAAAGCAGCATAGTTTCGATTCCCACACTGGCCTTTTGAGAATTGAAGGAGAGACATCTTCACCTTCGCAAGGCTACGTACCACCTACACAAAATGATGCGATCGTCTACGCAAAAAACCAAAGCGAAGGGGCTGGCGTACTCGGAATAGGTAAGGCTAAGGGAGTTTTTGGATTTTCTGAAAGGATTGGAACATTAGGGCTTTCAAAGGCAAAAGACAACCAAGAAGGTTCAGGAGTCCTTGGCGTGGGAACGCACTCATCCGGCGGTCAATTTATTTCTCAAAATGAATATGCACTTTTCGCTAATGGAGCTGGTCTACCAGAGAAGGATTGGACAGGTTCTGGCAAAGCATTGCGCGCCTTAGGTGATAGTGTTTTTGAAGGAACACTTCGCATCAGTCGAGATGGCCAAGAGGAAGCAATCGGTAAATATTTCAAATTGGACCAAAGAGATGTTGTTAGCGCAGGGGATTTGTTGGTCTCTAGCTATGACGCAGAAGTGCTTTCACGGTCAAAACAATCCTATGCTACGAATGTAATTGGTGTTTGTATTGCCTCCTCGTCCATGATCTTGGGTAAGGAAAAAAAAGGCCAAGAATATTGTTTGGTAGCAATGATGGGTGTTGTTAAGATCCAGGCTGACGCATCGCAGGGTGCTATCTCTGTGGGTGATCTATTGGTTTCTGGGCTTACATCTGGTCATGTCATCAAAGCAGATACCAACAAATTGAAACCTGGTATGTTGGTTGCAAAAGCACTGGAGCCACTGAGAAAAGATAAAGGGCAAATCCTTTGTTTACTCTGCCTCTCCTAAGAAGAGAGGTAGATTCGAATTTTGAACACCCGCAAATCCAATCTGTAATGCTTTGTTGTATAAACTTTCTATCGCTTTATGGCCTTCTGTTCCTAGTTTTTTTGTATACTCATTTACATATAAATCAATGTGAGATTGGATCACTTGAGGGTCTTTGTTTTGTGAGTGCTCTTGGATATAAGATTTCATGAGATCCGGGTGTAGATAGGCCTGTTTAAGGCTCTCTTGTAGACCTCTTTGGAAATGAATTGCATCCGATCGGGGAATATCCCTGCGAATGGCGATGGCACCCAATGGAATCATCAAGCCGGTGTTATCTTCCCACCATTGGCCCAAGTCTACAACCTTTTCAAGTCCCCTACTCTCAAATGTAAATCGTTCCTCATGGATAATTACACCGAAGTCTTCTTCTCCTGAAAGTAAGGAAGGGATGATTTTGTCATAACGTGTTGGTATGGCTTCGAAGTTTGATTCTGTATACAAAGAGAGTAGAAGGTTAGCAGTTGTTAAGAGACCTGGTACTACGATTCTAGATTGTGCGGTCAAGTTGGCATGTGAGCCTTTTTTCCTAACTAGGATCGGGCCGCATCCTTTCCCTAAAGCAGAACCTGTTTCCAAAAGAACGTAACGATCAATAACAGTAAAATAGGCTGCAAATGAGATCTTTGTAACAGGGAACTTTCCCTCTCGAGCAAATTGATTGAGGTTTTCCACATCCCAGAGTTCTTCCGAGATGGATTCATATCCTTTAATTTTTTTGTGTACGAGATGGTAAAACAAAAAGGTATCATTGGGACAAGGGCTATAAGCAATGGAAATCATAAATATAGATAAAATTCCTTATTGGGAGTTATGAACAAAATACGGATCAATAAAAAAAGAAACAGGGAGGAAGAGCAAAACAAAAAGGCACTTAGCCATTTTGAACGTATGCGTTCCAAAAGAAGTATTACATTGGGCAAACACCATGTAAACATTCGGGATAAATTATCAAAAGATCTCCAATAGCCCTCTTCCGCTATGAAAATAACTCCAAGGCTAACAAGGATCGGCGCAAGGATGATGACCAGTTGGGCATCAATCTCAGTGATGATTCGCTTTAAATTTAAAATAAAAAATAAACTTAGTAAGAGTAACATGAGAAGAAAAATGAATTTGGGGCTTTCTTTTAATTGGAAGTGGAATGTACCTGAATCAAAGAAACTCTTTATGAATCCGAATAAAGGCAAATCAGTCATGTCTTTAAAATCTAGAGGATTGGTTCCTAAGTGTGTTGGAGGAAATAGACGGAGACAAATGAGTAAGCTGATAAATACAAGAATCGGAAAAAACATGGAAAATGCATGTGTTTTCTTTTCTTTATTGTATAAATAGAAAAAGTAGCAAGGTAGGAGAGTGATTCCCAGTTCTCGTGTAACGACAGTAAGTGTTAGGAAAAATAGTAGTATAAAAATGGGTCTGTCTTTCCTGAGGAGGTATAGAGAAATGATGGAAAGCGAAGTAAAAAAACCATCCGCAACAAGTAGTAGATTGGAATTTAAGGTGAACGGAGAGAACAAATAAAACAATGCTAAATACTTTCGGTCTGGTAAAAGTTGGTAAAGACAAAAGAAGGAATAGAGAAAGGCAATCCACAAAACACAGATTGCAATCTGTGGATAATAGGAAAAACCGAAGAGATAGCTAGGCAAACCAATGGCAAGCGAGAGCCCAAGTCGGTGCATTCGAAAGAAATAAGAATCTACTACCAAACCCCAATGATTTTCTTGGAATATGGACTTTGCAATGAGATAGAAAAACTGACCATCATATCCCCCATCTTTAAATACAACGAAGCCTTGGTTGATGAGTTCGGGATTTACTTCCGCAAAACCATCCCAAATGCCGATCAAAGACGAAAGTTGGTATTGGTAAGGTTCAATTTTGGCCTTGATGGCAAATCCTGAGATAAGGAGGAATAGAAGAAGAGAAGACCATAGCCATCGTTTGCCCACATCTCTATTTTAAAAAAATTCAAAAAAAGACAAGGAATTTCTCTGGAAATTTGCATCCTTTCATTAAACTTAAGTCACCAAAGCATAATATGAAAGAAGTTTTAGTAACCATTCAAAGTGTTTATCAATATTTGGAAAAATTAGGACCCAAAAAGTCGTTCCAAATTTTAAAAAATTTAGGGTACGAAAAACTACTTTCATTAACTGGCAAAGTCCCGAAAGAAAGGCTCATCGTATTAACTCAAAAGTTAAGCGAAGATACCGTTGTAGAGTTAGTAAACCAAATTCCAGAGCGGGTACTTGTGGAAATGATAAAAGAAAACTCAGATGATGATCTGGTGTATTTCATTCATTCATTGCCTATGTCTGATCTAGCTTTAGTGGCTCGGAGTATTCCTCCTTCTGACGTAAGTGCACTCGCAAAATCACAAGGCAAAGAAACAAGTGTTGAGATATTAAAAACTTTGGGGATTGAAAAATCCGTCGCCTTACTAAAAGAGATTAACATGAAAGATTTTTTATGGCTAATCAAAGAGACAAATGTTCCCTCGATCTTGAAGCTTGTTTCTACTCTGACTGTTGCAGATTGTAAAAAGTGGATCAAAACGAGAGGCATTGAAGAACTGCCTGTTTTTCTAAATTATTTTGGTGTTGATAATACCTTATCAATCTTTCATAAACTTGGTCTCCAGAAGGCTTTGGATTTATTGCACCTTTTGGGGACTAGGGAGATGTTGGAGCTATCTCTGCTTATCTCCAATATGCATTTAGATCCTAAAAAGTTACCAGACCTTCATTGGCTTCAAGATAAATTGGAAAAAACACCTAAAGGTGCCTCGAAAACAAAAAGTAGAAAGCAAGCAGCGAAGAAAAAAACCAAAAAAGTAGTTAAGAAGAAATAGATGCAAGAGGCAGACTTACCTTGAAGGTACTCCCCTCCCCTAATTTGCTTTCTACATAGATCTCTCCTCCCATCTTTTCCACGAGTGATTTGACGATGGAAAGACCAAGTCCCGTCCCTCCTATCTTTCGATTGTCTGTAGAGGGAATTCTAAAGAATCGGTCGAAGATTTGGTTTTTATAATTTGCATCGATTCCAATTCCTGTATCACTTACCGTGAGCTCCATTGAATTGGGGAGTGAAATCAGAGTTACAGAAATTTTTCCTTTGAAGGTATATTTTAGGGCATTTATATATAGGTTTGTTACGATCTGTGAAAATTCGAAACGAATCCCTTTGATAAGAAGGCCTTTTTTCAAAGAGATATCCCATTCTAAAGTTTTCCCTTTTGCGAGATGCGAATTCATGTGAATGACGTCTTCTATAATTGGCACAGGATCAAAAAATTCCACAACCTCATCCTCTCTCTCTTTTTCGCGTGAGGTTGTTAGCTTTAACATGTTTTCAATCAAAAAGTTCAATCGTTTCGCATTCTTATCGATGACCTCTAGCATGTTTAGATGTTCTGCATTGTAAGGTAATGTTTTGTCTGATTTGAAGAATTCTAGGTAACCACGGATATTTGTCATAGGGCTACGCAATTCATGGCTTACATTGGAAATAAATTCATGTTGGAGTCTTTCTTGTTCTTTTCGTTCAGAATTGGGTCGAAATTGAACTTGGTAACGTTTTCTTGGTGATAAAAGTATGGAGGCAAAGCTTAAATCAACTCCAATCGTGGAGCCATCCTTTAATAGAATATTGACATCTGGCAAAGATAGCATAGTGTCTTGGGTATTGTCTTGGTTGAAATTGATTTGCGAGGATATTTGCTCCCCTATGATGATGTCTTCGATTGTAAGTTTTGTTAGATCTGCTCTTGTATAGCCAGTGAGGTGCCTGAATTGATGATTGGCCTCAAGGATATTTCCAGTGTCTGCATCTACAAGCGCAATCGCCTCTCTTGAGAACTCAAATAAATATCTATACTTTTCCTCAGAATACTGAAGATCTACAGCTGAACGATCTAATTTGATTTCAAGGATTGAAATTAAATTTTCTAACTCTGCAATCTCTTCCTTTTGCATCGCGAAAGTAGAGTTAAATGAATCTATCATTGCATTGATAATCACTTTCACTCGATTGTCGAGCAAAAGGTTTTCCTCTGTATTGAGTCTGGATTGGAAGTTGCCTTGCAAAACATCCAAGGCTACAGAGTTTACATCCACGATTAAATGCCGAATTGCATTCAGTTTGCGATAATTAATAAGCGATGGAGCATGTTGTTCTTTTGCTCCACCACTCTGGAAACTAGATAGTTTTCGCACATCAAATAGTTTTTTGGGCGCTAAAGCTTCGAGGATCTCTTCAAAATTTAACAGCGGTCGGATGGTATCAGGAGTCATTATCCTACGTATGACTCTAAAATAGTTATCTTTAAGTAGTGGGGATAGGGTGTCTGTATTGACTTCATATGAAAACACTCCCTTTTGGACAAGTGGATTGGCAAAGATAATGTTTTTAACATCTGAGGTTCTGAGATGAGGATAGTATTGGTGTAGGTTAAGGTCATCCCATACTTTGGGGTTTGAGCTTAGGCTTGCCTCGTTTATAAAATCAATTGCTTTCTTTATTGCAAGCAAGACTCCTGAAACTTGGCGACCCATCTTAAGAATACAGTCACCACTAAATGCGAGTAAGGTGGATGGAATAAATCCGGATGAGTTGAGGAGTGGAGAGGCTTCCTCGTCACGAAAGTCATGGTAGTTTTTCAAGAAAGGGCTTAAAAGGGGATCGGAGGCTAAACCCAAGCACCCAGGCCTTAAAAATTCCTTTTCTTCTAAAAAACTCGGTGTGTCCATGAAACGTACTTTCACTGGATTTTTGGGTGCGTAGTCTTCTAAGAATTTTTCTGCTAACAACCTTTCCACTGAATGAAAGTGGGGCACAGGGATGAAATAACCCTTACTTCGGCTCAGATCACTTGCTTGGAAGCGAAAGCGAGAGTAATAAGACAGTGGAGATCTATAAAGTGGAATACCTTTATAAATCCTTTTGATTCTAGATTTTTTTAAAAAACACTCGTGTAAATAAGCAATAGATGGGATTTCCCCAGCTTCAATCCTACCTGCTTCCAGAAGTGCAAGAATTGCTTTATGATGGGTAATCGACTGAATCGAAACATTTGTTTCATATTCAGAAAAGTATCCTTTCAGATGTGCAATGACGATTGGGAGTGAAGAAATACGACTTGTAATGCAAAGGTTGATCACGATGTTTCCTTTGCCAAAGTCTCCCTTACGGGAAACTCGGCAAAGAAAAATCAGAAGAGAAGTTTAATTTTTGTTTAGAATTTCCTCCAAAAAGGAAACTGTACGTTTGGTATACTCTGACAAATCATGATCAGTCATTGCCTTTGCGGAAAGCAGAGCTAGGTCATAAATTTGTTCTGCCAATCGTTTTCCTTTTTCGGGATTTACACCTTCAAACTCTCGTAATGCGGCCTTAACTAGCCCAGAATTTAGATTCACAACGAGAGTATGATTTTTTAATATTTTGCTGGTTTCTTCTCTGTTCATCATAGAATTCATCTCTGTCATTCTACGCATAAATTCAGGGAGTAGAATGACGGCAGGAACAGATTGAGATTTTAAGGTTTCGGTTTTGATCTCAATCCCCTCTCTATGTACAGAAGTTTTGAAGAATGCAAGGATTCTATCGGATTCGGTTTTGTTGTTGGCATCTACGATACCTGGAGAAGCTTCTTTGTCTACTATCTGATCGGCAAGGTCAGCATCAACTCTTTGGAATTTCCAATCGGGATTTTTCATTTCCAAATGTTGGATTAAGTGTGTATCAATTTTTGAATCCACTAATATTGCTTCAAGGCCTTGGGTTTTTAAAAGATCCATATAAACAGAACTAATTTCTGTTTCATTGGCATAGTAGATTTTGTTTTGATTCTTTTCTTTGTTTTTTTCCCAGTATTCATTTAGAGTAGAGAACCCACCCTCTGAATTTTTAAATACCAAACTATCTTTCATCGAGTCGTAGAATTTTTCATCTGTGAGGACTCCGTATTTTACGAAAAGTGCAATGTCTGGCCAATTCTTTTGGTATTCTTCTCGGTTCTTTTTGAAGTCATCTGTTAAGCGATCGGCCACCTTTTTGATGATGTGATTGGATATCTTTTTTACCAATGGATCATTTTGTAGATAGGATCGGGAAACATTGAGTGGAAGATCGGGAATATCGATAGTTCCTTTTAGGATGGTTAGGAATTGAGGGATCAACTCATTTGCATTGTCACTGACAAAGACATGGTTACAAAAGAGTTTGATGCCGTTTTTCGATGCATCCAATTCATGTGTAAGTCTCGGAAAATACAAAATGCCTTGGAGCCTAAACGGATAGTCAACATTTAAGTGGATATGAAAGAGCGCATCACCCGAAAATGGAAATAGATAGTTGTAGAAATCCTTGTAGTCATCCGGCTTTAGTTTGGATGGTTCTTCGGACCAAAGTGGCTTTTCGCGATTGGCTTTTTCGCTGTCTACGAAGATTGGAACGGGTAAAAAGTCACAGTATCTTTTAATCAGATCCTTTAACTTCCATTTGTCGAGATACTCTCCAGACTCCGCATCTAAATAAAGCGTAATTTTGGTACCTCGTCCCTCCTTTTCTATTTTGGAAATGGAGAAATCGGTCCCAGATTCACTTTCCCAAAGTACAGGTGATTCACCTTTTCGATACGACTTGGTTTCTATTGTTACTTTTTGGGAGACCATAAAACAAGAATAAAATCCCAGACCAAAGTGTCCTATGATCTCAGCTTTGTTTTCCGAATTCTGGTAATGTTTTGCAAAGTCAGTTGCACCTGAAAAAGCAATTTGATTGATGTATTTTTTGACCTCATCGGCAGACATCCCAATGCCGTTGTCTTCGATGACGAGAGTCCTTTTATCTTTGTCAAAGCTCAGGTCAATGCGGTAATCTGTTCCTCCTTCAAATTCTTCTTGGAGAGAAACTTTTTTTAATTTACTGATCGCATCGCAGGCGTTAGATACAAGCTCTCTGATAAAGATATCCTTTTCGGAATAGAGCCATTTTTTAATGATCGGGAATATATTTTCTGTTTCAACGCTTATCTTACCTTTTTCTTCTGCTGTCATATCATACTCCTTTCATTTAAAATTTTAAAAATAGATTGGATTTTGTTTTGGTCTTTTCGACCCAATTCTTTCATTCTCTCAAACCATGATTTGGAAGGCGAAGAGGACTGCAACTGAAGCAAAAATTGGATTTCTGTTTCTGGAAGTCCTTTGCCTTTCAGATAATCGCTTAAGAAAATTCCTTTTTTTTGTCCAAGGATTTCTTCCATTTCCTTCCATACTACTTTCTGTTTTTGTTCGGCCTGTAGTTTTAACCAGCTCCCAAACATAACGGCACTAAATACGATTAGGCCAATAGACCAGAGAAAGTAGTTCGAGAGGGAAAAAGAAGGATCCTTCTTAGGTTTAGACAGAGTTCTATCTGGTTTTGGCTCTACCTGAATGGAAGGGAGTTTTAGCTCCCGAATTTCATATCGATTTTCTTTCGGAAGGAAGAAGACTATCTTAGCCTTTGGAAGTTGTCTCTCGCCAATGCCATTCGGCTCCCAACTGTATTGAAAGCTGACTTCGGAATAGAAGCCATACTCTCCAGAGGGGAGTCGTTGGAAGGATTTTTTCTTGGACTTTGAAATGAAATGTATGCTATCCTCGAATCCCTTTAGTTCTAAAGGAGGCTCGATGCCAGCTCCAGTGCCCTCCCCTTTCACCAATATCGTAAAATAATAGGGTTCCTTGTCGTAGGCCTTTCTGTTGGGAAAAGAATGCGAAATGGTATAGTCACCAATGGCTCCTTGGTAACCAATAGGGCTTGGTTTAGGTAAAGGCTTCACTTCAATCATCGCAGGTTTTACGGGGAGAGAGTCGTGGACCGCTCCAAATTGTAATCCGTCACCAACAACAAACTTGGTTTCACCTAATTGAAATCGACCGGGTTTGAGTGGAGTAAGGGAATAGATTTCTTTTCCGTAGACCAAGGTTCTACGTAGTAGACCATCTTTTAATACTTCTGGTTCAATTTGAACGGTTACACCTTGTAAGGTTTCCGAAAGAAAAAAAGGATAAGATATTGAGCGGTTTGGATCTCTTTCTAGGTAGGGGCGATTCATATTGGAATAGTATAGTACATAGTATCCGATTACAGGTTCCCCCAGATAACAGTTGTATTTATTTAACTGAAATCCAACCTCAGGTTTCTCATTCGGCCCAAAGTCGGGTTCCATACCTTGCAAAAGTTGATCGATCAAACTTTGAGGTCTCTGTGACCTTACTTTAGGTCGGGTGGGTAGGACCTCAAAAAAAAGGTCGGGACTTTCTATGGTTTCATTTCCTATGAGTACAATAATCTTGGGAACTTGGTGTTTTCCAACTTTATCACTCGATACTTGGTATTTTAATAATTTACTTTTTGAAACTTTAAAATTGATGATTTGTGTTTCGGACGAATGGCCTAAGAAATATACTTGCACGTGTTTACTTTCATATCGTTTCTGGACAGGTTGTAAATCCGCATCTCCTTGGTATTTTACATGCAGTATAGCAACTTCTCCTGCCTCAATTTGTGATGGTTCTAAATAAAACTGTACATTCTGTGCACTGAGAACTCCAAAAGAGAAGAGGAATAAAAAAAAGACAGACCTACCAAAATTTTTCATTGTCCGAACTCCCTCCGTAATTCGGTTTCTTTTTTAAAATTGAGTTTGGATCAAATTGTTCCATCATTTTGTCGGCTGTGTTTTGTTCATCACTCCTCTCCTGATTTTTTGGTTTTTGTTCCTGTTGGTTTCTTTCCTTGGGGCTCTGTTTCTGCTCTTCTTGTTTACTACTTTCGTCCTGTCTTTGTGAGTTTTGTTTTGCCTTGGATTTTTGTTTTAAAAATTCCAAATTTCGTTTGCTGGGTTCATGATTTGGGTTGATTCGAAGGGCTTGTTCGTAGCTTTTGAAAGCATTTTTGAGATCATTTTTTTTAAAGTAAGAATTCCCTTGGTTGTAAAGAGCTTTCGCCTTTGTGTCTGGGCTAGAGTGTTGGTCTTCGATTACTTCTTGGTTGAGTTTGATGGATTCATCATATTGGCCTAGCTCGTGTTCAACGTCGGCTTTATTGAATTTTAAGCGATGGTCCTCTTTGAAATAAGTCTCCGCATTTTGGTAGGCTTCCTTAGATTCTTTGAATTTTTTTTCTCCAAAGAATTCTTTTCCTTCTTTAATTCGATTTCCACCTGGATCTAGTTCCCAAGCGTGCACTGGACTTAAACTCATTGCATATAGGATCAAGATGGCGCCCAAGGAATGTTTCAAATAGGTGAAGTGGTACATTCTAAAAAATAAACCTAGCAGAAATAAAATGGCAGAGATTGCCAAAAAAGGACCTGCCCCCTCTTCTTTTTGGATTTGAGAAATCAATTGAGACTTATTTTTTTTCATCGAATCAATATGATTTAGAAAATGCCCGATACCAAGATTATCAAAACTTAGGTCATACACTTTACCATTGCTTCGTGCTGCAATCTCGTTCAGGTAATCGAAGTTTGCCTTACTAATGATCAGATCTGGATCGGAAGGATTCTGGCTTAATTTCCCTGACTGAGTTACATATCCAGAGGTATTAAGATCTGGATTTCCAAAACGAATCAGTCCCCCTTCCTCAGTACCTAATCCCCATACAATTAGATCAGCTTGCCACGGAATTGGTTTGGATGATTCTTGTTCTTCTCCATCGGAAATCAGGACAATGAGTCTATTTTTCCATATTTTATCGCTATCCAACATCCGAGAAGCGCGTTCGAAAGCCTGGGACATGTCTGTTCCTTTTTTGGCAACAAGGTCTACACCCAAAGCCTCCACATAATCGCTGAAAGCTGACACATCGGTTGTCATAGGACAGAAGGAAAACGAGCTGCCTGCGAAGGCTATGATTCCCAGCCGATTTCCGACTAGGTCGGGCGCAGTAGAGAGTAGAATGTCTTTGGCTCGGGAAAGCCTTGAGGGGGGAACATCTAATGCCTCCATCGAAAGGCTAACATCCACTAGGAACAAAATATCCACAGATTCCTTTCGTTGGTTCGACTCTACTTGGTTTGCTTTTGTATAGAAGAGAGACATGAAAGCAAATCCCAGAGAAAAGAGAATCAGTGTATTGGAAAGGGAAAGGATTTTTAAATTGGGCAGTCGAAAATGTTCCGAGAGAAAAGGCCTTTCTTTCAAATATCTCTTTGCATAGATAAGGAGGCTTAACTTACCAAAAAATAAAAATGCAAAGAGGCTTATGGCCAGTATTCCTAAGATCTTTACACTAACGAAAGTTTCCATACTAAAGACGTTCCTTCCAAGGAAATACCTTCATTATTGTACTCACAACCATCACGAGAAAAAACCAAAAGAGTACCTCGGGAAATTCTGTCTTTGCAACTTGGCTTGGTTTTTTGGGGAGTATATCCTTTTCCAAACTATCAATTTCATTTAAGACTTCTTGCAAATCTTCGGGAGATTCTGCTCTGTAAAATCTTCCACCAGTCTCGGTAGAGATTTTTTGTAAGGCATCATAGTTTACCTCAAATTGAGACTCCTCTTTGCCAATGCCTATCGAATAGACTTTAGTTTTATAAGCCTTGGTTGTAAAAGATGCTGTATCCGGATCCACTTTCCCTGTGTTGGATACTCCATCTGTTAGAAGAACAATCACTTTTGATTTTGCTTGTGAATTTTTAAGTCGGTAAGTTGAAAGCATCAATGCATCTCCAATTGCCGTGCCTTGTTCTTCAATACTAGTTTCATTTACTTCGTCAATCAATTGGAGCAATGTTTCTCGATCACTTGTCAGCGGCGATTGTAGATAAGCAGCACCTGCAAATACGACAAAACCAAGTCTATCTTCTTTTCGTTTTTGGATAAACTCTTTGAGTAATGATTTTGAAACAGTGAGTCGGTTGTAGGGCAAAAAATCATAACTTTGAACCATGGAACCTGAAATATCCAAGGCAAGGATGATATCTATGCCATTTGTCTCATCTGGGCTCAATGTATATTTTGTACCTGGTCCGGCAGAGGCAAAAATCAATAGCCCTCCTGCCAAAAATAAAAGCGAATCCAAGAAGATTCCAAAACGATTATAAAAAAAAGATATGGTTTCCGATATTTGATTTTTTTCAGCTCGATTCCATTCTCCTTTTAAGATTTGAGAAAAACTTTTTTTGTATAGGGAATAAAATAAAACTCCAAGAAGGGGAATAAACAGCAATAGAAGGTAAGGTCTTTGGAACTCGTTCATTTATAACTTAAGCTTCTCAATCCAGGATGCGACTAATCTCTGCGCATCCTTTTGGTTTAGGTCTATTTCAAATTCTGTATACTTATGTTCTCGAAAAAAATTTCTTAGCTCTCTGAGATTTGATTCTTCTGCACCATAATGATCATATAGATAAGATAGGAATTCAGAATCGGTTAGGTGGTGCAATTTTGCCTGCAGTTTATGGGAAAACTCCCATTTGATATAGCTAGTGAAAAGATAGGTAAGTTGTCTGGATGATAGCTGTGGAGAGTTCAGATAAGAGTCCAATTCATTCTTTAATTGGACATGCTTTTCTAAGTTTGCCACTGGTTGCCAGGTGGCATCGACAATCTTGATCCTACGTTTCCACATCAAATACAGTGAATAGATAAGATATAAAGAGAGAAATAAGATCAGTAAAACTAAAACTAGTCGGTACCAGTATGTACCAGAGAAAAGTAAGGGGGGTTCATTCGGATCAATATCCGACTCTCTCCCATCTAACCTAGATTTGATCATCAATTTTAGGTCAGATTTTTTTTGGTTTCCTGATTCCATCCATTCAACAGGCAGAGAAAACTGACCAGCTTCATAAAATCTTAATTCTAATGAGAGGTTTTTTGAGTCTTTTTTTGCCGAAATAACTGAAAAGAGAGGTAATTCTTCTCCTTCTAAAATAAAGTCACCTTCAGGATAGATCAGTTGCTCGGGAAGTGAGTCAGGAAATGTTAAGTTGTATTCAAAGGTATCTCCAACAAATATTTCTTTTGTTGAAATTGTTTCGGTAGCCTTTGCTTTTAACCCGGGAACTAAGAATAGAGTTAAAATGATCAAAAATACTTTCATCACTGTTTCCTTGACAGAAGAGAAAAAACTTGATTAGCCAATTTCTCTTCCGGTCTTATGAAAGCTATCTTGTGGTGAAAAGTTCTTTGAAACTGCAATCTATCTGTATGCAATCTCGAGGCATTTGTTCGGATATTCCCTGATTCAGAATCTATGACTTGGAAAATATTAAACCAAAATGGAAGTGGTTCTTCCGTTTCTTTGGAATCTATCCAAATCCCATAGTTTTCCCATCGTTGGAAAAAAGAATATCTTGAGGAAAACCCATCAAAGTAAGTGAAATCAGAGAGCCAGTAGGTCACACAAAATTTTGGGTGGATCTTTGCTAGGTAATCGAAAGCCGTTTTGTAGTTTGTGTTTTGATCATCATTCGAATGGATAATGCTTTGTAGCCATTGGAAGGCAAGATAGGCATCGTTTTCTCTTTTGATCGTCTTTGCGTAGTGATAAAGTTTCCCTGAAAAGCCTATGATTTGAATCCGATTTCCCAATTTAGAATGGAATAAAGTAAGAAAATACAAAATTTGTAATGAAGCCTTACGTTTAAGCGTCTTCATCGAGGCCGAAATATCGATCAAAATGAAAATCGGGACATCCTCCTCAGAATAAAATTCTTTTAGATGAAATTCTCCAGTGCGCGAAGTAACATTCCAATCGATATAACGCGTGTCATCTCCAGCCACATAAGGTCTAACCTCTTTAAAATCAAGTCCCCTACCATGACTTTTCGCAAAAAAGTTTCCAAAATGGCCAGAATTATATTTTGTCTTTGTTTCCCATTTTGCAACTTCAAGAAGTTTCTTTAAATCGGAATCTAACATATGTTTAAGGAACTTCAGTAATACTCAAAACTCTTTTTAGAATGGAATCTATTTGAACATCTTCCGTAATTGCATCTAGTGAAAGCTGCATTCTATGCCCAACAATGATTGGAAAAAAACGAATGATGTCTTCAGGGATTACAAAATCGCGACCTTCAAAGATTGCTGAAATGCGTGAAACTCTCAATAGAGATAAACTTGCTCTTGGACTTGCGCCAAACTTAATATACGATTTTAAGTCTGAGTCAGATGTGTCCTCGGGGCGGGTATTTCGAATCAATCGAACGATGTACTGGGAAAGCTTCTCGTCAATAAATACCTTGTTTGAGGTCTCGGATATTTCTGTTAACTCGTTTATGTGAATGACGGGTTTGGATGTTTCATTTAGAGAGCCAACTCTACCATGCAAATTTAAGATCCGTAGCTCCTCTTCTTCTTTGGGATAAGGTACTTGAATTTTGAACAAAAATCGATCTAGCTGAGCCTCTGGTAATGGGTAGGTACCGTCTTGTTCAATAGGATTTTGTGTGGCCATTACAAAAAACGGATCTTCCAGAGTAAATGTTTGGTCTCCAATGCTCACTTGCCGTTCTTCCATACACTGCAGTAAGGCTGATTGTACTTTGGCTGGAGCTCGATTGATTTCGTCCGCTAACAATACGTTGGTAAAGATTGGGCCTTTTCTGATCTCAAAATTTGTAGTTTTTGGGTTAAAAATATTTGTTCCAGTGAGATCGGCCGGCAATAAATCGGGTGTGAACTGGACTCTCTTGAACTTGGCATCTACACAACTAGCCAAGCGTTTTGCCAATAGAGTTTTAGCTAAACCAGGCATACCTTCCAAAAGCACATGGCCTCTCGCCACCAAACCAATCAAAAGTGGATCTATGACAGTAGACATGCCGGCGATACTTTGGGCCAGCTCGCCTTTGACTTTTTGAATAATAGATTGAGATTGTGAAATCTTATTTTGTTCTATTGACATTGTGTTGCAGTTAATTTAGGTTTAGGTGCATCCAACATATAGTATTCTTTTTTTCCTTCGATGATCCAACAGCCCATCTTCCTACCAGAGGGGTCAACAGGACCCTTTCCTAATTCTTTTCCATTTTCTGAAAACTCAGTGGCATCGTCCTTATCTCGAATTACCATTCTTTTTTTACCTGATGGATAAAAGTAAATGAAGGGTATGCTAGGTTTATAATTTAATTTCAAATCGCCTGAAGTTTCATCAATCTTTATTAGAGAGAAAAAAAGTTTTCCATCACCGAGTATCTTTCCCTCTCGATCAAAAATCTTTGCGGATTCAAACATACTTTCGTTGGCCATGATTCCATCATAAGCCACCTGTCCATTGTTATAGTAAAATTTCCAATTACCCGTACGAGTGTGTTTTCTCTGTCCTGTTCCAAACAAAGCACCATTTGCATAGTATTCTTTCCAGATTCCAGTGCGTTCATGTTTAATTTCAGCATCAGCACTGACACCTTCTTTAGCCGAATACGGCCCTTCCGCCAATAAATTCCCAAGTCCGCCATACAATTTCCATTGTCCAGAACGCGCGCCATTTTGGTAATTCCCTTGCGACTCGATCTTTCCGTCTTTGTAATAATTGGTTTCGCTACCTTGTTTTTGGCCTTTTTGGAAGCTAACAACTGTCTTTACACCATTTCCATCTATGCCTGTGAAGTAAAAGGTCCACTCCCCTTCTTCTTCATTATCTTTATAGGTTCCTTTTTCGAGCCATTCTCCCTTTGTAGTTTTTTTCCAGTATCTGCCGTTGCGTTTGTCATCACTAAACTCGGTCTCGCTGATCAAATTGCCAGATTTGTCGTAAGATTTTGCTACACCTTCTTTTTTGCCATCGACCCAAGGAACTTCCGCTAACGTTCTGTTTGGTGAATCTGGATCAGGTTTTTTCCATATACCTACTTTTTTCCCATCTAAAAATTCGCCATATGAGTCCAAAATAGATTTGAATTTTTTGTTCTCTGGAGTGGAGCCTTCTTGTTCAAATTGTAAGTATTCTTCCCATGCCCCGTGTTTCACGAGAGACTTAATTTTTGCAGGTGCAAATTTTTCTGCCTGTGCAGGCGTACATTTTGCCCCACCACACTCTGCCTTTACTTCACCCTTTGCCCTGATTCCTCCAGAGTTTTTAAACCTTTCCGTCCGAATGAATTTGCCATCCTTGAATTGTAACTCAAACTCTTCGACGTTTTCACTTGAATCTGTTTGAGACAAGGATGCACAAGCATGTAGAGAAATGATGGTGATTGTTAGTAGAATTTTTTGGATCATGAACCTATCCTTTCAAATAAATGAGCTCGATGTAATTTATTAATATTAAGTAAATCCAAAGCAACTGAGTTTTTTTCTCCAGTTAGTTTCTCTGAAAAAAAACGCGGTGGTAGGATGTGGAATGCCCCCTCCCCTTTTACATACAGGATTGACCCATCTAATGATTTGATCTCACATTCCAGAAAAACTTTCCGTTTCTCTTTTTTGATCGGCCAGGCCCTTATAAACAGCTCTCTCTCTACAGGCGTTGCTTTATGGAATTTAAATCCCATGGTATCTGTCATTACGATATAACCCAAATGAAAACAGAGCGCCCCCATTGATTCGTCTAATAGTGTTGAAAGAATACCACCATGCACAAAATTTGGTGCTCCATTGAACATTTGTTTAAAAAGATAGTTAAACTTTACCTCACCTGATTCTTCATCGAATGTAAAATCCGCATTCAAACCAATTTGGTTTTCCTTACCACACCCATAACAGGTTGAATGGTGAATTTCATAGCCATGAATGGATGGCTTCCTATTGTTCTCGGACATTTGAGCTTTCACTTAAAAATTTTTTCATTTCGTTTGCTATGGGTTCTGGGTCATCTAGGTGAAGATGGTGACCACCTTCTAATAAGACTTCTTTAAAGTTTCGTATTGCATTTTTTCTTTCTTCAAAAATTTGAGAGATTGGGTACATGGATTGCTTCCCCAGTAACAGGAGAGTTGGGCATTGGATGTTTTTGCAAAAAGAGATGACATGCTCTTCTGTCAATCGTATCAGGGAATTGTAATGCAGTCTTAAATCTCTCCTAGGTCGTAATCCCTTCGGCCCCTTCTCTAATCCTCTATCCATTAGAATTTCAACAGATTCTTTTTTCATATCTCCTGCCCTCATTCGGATTGCAATGGCGGAATCCCAATCAGGAAAATATGTTTCCTTCTTTCCTCTTGGATGTAAAATTTGAGAGATCGCTTCTTTCATAATTTCGGGAGCTTTTTTTGGCTCAGAAGTCATAGGACCTAATGCTTCAATTAGAACCAAATGACTTAATTCCAATACTTCCAGCCCGGCAACTAACGTACAAATGGCGGCCCCCATCGAGTGCCCCAATAAAATAAAATCTTTTAGGCCTAAAACTTGAGATACCGCGATAATTTCTAAAGCATATTCAACGAAATGGTAAATCGTTCCATCAGGTTTGTGGGAGGATTTACCATGTCCAGGGAAATCCAAAGAGATAAAGCGATAGTCTGGGAAGTGTTCCGCAAGGGGTAGAAAAGTATTCGCATTGTCTAGCCATCCATGGAATGCGAGAATGGTCTTTCCCTGCGGATTACCAGTCTCCCAACCTTCAATGTTGTGGAATTTTGTCTTGATGGAAATCGGTTCCATACGTTAAGACTTACTATTCCAAATCAAAAGTAAAACAAATAAATGATTGAATTTGCCGATCCTTTTGTATCCACTTCTTGTATGAGATGGATTTGGATCATTATATCATTAACGTTCACCCTTAATTTGTACTCGCAAGAGGATTCGATCAATAAAGCTTGTAAGACCTTTTCGGACTGTAGCGCAATGGCTGAAAAAACAGATATCCACAGAAAAAAGATTAGTTTTTATAATAAAGCGATTGCATTGTTTGAGGCAAAGGACGGTGTAAAAAATAAAGCAAGAGTTCATTTAAAGCGAGCAAATTCCCTTATTCGAGAGGCAAAGGGTGACACAGGATATAAAGGGGAGATCGCACTTAAAGTAACTCACAAGCCAGAATACAAAAAAGGCCAATTTGATAAGGCGAAAGCTGATCTTAATGTGGTAGAACCTACATTAGCCGAACTCGATTCACAAGATGTTGCTCTTTTTTCTGAGTTGAAAAAAATACTAGAAGAAGAATGAAAGTATCTTTCCTTCTCTTCATGCTATTGATGCATTGTAATCTCTCAAGAGAAGACCAGATCAAAGAAGAATGTAAAAAACAAAGAGCCTTCGCCTATCAATATATATTGCCCCTACTAGACCGATTTTCGACTGACTCAGATAGGGCAAGAGCAGGCACTATCTTTGCTATCAATATTGAATATACAAACCAACAATGCAATTCGGAAGCAGAGAAAAACCGATACAATCTAAGATCTAATTAGGTGTTTGAAATATCTTCTTGTATGAGTCTAGCACCTCTTCTAACAGTTACGTAACTCCAAATCCAACTGATTAAGGTGCTAACCTTATTTTTAAACCCAACTTGGTAAACAAGGTGTACAAACAACCAACCTATCCAACCAATAAATCCTTTCAGCTTTAACTTTCCTATTTCTGCAATCGCATCGTTTTTACCAATCGTAGCCATATTGCCCTTATCAAAGTATTGGAAAGGTTTCAGTAATGAAGGTCTTGATTGTTGTCGGAGATAGTGGCCGACATATCTACCCTGTTGCATAGCAACAGGTGAAACCCCTGGCAATGGGCGATTCAATTGATACGAAAAATTTGCAGTATCTCCTATTGCAAAGATATCTTTCTGGTTTTTTACACGGCAATATTCATCTACAATGATACGTCCAGTTTTATCCTTTTCAAAAGATAGACTTTGTGAAAACGAAGATGCCTCAACCCCGGCAGCCCAAATGATGGTTTGTGTATTTATCCTTCTATCCTTTAGATCTAGACCTTTTTCATCAATAGATTGGACAGGAGAATTTACTAGAACCTCTACTCCCCTATCCTCAAGGCTTTTCTTTGTAAAATCGCTCAAACTTGTAGCAAAATTTGAAAGTAATCTTGGTCCTGCTTCAATTAAAGTAACTTTTGTCATTGCAGGATCGATCAATCGGAAATCTCTCCGCATACTATATCTTGACAGCTCAGCAATCGATCCTGCAAGCTCCACTCCTGTTGGTCCTCCACCAATAATTACATAGTTTAATAAACGTTTTGCGACATCTATATTCCCTGATAGCTCAGCTTCTTCAAAAGACATCAGAATTCTTCGCCGAAGATTTAAAGCATCTTTCAAATTTTTTAGTCCGTAAGTGTATTTTTGCCAATCTGCATTTCCAAAGTAACTCGTTTGAGCGCCTGTTGCGATCACAAGGTAATCGAAAGTTTCCTCTCGCCCAGAGAAGGAAATGGTTTTTGAGTCGAAGTTTATATGCTCAACTTTTGCCATGAATATTTTAACATTCTTATAATCTGTGGTTATCGATCTAGTTGGTATTGCTATATCGGCAGGAGAAAGAACTGCCGTTGCTACTTGGTATAATAAGGGCTGGAAAAGATGGTGATTTGTTCGATCTATTCCAATTACTTCAAAGTTTGGATCATTGCCCAAAGTTTTGATAACTTGTAGGCCGCCGAAACCGACGCCGATTACGATAACCTTTTTCTTGGATGTCATATACTCTGCCTTAGATAGGGATATTTTTCTTTCAAGAACTCAAGAAAACAAAAAGAAGCTTTTTCCACGATCAATTGAACTTCATCAAAATCCTTTGTGGTTCCATAATAAGGATCAGGAACTTCCTGGTATTCATCAGATTTATCAAATGATCTGAATAAAAATATTTTATTTAATATTGTATCTGAACTAACAGATTTCAATAGATATGCATAATTTGATTTGTCCATCGCAAGGATATAGTCAAAGATTTCCAAATCTCTTTGGAGGAATTTTCGCGATCGATGTGTAATTTCTTTATTTCTTTTTTTGGCTGCCAGTCTAGTTCTTGGGTCTGCAAGTTCTCCGTCGTGATAGCCAGAAGTACCGCAAGAATCTATCTCAAAAAAATTGCTGAGACCGCAATCTTTCACTAAGTTTGTAAAACTTGCTTCGGCGGCAGGTGATCGGCAGATATTGCCTAAACAAACAAATAAAATTTTGATTTTATTCACAGTAGATAGCAAAGTGTTTTTGATCGATCTGCTTTAAGCCATTTTTCTGATTTCATAAAATTTTTATCTAGTGCAGACAATAAATGCCAGAACGCTGTCGAATGATTGAATACTTTTGTATGTGTTGCTTCGTGAACGATGACATACTTTATGACTTCCATCGGGCAGAAAATTAGCCCAAGATTTAAAGAGATTTGGTGATTAGAGCTACAGCTTCCCCAAAGGGTTCTCATTTTTCTAATCTTTAAATCGTAGTTTTTAGTACCAATTTGTTTGAGAGCATCGGTTAAAATGGGACTGGCTATTTGTAAAAGCTCATTCTTCAGAAATGACAAGGCTCTAGTTCTAAAACCTGATTCTGATTTGATTCCTTTAATATTCAGGTAGAGTATGGTATTGCTTAATTTTGTTTCTTGATTTTTTGTATGTATTACTTGCCTTAATTTCCCAAAAATAGGTATTAAATCTCCATCTTTAAATTCTGCTCTCTTAGGATTGTGTTTTTTGTTATCTTGGAATTTTGCTTGTACCCAAGACTTTCTCTCCTGTAAGAATTCAATCACCTGGTTTTTTGGCATTCTATTTGGAATTCTTAAAATAATAAAGTTGTTTGGGTATATCGTAAGACTTATACTTTTCCCTCTACTTTTTCGCAATTCATAAGGGTAACCAAGATCAGGATACATTAGTGTTTGGTAATTTGTCACTTTAATCTGTTTCTTTTGGCGCATTCCAGTTAACTTTGTTTAACACACCTAACTCCACATTGAAGTCTTTGATATTTATGTGAGATTTGAAACCGCCAGATACATTGGCGAGAATATCTTCTCTAGTCAAACCTCCTCTTGCCTTGAAACTTCCTTCACTAAAAAACCGTCTATGCTCCAATTTTAAGTATGTCAGCCAACTATCGTTCAAGAGATAACCTGCCTCGATTGTCGACTGCCAGCCAAAGCCTATGTTGTCGGAAAGGAAATTAATGGATCTCTGGTAATGAAAATCCCTTGCCTTAACTCTTCCAATCGAGGGCTGAAAGCTGAAATCAAAATAATAGCCATCTCCCGAATATCGATACCCGCCACCCATAAAAAATTCGTATAGGTCATTTGACATGGATAGGCCGATTCCTATGGGTCCATAGAAGACTGGACGAGAGTCAATGAACTGATTTACATCGTAAAAAATATATTTAAAATAGGAATATCGAAAACCACTGCTTAAAAAGAAACCACTACCTTGTTTCCAATAATCTGGGCTTGCGTCCTGAAAATAATTTCGACCGAACAATTCTATTGAATCATGCCTTAGGGTGGACTTGCCGATCCCGTCAGCGAAATTCCGTGTTCCAGAAAAAACATGGGCCGAATCATAGTATGCCCATTCTCGAGTAGCTATTTGTGTAGTCTGTTCCTGGGAGGTGGATCCCATTATGAAGTCTTCATCTCTGGCAGTTCCGGAGGTTTGATTCCATCCTGAAGTTAATGCCTTTGTCCTAACTTCCCAATTTTTTTCAAAATATCCGACGTTAAATCCGAACTGTGTATAATCTCGGGTGAAAGATATTCGAGATCCTCCGCGGATACCCGAGAGATTTGGGAATCGATTTCCCGTTTCAAATACATATTCTCCACCGCTTCTGCCAAGGCTTGGACCCCAGATTACCTCCGAATAGGATGATTGGGATAGAGACAAGAGCAAAACAATGAATATTATCTTATGTTTTTTCAGGACCATTATTACACCGATTAGACACTTTAAATAGGGTAGGCGACCACAATTTTAGGGGTGAAATGATTTCACCCTAGTGTCATTGAGATGAGACATAATTAAATTGACAAGGCATTGAGAATTTTTTTTTCTTAGGAGAACGAACATGGAAGCTCAAATAGAATATAGTGCTAGCGAGGCATCCAAAATCTTAAAACTCGAAGAAAGGGAGTTTTTGGAAAGAGCTAAGAGTCTTAAAATACCTGGGATAAAATCAGGTAGATTTAAAGGCTCAGTGCTCATGAAGTACTTTAATGTTCCCGAAGAGTCTGAGTTTGATTCAACTATAATTGCCATCTCAAATCAGAAGGGCGGGGAGGGGAAAACTACTATCAGTCTCTATCTCTCTGAAGCCTTGGCCTTGCATTGCAAGGTTCTATTGGTTGATTGGGATCCACAAGCGAACGTAACTCAGTTGTATAGTAAGGAAGACGGACCTTCCATTATGGATTGTTTATCTTATCGAGGACGAAAACCTTTGGAATTGTCTAAAATCATTAAAGAGATTACGGACACTTTTCATATCGTACCCTCGAGTCTAGAATTGGCAAATTTAACTACTCCTTACGAAAGGGACGATTTTGAGTTACTCTCGGAGGCACTAATGCCAGTGAGATCGTCCTATGAATATATCATCATTGACTGTCCTCCCTCATTGGGATTGATTTTGGAGAATGCATTAATAGCAGCGGATTATGTTTTAGTTCCTATTCAAACGAGAGCATTTAGTTTACAAGGGATAAAGGATTTGTACGAAACAATTTCCAAAATCCAAAAAAAGGCAAACCAAAGGTTAAAACTATTGGGTGCAGTATTAAATCAATACGAATCTCAAAAGGCTTTAGCAGGTTTGGCAGAAGGCATAAAAAAATATTTTCCAGTTTTTGAAACCGTCATTCATCGGAGAGAATCGATTCCTCAGGCTCAAGCCAAGATGACTCCTCTCGCAAAAATTGATCAGAATACGCTGAAAAATTTTAAGGAATTGGCTAATGAATTAAAGGAGAAGTTAAATGTCCAAAAGAAGTGAGTTCAAAGCTCTGGACTTAATCTCTGCTTACACCGAGAAAAAAAATAATCCAAGTGTTATTGAGATGGAGCTTATTGTACCAAATCCCATTCAACCAAGATTAATTGGAAAAGAAGATGTAGAAGATTTGGTACTCTCCATGAAACGATTGGGTTTAATTGAGCCTATCATCGTACGCAAAGAAAAGAATCGTTATACAATTGTTGCTGGCGAAAGAAGATTTAGAGCCGCGACAAAGCTTGGTTGGTCTACTATTCCCGCGGTGGTTACTGATGCAGATGAGGATGTCTGCTATGAAATGGCATTAGCAGAGAATGAAAAAAGGAAAAATTTAAATCCTTGGGAAGTAGGTAGGGCGATTCAATATCTCAGGAAAGAGAAGAAAAAAACTGCGGATGAGGTCGCAGAATTACTGGGATACTCAGAAAGGTATATAAAACAACTTAGTTCAATTGCGAGATTAGACCAAAAATCAGTAATGGAACTTTTGATATCAGGAAAACCTCTTTCCGTTAAAAATTTGGAGTCTTTGCTTAAATCTAAAGAGAATAGAGGGGGTGAAATGGTTTCACCCCAAAAAAAACATCGATTCTCGCTCAGTTTGGATTTAAGCAAATTATCTTCAAAAAATAGAGAAAACTTACAGAAAGAAATCTCGAATATATTAAAAAAATATGGCTTATCCATCTAAAGAGGAAAAATGAAAGCGCCACAAAAGTATAAATCAATTTCGGATGTAGAAGATGAGTTGAACATCATTATATCTTGCAATCGTAAACCTAAATACGATTTATCAATTTACCAAATTATGAACTTCATTGCAGAGTTTATTGAATTGTCCATTCAGTCAGCAGACCAAAAGCGAATCTTCAATACTTGGCATAGGATTATAGGTAAATATAAATTCGCAAAACTCATGTCATCTGGATTCTATTCAAAGGCCTCCCAGGTGTATGGATTCCCATCAAAGGCTGAATCTGGAGATGAAAAATCTGCTGAGATGAGGCTTCGCACAGCTTTAACTGCTTTCAAACTACATTCGGGACCTTTCGGAAGCCATCCTATTTATGGAGATCTTGATAAAAAACAATGGGAAAAAGTAATAAGTATCTTATCGGGTTTCTTGTTCGGATATATTCATCTAGAAGGCGATGAGAAGGCTCGGTTTTTAAGGGACAAGGAATTACAAAAGGAAAAACACGAAAAGCGAAAACAAGACCAAAAAGAGAGTAAATATCTCTCTGATAAGAATTCTAAAAATCACAAACATAACAATAGAAATAAAAATAGAAATTGGAAAAATAAAAAGAGACACCATAAAAAAGATAATCGTAATCAAGGCGAAGGTGCAAAATGAAGATATCGTTAATTTCAGGGAGCCATCGGAAAAATTCTCAATCAACTAAAGTAACCTCCTTTGTCCAAGGCATTCTTGAGAAAAAACACGGAATCAAGACTCAGACATTCGATTTAGGGGAAAAACCTCTCCCAGTTTGGGAGCCAGGTATGTGGCAGAAAGATTCTGAAATTAAACAATTTTGGAAGACTTATTCAAATGGACTTACGGAGTCAGATGGATTCATTTTCTTCTCACCAGAGTATTCTGGTATGGCAAGCCCTGCTTTAAAAAATTTCTTTCTATTTATCAGTGGTGCCGATTTCGCTCACAAACCTGGCTTACTTTTTTCAATATCATCCGGTAGAGGAGGAGCCTATCCTATTTCCGAGTTGAGATCCTCGAGTTATAAGAATACTAGAATAGTCTATGTTCCTGATCACGTTATTGTACGGAATGTAGAAAAGGTTTTGAACGATGTCAATGCGATCGATGAGGATGATACTATGATTAGGGAGAGAATTGAATATAGTCTCGCTGTATTTTTGGAATATAGCAAAGCTCTCCAGACGGTCCGTTCAAGTGGAACAATCAATTTGCAAAAGTTTGGGAACGGTATGTAATCAGATATGCGATGAGGGTTGGTATGCCGATGTTTAAAATCAAAGTGATAAGATAACCAACCAAGGGATTGAAGAAGAAATACGGATCAATAGCGTGCATATAGTGGATAACAAAAGGGTGGATTAAAAAGATATACAAACTGTTTTTGCCTACAAATCCAAGGAACTTTGACATTTTACCAACAGATTGGGAAGCGAGTATTTCTCTCAGAAATAATACCATCAAGATTGGGTAACCTAGATGGTGATTTTTAAGATCGATATGCTTATAACTATAAAAAATGATGAGCACTCCCATTGAGATTGTAAAGGGTAGTAAATATGATATCAGTGCTTGTTTAGGAAGTGAGTTTGAATTCTTCGAGTTTTTCAAAAGTATTCCGAGGAAAAAGAAACCAATATAGTTAAAGATTGAAATTGCATGGTATTGTTTTGGCAGCAATTCATCTAACAATCCCAAATTTGACAGAAAGTTAACAATTAACGAAAGTATAGAAACCAAAACTAAACTCAGATAATTCCATTTTTCTAGGAAAAGAAAATAGTATAGCAGATAAAACTGAAAGAGTAGTGGTACAAAGTAATAAGGAGTGAATACTTCCCCAAAAAGGATTTTTGCACTTAAATCCAAAAGTGAAAGATTAGAATACTTTACAAAATATCCAATACAAGAAGCCAATAAATACGGCAAAACCAATGACTTCCCTTTGTTCAACCAATAGCCTTCTTTTTTACTCAGAAATAATGAAGAAGCAAATATAAATAAAGGTACTGAGAAACGACTGAGATTGGAAAAGAGTAGGGTATATGTAAGGATCTGCGTGTCTTTTGGGTGGAAAAAGGAAAAATATGAATGAATGTGAATACAAACAATTCCAATCATAGCCAAGCCTCTTAGCTGGTCTAAGGTAGTATCCCTTCCATTTTTGTTCTTTTGCCAGATTGGAGAGTTCTCCCCAGAAACCCGATAGCAAAGATAAAAAATCCCGATTAGTGCAATTCCTAGTAATTCCCAGTCCATTTTTACCCCAGATAGAAGTTTCTTAGGAAATTACCTGGTAGCCAAGCGAAAATGAATTCAGTTTCGGGATAAAGATGCCAAAAATAATACCAGGAGCCTTTTAATGAGCAAGATCAGCATTCCTGCCGGACAAAGAATATTCAAAGAAGGTGAGTTGAATAATTCTATGTACATCATTCTTCAAGGGAATGTGGAAATCTATTTCACGGTGAACAATAGCCAAACGAGATTAGCTATCATGAAACCTGGTGATTTTTTTGGTGAAATGGCCTTGTTTAGCTCCAAACCCAGAAGTGCAACCGCTCGGACTATCACTTCTGCCGAACTGGCAATCATAGAAAGCAAACAGCAATTAGAAAATTTTTTAGTTAAGAATCCAAAGTTTGCAGCAAAGATGGTGTCGATTATGGCAGATCGTCTCGCACGCACGAATGAATTGTTGATCTCAAGCATGGAGAAATCAGTTGCGAAAAAGATAGAATACAGCACTGGTGATAAGGAAGCACACACCTCACCGAATGATGTAGAAGATATTCCTTAAGCTATCCGTAAATTGAAGGCAGATTTTTTCTATGTAATGTAATTTCAAAAATTGGTGCATATTGTAACAAATTTTTGATACTTACGATTTGGCCTTCTGCTTCCAAAAATTCAGATAATATTTCCAAAACTTCCTCTTCATCCAATTGTGATAAAAAAGGATATTCTGGGTGGCCTTTTAATGAAAATTCTTTGGCATTCCTCGGATCATCTAAAAAAGCATCCTCTTGGTTGATCATCTCTTTCCAATTCATGATAAGATCCTTTCATATTCTTCTTTTTTAGATTCGTACTTACGTTTGAGATGAGCAAGGAGTTCCTGAAATGATTTTTCATCGTAAATTCCGAATGTCGATAGTACCTCAGGTTCAATCGTATAATAATTTCCCTTTCCCCTATGCGTACTTGCCATGATATCACTCAAATAGACAAGTCGACAATACACTTCATTGGATGTGCGGCAAAGCCAGGGTTTATGATGGAATCGAATGACGTCTAAAATCTCCTCAGGAAAATTCCACTTTTTCCCAATCATATAGCCAATCTCTGAGTGTGTTATGCCAAGGGTGTATTCTTCTACCCATTCGGACAGTTGAGTGTTATCCTCGCTTTTCAAAACACGAATTTGATCTACAAGGCTTAGATCCAAACTCAACAAGACCATCCTTCCAATGTCATGTAAAAGACCAGAAACAGATGCTACCTCTGCAAATTTTGCATAGGTATGTATTTGCTCTCCTAAAAATCGAACATACAAGCTAACTTTAAAGGAGTGGGACCAAATCGCAATTTGTTTGTCATACTTTCCATTCAGAATTTTACGTGCCCCTAATGTAAGAAGGATCGATTCTAAATTCTTTAGTCCAATTCGCTTAAGGGCTTCTTCCATTAAAATGACTTTTTGGTGTGCGCCAAATAAAGGAGAGTTTGCAATTTTTAAAATTTCCGCTGTTACGGCTGGTTCTCGTTTTACTTCCTCAGCAAGAGGGTGCCAATCAGAGTCTTTCTTTTTGACTTCACGAATCAAATGTTGGATGTGAGCGGAAAGTGGAGGTAAACTTTCTACTTCTTGCGTAAGTATATTTCTGATTTTGGTTTGAGAATCAATGGGGAGTAAAAGTTTAGGTATTCTTACCGTAACAGTTGTCAGGTGCTCTTCGGTTTTTAATTCAAAAAACTTTTCTTTCACTCCTGAGTTTCTAAGTAGGATATGTATGAGCACAATGCCAAGCCCAGAGCTTTCTTCGGAATCTACAGACTCTTTATACGCATCATTGATATTTTTGTATTTTTCTGAAGCTAGGATTCTTTGGTTGATTCGGTTTCTCTCTTCTTCAAGAATCTTTGCATTGTTGGACACTTTAAACTCGAGGTATTGTGGATGGTTTTTTGCGATCACATTGACGAGATACTCGGTATTCTCTAACTGTCGAAAGAGTTCCGTACGATGGTGCCCAAATTGGAATTTGAAGAGGGAAATTCCTTTTTTATAATCCGATGGTTCTTGTAGGTTGAGTGACTTTTCGCGGAAAAAAACCCGTTTGGCATTTGCTTTGCAGCCATTGACAAGAAGCTCATTTAGGATGGTAAAGAGAATTTCATGCAAAAATTCCAAGGAGACAGAACGGCAGATTCTACCAATCCATAGATCTAGGTCGTGGCAATTGACCTCTGAAAAATGGACATAATCTTTCTGGGCGGGTTTTCCGGAAAGAAATTCTTCTTGGAAAGCCACTAGTGGAGAATCTGGCATTGGTTCCAGTTATGGCTTTGTTTCCCTTTTTGGAAACAGAAAATTTTCTTTCCAGTCTCGTAGTTCTTTTTCCGATACTTTTATTGATGGAACGATATAAAAATTCAGTCATTATGATCCTTGTCATAGCAATGACCGGAATAGGTTCATTGGTTTTGGCTCAGACCACAACAAGTCCCAATAATACGGGTTCAACGCCAGAAACTGAGAACCATGATGGCAAAGAAGGGCAAGATAAAGAGTTTTATGAGTATTATTATAAAACTCAGGCAGAAAACCTACCACTTAAAAAAGCAAAGTTAGAATACAATCTAATCAGAACCCTAAAGAAAGAGATTTTGAGCAGAGATTATTCTAAAGCGAATCTTGAGTTGGTAAAGAAAATCGAAGGCTCAAATATCAAATATGAGCGAGTCTATCGAGATAGCAAATGGGTGAGAGGTTTTCTTTCACAAATGCCACATTTAAACGTGTTAGACTATATGTACATTGTTAAACATGACAAGTATATGTGTTTTTTAACGTTTGAGACGAATCCTGAGTCGTATTTACAGGAAGCCAGACAATCTCAGTTATTATTTACGGGGAACGATAAGTTCGAAATTGTAATCCCCAAGCCCTGAATAGGGTTGCTAGTCCAATGAGGACTGCGAAGTAGGCAACTGCTCCACGAAAGAATCGTTCCAGGTGGATGAGTGGTGTGCTTACTTCGTCGTTTTCTTTAATTTTTGAAACGGCAATCTTCCTGCCAAAAACCGTCATTTCTTTCCGGTAAATTTGAATTGAATCACCTAATTTCAGTTTTCTGTAAATTGAGTAAGGGATCACCTCTGAGGACTCAGCAAGTTGGCCGTTCTTTAATGAAAAAGAATAATGACATTCATATTGAATAGGAAACTTGTTTTTGACTCGACCAATCTCTTGTACCACCGCAAAACTTAGATTACCTAAGTTTTCCAAATGGTTCATCTCGTCTTGAACTCTTACAAATTCCCTGTGTACGAAAAAATAAATCCCAAGTGAAGTTAAAAAACAAAGTAGTATCGTGTTCGATACCCATATGGGTAAACGAGCTGACATTTAGGATTTGTTTTTGCCCTCAAAGTACTGGAAGGCTTCTGGTCTACTTTCAAAAAATTGGAAGGCACCTGAAAGTCCAAGCAGGTGAAAGACTTGGGCAATAGAGCTACTAACACCCACTAAGGCTACGTCTTTGGATTTTTTCTGTAGGCTTAATTTCACATCGAGAATCATTCGTATACCTAAACTGGAGATATAACGAAGTTCTGAGAAATCGATGATGAGGTGCTTTCGTTCAGGAGCCACCATTTCATCTAGGATGGTTTGAGTGATTTTATCAAGAGGCCCTGATTCCATTCGACCTTTAATCTGAACAATCACTGTACCGTTCACCTTTTCTCGTTCGATTTCGTAAGGTAATTCCTGCATTGTTTTTCCTCTTCCTTTCGGAACCACAACGGAGAGAGTATCATTCGACAATTTGAATCTTGCCTTAGAGTAAGGTGGGAATGAGTAATGTCGTTCTGTAAGCGAGTCGACAGCGATTCCCCCATTCATCTCCGAGATTACTTCCACTTCATCCAAAGCCCTGAAATCTGCCAAGGAAAACTCATACCCTGTTTGTTTGCTTCTGATTTCCCTTGCATAGACATGAAAGTATGGTTCTTGTTTTGCAAAAGGTGGGAATTTCTTAGGGAAACAGGAGGAAATCCATCCAGTAGAGCCAGCACCAGTGTATACAAGCAAACCTGAGCATTTCTGCTCCTCTTTAGTGCCTTGGTATGAGATCCAATAGCGTGAGGTCAAGTCAGGGCTATTGTTGCGGATGGAAAGTTCACACACGGCAGGCACAGTATCCACCTTGGTCCCATCTGGGTATTCAATCTGAGTTGTGATGAGACTCCACTGTTCGATTTCTGAACCTATGAAACTCTGTTGCACTTCTTTTTCTAATTCCTCTGCCGTATAACTAAGGAGAGCTCCAACCGATGTAAATGGATCAGAGTTGACTCCTATCAAGGGAATATTGGCTACTTGGTGGGCAACATAAGTGAAATGATTGTCTCCTCCATGTGAAATGACTAGATCATACTTTTTCTTTTTGAGTAAGTCTTCAAACTCCTCTCGAAAGACAAAGTCAGCATTTGGGAATACTCTTTCACGAAGGTATTTACGGGAAGAAATCTGCCTTTCGTGAGATGCAAGAGTTCTCTCATAAACTTCTGGTTTATCTTTTGTGACTCTCTCGTAGGCACTAAGGGATCCAAAAGACTCAAGGTCCAATTCGAATTTAGTTCGTTTCCATACGACAATCACTTTGGAAAAGAAGAGTTTTGGCATCGTAAAGTCAGAAAATGCAGAATTCTTTAGGAAAATAAAGGTTTTTTTAAAAAATCTTTATTTTTCCTAAGAAAAATGAAGAAAAGTGCTATCCAAAAAATTTTCGCTTGTACGAAAATCATAATTCATCGAAATATTGAGTAACCGAATGGTTCCGAGGAAGAACAAAGTATGGCAACTGCAACCCCAATGAAAAAGTCTGAGATGTTATCAGAACTTGCTGAAATCACAGGAATGACTAAGAAGAACGTCGCGGCATTTCTTGATGCTTATGTGGAATTAGCTTACAAAGAAACCAAAAAAAATGGCGTATTTGTAATCCCAGGTTTGGGAAAACTAGTGAAACGAAACCGTCCCAAAAGAAAAGGTAGAAATCCTGCGACAGGTGAATCCATTGTGATTCCTGCAAAAACTGTTGTTAAATTTACTCTTTCCAAGTCTGCAAAAGACGCAATTGTTCCACCTAAAAAATAAAGACTCATCTACCCAGGTTTACTGAATGACTCCTGGGTAGATTCTATTCATGGAAAAAAGACCTTTTCCTTTTTCACCTTTCGTTGATTCTCTGTTAGGTGAAAAAATTCTCATCATAGCGAAGAAACATGGATTAAGTGAAGATTTTCTTTTATCATCGCTTAAAAAGAATCTCTCTTTGCCAGAATTCTATTTCACGCCAAATTCTCAGAAGCAGACTCTGATGGTGAGGTATCCGAATCTTATTCGAAAGTTGATCGAGAGTGGAGACTTCAATGGATTGGTGGACATATTTTTAAAAATTTCAAAAGGCCAAACCCAAGAGTTTGAGATACCTGCCATTGATTTGAGTTTTGAACTCATAGAATGGCTGTTAACTGGATTTGAAATGAAAAACCAAATAGCTGATATTCTCAATGCTTTGTTTGGGGTTTCAGAATTCCAAGAATCTTGGATCGAAGAAATATGGATAGAATACCAAAAGGAGTTGTGAATTTCACAAAATAAAATTTCTTTATTGTCAAAAATTGACACCAGTTCAAAATTGCTCATCCGCCAAATAGGACATATATGACGACACGTAACATATTTAAGTGGGGAGCAGAAGATATTGAAGAAAAGCTTCCGCAACACACACGACATTTTTTTGAAACTACCTTCCAAGTTCGAAAAGAGTTCCGCGAACATTTTCCGAAATCCGCTTCCCATCTAAAGATAAACTCCAAACAGAAACTCAAACCAGCTACAATCGCTAAGTTTAAAAAAATAGTGGATAGCTCCTCCTTTGGAGTTGATGAAGTAACACGCGCCAAACATTCGATAGGTAAGTTTTATTCCGAAATCTACCGTGCGCGGTTCGGTGAAGTAAATTCAGCAGTTGATTTAGTTTTATATCCAAAATCAGAGAACGAAGTAGTTAAGATTGTAGCCTTGGCCAATTCGTTAGGCGTTCCTATCATTCCCTATGGGAAGGGATCAAGCGTAACGATGGCATTACAAGCTCCCAAAGGTGGGATTTCTGTAGATATGTCCCGAATGGATCATATTCTAGAACTAAATACAACGGATGCGACAGTGACTGTGGAAGCTGGGATTAGCGGACCTGCTTTAGAAGCATTTTTGAATGAGAAAGGGTATACCTGTGGGCACTTCCCGCAATCATTTGAGTTCTCCACTGTTGGTGGTTGGATTGCCGCAAAAGGTGCAGGGCAAGCCTCGACCGGATATGGGAAGATGGAAGATATTCTTCTGTCTTTAACTTCTGTTACCCCGGAGGGAACTTTCGTATCCAAACCGTATCCTGCGGCATCCATTGGCCCAGATCTCTTTCGATTATTCCTTGGTGCAGAAGGAAGCTTCGGAATCATCACTAAGGCAACTCTAAAGATACGGAAATACAATCCTCAAAATTCAGCCAAGGGATCCTTTATTTTTAAATCATTTGAAGATGCCGTAGAAACAATGAGAATTGTGATGCAGTCTGGATTTGGAAAACCTCATTTCTTTAGAATCCAGGATCCAGAAGAAACAGAAATTTCATTTCATATGAGTGGGCTTGCGAATGGAAAGGAAGATAAAATCCTTTCCTGGCTCGGTTATAAGTCTGGGAAAAGATCTTTGATGCATATTATTGTGGATGGCGATTCTGAATATACTCAATTTGTTTTAAAAAAGATCAGGAAAATTGCAAAGCAGAAAGGAGCCTTTTCTACAGGGAAATCTCCAGTTGAAAAGTGGTTGCACCAGCGTTATTCGAGTGCATATCTTCGCGATGCTTTGATGGACGAGGCTATTCGCATAGACACAATTGAAACTGCTGTTACATGGCATCAATTATTGAATCTTTGGGAAAAGACTCGTGCCTATATAAAAAGTTTTCCAAATCAAACATGTATGGTGCATATTTCACATGCTTATGAAACCGGAGCAAATTTGTACTTCATCTTTATTTGCCCTATGGATGAGAAAAATGAAATTCAATCTTTTGAAAAATTTCATAAGGGCCTTATCGATACCATCCATGCAAATGGTGGATCTTTATCTCATCACCATGGAATTGGTCGCCTTTTGTCACCTTGGGTAGAAAAAGAACTTGGAGAGGAAGGGCTGAGAATTTTAACAGGGTTAAAGAAAATCTTCGATCCAAAAGGGATTATGAATCCAAAAGGATTATTGGGTATCAAGTAAAATGGGAGTTTCTGAACGAAAAAAAAGGGAATTCGCGATTCGAGAAGAGAATATACTTAAGGCGGCTATAGGTTTCTTTCAGATTAAACATCCGAGTTTAGTGAAAATGGATGACATCGCCAAACAATTAGAAATAGGACGAGGTACAATCTATCTTCATTTCAAAAGTAAAGATGATCTCATGGCGAGAATTCAGTATGAAGATTACGTTAGGTTAAGACAGAAATTGCAAAATGCTCTCAATGAAAGCACTGGTCTAGATATGGCAAAGGCTGCCCTTAGGATTTATATAGAACACTGTTTGGGAGACAAAAATATGTATTTGGTTGCGAAACAATGTGGTGATTCTATGAATCTGGACAATGTATCGCCAGAAATGCAAGAAAAGTTGATCGAAGAAAGAAACAATCGACTTTCGATTTTGGAAAAGATCTATCGACAAACAAGAAGCGAAAATCTCACAAACCAGAAGGGTGCCTATCCGAACGTAGCAGTCGCTTGGGGAATGATTCGCGGTGCTGTAGAGGTTCTTCTAGACGGTCACTTCCAAAAAGAAATTAAGAGTGAGAAATCTTATATTGAAACCATTGAACACGTATTATTCTTTGGTCTTTTCCCGAAAAATCATCAGGATTAAACTATGGCTATCAAAATCATTCTCAATCCAGTTTCCGGCGGTGGGGCATCTAAAAAAGTATGGAAGCAAATCCAAAAAACTCTGTCTCAATCTGGTCACAGATTTGAGTTTGCGGAGACTACGGAAACCATAAGTGCAAAGGAATTGGCAAGCGAGGCATTGAAGAATGGATTTGATTGGATCATAGGAATCGGTGGAGATGGAACACTTTCAAATATAATCAATGGTTTCTTTGAAAATGGAAAAGCTATCAATGCGAAGGCGGTATTTAGCCCGATACCTGCTGGTAGAGGAAATGATTTTGTGAAGACGATTCAAGTTCCTAGAAATCCGAAAAAAGCCATCGAAAAGGTGTTAAATGGGATAGAAAGGAGTATTGATCTAATCGAAGTCAATTATACTCTGCAAAATGGTGAGGGTAAATCCACTTATCTCTGCTTAAATCTTCTGGATTTTGGGATGGGGGGAGAAGTCGTTTATAAAGTAAATCGATCTCGTTTGGGACGATGGTTAGGTGGGAAAATTGTTTTTTTACTCTATACTCTCATCTGCCTGTTTACTTATAAAAACAAAAAAATTACATTGAATTTAGATAATAAAAAGAAAATAGAAGAACGTTGTCGGTTGATTGTTTTAGCTAATGGACAATATGCAGGAGGAGGGATGTGGTTTGCTCCAAAGGCATCTCTTGATGACGGGCAAATTGATTTTCTGGCTATCACGGATATTGGAATACCAGAATCGCTTTTGAAGTTTTCAAAGATTTATAAAGGTCAACTAACCCAAGAAGATAAAGTTATTTCTGATACCATACGTTATCTAGAAGCAAGTTCTGAGGAAGATGTCTATATTGACGTCGATGGAGAAAATATGGGAAAACTTCCTGCAAGTTTTTCTATCAAGGAAAAATGTATAAAAATTAAATGTTAACTGCAAAGAATAAAAAAAAGAGTCGCCTATCAAATATTAATCGAGAATACGATATCATTATTGTCGGTGGTGGCATCACTGGGGCTAATATTCTCTGGGATGCTACCCTACGCGGATACAGATGTTTATTGCTCGAAAAGTCGGATTATGCCTCAGGAACTAGCCAAGCCACTTCTAAATTGATACACGGAGGTTTGCGCTATCTTAAAAATTTAGAATTTTCTCTAGTAAGAGAATCGCTCAGAGAAAGGCGAATCTTAGCAAAAATTACACCTCATGCAATGAGACCCATGGGGTTTCTCATCCCAATACGATCTCTATATGCAAAACTGATTCTATGGGCAGGGATGTTTCTTTACAATCTTTTCTCCTTTGATCGAAACGAGGAGATTTTAGATGAAGTTAAAATCCCTCGGTATATTTGGAATTCATTTGAAGAAACAATATATAAATCCCCGAATATCCATCCAAAGAATGTCATTGGTTCTTTTCAATATTATGATTATTTGAATGTAAATCCAGAAAGGCATACTTGTGAGTTTATCTTCTCTGCCAAGAAAAAAGGAGCACATGCTTATAACTATGCAAAAGTTAGTTCAATAAGTAAAACTTTTTCGGGGAAAGCATACCAAGTAAAAATAGATGATTCCATCTCTGGAGAGACCATCTATACACAAACAAAAGTATTAATCAATTCAGCTGGTCCTTGGGCAGATTATATCGATGCCTTGGCAGGTATTCCGACTGATACAAAAATCATACGTTCCAAAGGAATCCATGCCGTAGTTCGGAATATTTGTGATAAAGAATGTGTCGTTGCTCAAAAGAGAGATGGTTCTCATTTGTTTGTTATCCCTTGGAGAAATAGGACAATCATTGGTACGACAGATGTCCGTTATGACCAACATCCTGATCAATTTTCTGTCACCGAAAAGGATCTTCAAGAGCTTATAGATGATATCAACTATGCGTATGGATTTTCAAATCTGACTCTTAACGATATCGTGTATTTTTATGGTGGACTTCGACCGCTTGTAGAGGATACAAATCATAAAGATGAAACTTATTCTGCCTCGCGAAAGGCAGAGATTTTTCACTACAATAAGGATGGATATCCTGGAGTTTTTGCTGCCCTAGGTGGAAAGTACACAACAAGTCGGTCGGTAGCAGAAAAAATAGTAAATCAAATCGATATATATTTTGGTTATACAGATAAAGTTTGTAAGACAAAGGATGAACTTTTAATAGGAGCTTACCAAAAACCTCGTTTAGAATTGATTCGGGAGTTACAGGCAAAGTTTCCAAAAGTTTCCGGTAGAAAGATTGAAATCCTTACTTTTAGATACGGAACTATAGCAGAGAAAATGTTAGCAAAGCCAGGTAAATATGAGATCCCCCTTGCTAATGGCGAAATATTTTTTGAAGAAGAAATAGATTATCTTTGTGAAGAAGAGGAAATCATCAAGGCATCTGATTTGTTTTTTCGTAGATCAGGGATAGGCACGGTCGGAAGACTTGGCAGGGAGCAATTGAATATTGTAATAGACCATCTTGCGAAAAAACTCTCTTGGGACCAGAAACGAAAGAAAGAAGAAATGGCTGAAATAGAAAAACGATATCTTTGGAATCGTTAAACGATCTTTGCATATTGTTTTATTTTTTCAGATACCAAAGTTTCTAATATCTCAAAATAATTAAGCGATTTTGAGTCTGCAGGTGGGTTTGGTAATTTGGGCACGATACTCAAACCAAATCTTCCATATTCTTCCTTTATCCACTTTTGGATCTGAGTCCTTGCTTCATTCACTTTATCTTTTCGATTTGGATACAATATGATAAACTGCAACAATTCCTCGATCCCCATTTTTTTAACAACAGATGTTTTGAAAATTGGAGGGAGGGTTTGGTTTGGTAACACATCTTTTAAGAATGATAAAGTAGTTTCTAACATATGGAAGCTATTATTTGCAAGTCCAATTTCATCACATTTATTTATGATGAATGCTTCTGGAACCTCCATGATTCCACTTTTCATAAATTGAATCTGATCACCACCTAAAGGTTGTAGTACTAAAAATGAGATGTCTGAAATTAATGAAACGGAGATTTCATTTTGCCCAATTCCAACCGTTTCAACAAACACATAATCAAAAATACTTCTAAGAAATCGGATCACGTGGTATGTATACGGATTTAAACCTCCCAATTCTAGCTGAGATGGTTGTGATCTAAAGTAGATAGCATTTTCTCTTCTTGGCAATTGAATTCGAGTTCTGTCACCAAGTATAGATCCTCCGCTAATATTGGAGGAAGGGTCGATGGCAACAATTGCCATCTTTTTACCTGGAGCCATTCTTAAAAATTCACGACAAATCTCTCCTAGTAAGGATGATTTTCCAGCTCCAGGGGTTCCTGTGATACCTATGGTGAGTGAATTGTGTAACGAACGTCTTTCTGTGAGATAAGAAAATATTTCATTTCTAAATTTTTGGCTATTTGGTGATTCAATCTTTGAGATGACTTGAGCAATCGCATATTTTTCACCTAACATAGAATCTTCAATTAGTTTAATTGTATCTTTTGTCATAATTCTTTTTTATCAAAGTCAATAACCAATAATGCTAGGTCATCATTAAAATTTGCACTTGGGGTAAATGTGTATAAGTCTTTTAAGAGTAGATTAGGGAGAACCTCGGTTTTACACTCTATGTTTTCACTTAAAAAATCTTTCCATCGCAAACTATCGTAATCACTACCTTGGCCATCGGTCGTTTCGAGGATACCATCTGTACATAAAATTAAACGGTCACCTGGGACAAGAGTAAATTCAGATTTCAAAAATGGTTTTCGTTTTAACTCGTAGTTAAGCCCTAAAGGAATACCAGGAGTAGAGAATTCCAAAAAAATATTTTCAGTTCTTCTATGCAGGAGTAGGGGATGGTGACCGGCATTTGAATATTCCACCAAGCCAGTTTTCGGAAAGATTCGCAAAATCATTGCAGTTGCAAACATCCCAAGCGCTCCACGTTCGGACACACTTTGGTCCATAAGCTTCAAAGTATCCGTAGGAGATAATTTTAATGTGTGAGCGTATTGGAAAGACATCTTTAAGACTGTAGCAAGTAAGGCACCCGGTACGCCATGACCAGATACGTCTGCAATTAAAAAATCACAGTATTCTTCTTCTTCCTCATAATCAAAAAAATCTCCTCCGACTTTATCCATAGGAACGTATAAAGAACTCACAACAAATCCAGGTAAGAAGGGAGATTTTTTTGGTAAGATATTGATTTGAATTAAACGTGCTATGTCCAATTCTTTTTCGATAATATTATTCCTTTCTTTCAATTGACTGTGAAAACTTTTTATTTGCAAAGCGGATTCTATCCTTGCTAACAACTCTTCCTTGTTAAAGTTTTTTTGTAGGTAATCATTAGCACCTAGATGAAATCCTTTTACAATGTCTTGTGAATCGTGCATTGCAGTAATTAAGATTATGGGAAGCTCCACTTGAGACTTTGTTTTTCGGAGATGCTGAAGTACTGAGTAGCCGTCCATTTCGGGCATCATGAGATCCAACAGGAGCATATCAGGATTTTCTTCGCTCACTTTTGATAAAGCATCCAAACCATTGACGGCTTCGATTACCTCATAGTGATGTTGTAGGAGAGGTTTGGCTAATATCTTGCGGTTGATAGAATCGTCATCAACCACAAGAATTTTTGCTTTCGGATGGCGCACTAAAGGCTCTAAGCGGGGATAGGTTCCTTAGAAATGATATCCACAACTTTGTTCATGATCGACATCAAATCATAATCTTTGGGAGTGAATATTTCCTTGATTCCCATTGCTTTTAACTCTTCAAAATCAGACTCAGGAATGATACCGCCAATCACTACTGGAATTTTATCCTTTGCCTTGTAATGATCTAGCTCATCAAACAATTGTTTTACGATTTCTTTGTGTGAGCCTGAAAGTATGGACAAACCAATGACATCTGCATTTTCTTCTACAGCAGATTGTACGATATCTTCGGGAGATAATCGTATGCCCGAATAGATTACATCAAAGCCACTATGTTTGGCAGATACTGCAATCATCTCTGCACCATTTGAGTGACCATCGAGCCCAGGCTTACCAACTACCATTTTAGGTCTGTGGCCAGATTTTTTGATGAAGGATTCAACTTTTTCTCTTACAGTAGCTACTTTGTCTTCTGTGAGGAAAAGTTTTTGTCCCTCCACTCCTGTTGGTGGGTTGTACTCTCCGTAAACTTCTCTGAGTGCATCCGCCCATTCTCCTGTTGTAACAAGGGCTTTTGCGCATTCAATAGAATAATCCATTAAGTTTTTGCCATCTTTAGCAGCTTGCTTTAGTTTTGCGAGGGCTTCAGTTGCTTTTGTGTTGTCCCTTCGTGATTTTACATCGGAAAGAACACCTAAAGTTTGTTCTGCTGACTTCGGATCAACTTTGAAAATACCACCGTCAGCGTCAGTCATCAAAGGTGATTTGATACCATCGGTCCACTTATTCTTACCAACGATAATCAGCTCATTAGAGTTGATTTTCGAAAGTCTTTCTGTTTGTGACTTAACAAGTTGGGATTTCATGTAGCCATTTTCAATTGCATTCAAGGCTCCGCCCATTTCGAGGATCTTATTGATTTCTTTGTTAGCCTCATCTTTAAGAGCTTTTACTTTGGCTTCTACAACTTTTGAACCATCGAAAAGATCAGGATACTCTAATAAATCTGTCTCATATGCTAATACTTGTTGCAATCGAAGTGACCATTGTTGGTCCCAAGGTCTAGGCAATGAAAGTGCTTCATTCCAAGCTGGTAATTGTAAGGCACGGCACCTTGCCTTTCTGGAGAGGGTGACTCCCAAAGACTCAATTAAAATTCTCCAAGCATTGTTCTCCGGCTGTTCTTCTGTGAGACCGAGCGAGTTTACTTGCACACCATATCTGAACACTCTGTATTTTGCGTTCTTGACGCCGTATCTTTCTTTTGTGATTTCTTCCCAAAGTTCAGAGAAGGCACGCATTTTACACATCTCTTCTACAAACCGAATCCCTGCATTGACAAAGAAGGAAATCCTTCCTACGCACTGCTCAAATTCAGCTTCCGTAAAGCAGTTTCTTTCTTTGATGGCATCCAAGACAGCAATCGCAGTTGCAAGAGCGAAGGATAATTCTTGGACAGGGGTAGCTCCGGCTTCCTGTAAATGATAGGAACAAATGTTGGATGGGTTCCATTTCGGTATATTGTGGAGGCAATACTCATACATATCCACTATGATCTTCATGGAATGAGCGGGAGGGAAGATATAGGTTCCTCGGGCTAGGTACTCTTTGATAAGGTCATTTTGTGTGGTTCCATTCAATTTTTCTAATGGCACACCTCTTTCCTGTGCCAGTGCTACATAGAGCGATAAGAGCCACATAGAGGTTCCATTGATGGTCATCGAAGTGTTCATTTCTTCGATGGGGATTTGGTCAAAGAGTATGCGAAAGTCTTCGAGTGAATTGATCGGAACTCCTACTTTGCCGATCTCTGGCCGGGAAACTGCATGGTCGGAACTATAACCACACTGTGTGGGTAGATCAAAGGCAATGGAGAGTCCTGTTTGGCCTTTCGCTAGGTTTTTGCGATACAGCTCATTGGAGGCCTTTGCATTCGTATGCCCAGCATACGTTCTAAATATCCATGGTTTGTCAGGGGAAACCTGACCTTTTTCATCGTATAGGAGATAATCTTTTTTCTCCGTAGACATGGGGCGCCTCTTTTTATGAAATTCTATGTATAATCGAAATTATTCTGGAATAATTTCACCTAAAATTTATCAAAGGACTAGTTTAAAATCTAGCTTTTGCCCATGCGAGAACCAAAGCCCATTTCATATCCTTCTTTCTTTTTGAGCATCTTGGTACTCTCGTTGGCTTTTACTCTTTTTTCTTGGTTTAGGCCTTTCCCTTTATCTGAGACTGAATGGGAATTTTTGGCAAATTTACGTTCTTTGACCGAGGAGGGAGGCTTTCTTTCGGCAAGAGAGCCGCTTCCATTCGTTCTTTTGCTCACCTGGAAGAAATTACTAGGCCTAAACTATGCTCCCGCATTTTTATCGTTAGCTGGTTTTTTTTATAGCTTGTTTTTACATTTGTTTCTGTTGTTGCTCCGAAGAAATTTATGGGGAAGAAACCACTACCTTGCTCTCTATCTTGCTGCTTTCCTTCCTTTTTCTTATTCATTCCCGACTGAATATTTCCCTGAGCTAGTAGCTTTAGATTTTATCTTGCTAGTCTTTTTAACTTTCCGCTTAGAAAAGATGGGGGATCTGCTTGTTTTCCCTAGCTTCATTTTGTTTGCGTTCCTTTCTAGTTTAAAGATGTTTCTTCTTGCATTTACTTTTTTTGTTCTCTTTTCTGGGATCCGAGGGGCTAGGAAACAAGCTCAAAAGACTTCGGTATTCTTCAAAAAGAGAAATGTTCCGTTTATCTTCTTGTTAACTTATTTGTTTTCTCTTGGTATTACAATATTCTGTTTTTCTTATTTTGATTTTTTTGGAAAACAATCTAGTCGTTTTTTATTTCAAGATTGGCTTTCTATCACCAAACTTGTAATCGCACCTATGCTACTCATAGGCATTGCTCATATTCTTCTCAAAACGGAGAAAGAATTAAATACATACACCGCATCTGTAGTCGCAGTATTTCTCGTGGCGCTTTCCATCTTTTTTATCTATAGAGATTTAACTCGGTCAGCCATCGAACCATGGGACGCTCAGACAAATGCAATTACCAAGGCCTTTGGCCAAGCCGCCATTTTAAAATCCGATCCTATCTATCTGCCTAAAGAGTTTGCATATTCCCTTTATTTCTCTACAAAAACAAAGACCAACTACCTACAGACAAGGGATGAAAATCCAAAGATTTTTATTTATGTGAAAGGGATTTGGACCCAAGATGTCGCCTTGATCCAGAAAACATTGTTTGGCAAACGTAATACACGTGTTTCTGGTTTGGTTCCTTTAGGAGAGGATACGGCCTTGGTGCAAATGACCTTATCTCAAAGGATAAAGTCGATTTCTAGTCTTGATTTTATCAACAAGAAGATCTCAGATGCTTGGGAATCGATTCCTGAGGGCTCCTCTTATGGTCGTTATACGAAAAGTCTTCAGGCAAAATTTGGCTATCTATCTTTCTTTTGAGTTTACAGTTCCCTCGAAAACTTCTTATAATTAGATTTTACCTTTTCGATGTAAGTTTGCGTTTCTGAGTAGGGTGGGACTCCTCCGTACTTTTTGACCGCACCTGGTCCCGCGTTGTATGCGGCTAGAGCTTTGTCAATGTCTCCAAACTTTTGCAACATATCCCGAAAGTATGTCGTTCCACCTTCAATGTTTGCGCTTGGATCTAAAGGATCATCCACACCTAACATTTCTGCAGTTTTCGGCATCAATTGCATAAGACCAAGAGCTCCCTTGGGAGACACAGCCTTTGGTTGGAACCCAGATTCTGTTTGGATGATGGCTTTCACCAAGTTAGGATCCAATCCTTTTTCCTCTGCTTTCTCGTGTATGATGCTGCTTAGGTTTGTTTCTGATTTTGGTGCTTGTGCCGGCAAAACTTGCGTAGGGGAGACAGTGGCCTCCCTATTTTCCTTGGGAACATCTGGTTTTAAGTTCTTTTCAATCAATTCTGGGAAGCTTACCCACGACTTTGGCTGGGAAGTCAATACTTCCAGTTCGCGGACTCTGCCCAAAAGTGGCGCGAAGGAAGAAGGTATTTGGGAAAAGTCCATATAATATTCTCATCGGCCAAAAGTGGACATCCTTGAGAAAAAAATATGTCTCATTTGGAAAGGAACTTAGGGCTCTACTTTCTCCAGAACAAAGAAGAAAAACTGACCCATTCCTTTATAGTCCATACAGCCGAGTAAAGTTTTGTCATTGACCCGGCGAAATACGTCATGTATGGGAAGTTGGTCATACACCATAGTTGCCGTCACCTTCCCCCGAAACTCTGTTAAACGCACTCTGGCTTTGGAGGACCAAGCTTGGAAAAAGAAACGTAGAGGCAGAAAGATGTACTTTAAGAATCCAAAAGGTTTTGATGGAATGAGAGTCGCTAACCGAACAGGCATTAAAGCTGGATTTACCTTGAAGAGAGTACCAAACAAGGAGCGGAATACCAAAGGGTGAACATGGTCTGCATCCTCAAACTCTTTACCATACCAGTTAAAAGTTTCAAGGGCCCCATCCATTGTATGCCCAGTGGGAAATCCAGAGCCTTTCCACATGCCCATCATTTCTTCGATTTGGACAACGGGGAGGGCATCATAGAGCCGAAATGCTTCTTCGGTCGTATTTATGGACTTTCTCATCGCTTGAAATTTCGTTTCTAAATCTTTCATGTTCACCGCTATTCTAGTAGGCCCTCTCAGAAAACAAGTCTCTTCTAAGAACCATGATCAGATTTGAATTGAAATGGAAAGGGTATTAACGAACAATTTGATCTATGAATACAAAGACCATCGCTGTCATTGGCGCTTCCAAGGGAATCGGCCTAGCTACCACCAGTTTGGCGCTCGAAAGAGGCTGGAAGGTCAAAACCCTGTCGAGGAGTCCTTTGCCCATCCCTCTTTTGCCAACGCTCACAGCACATTTAGGTTCTGCCTTGGATCCCGAGGCAGTAAAGAATACCATTGTGGGAGCAAATACAATTATTGTGACTTTAGGCCTTCCCATCCAATTTTCGCATTGTTCCTTTTTTTCCCAAGCCACAAAAAATATCATAGATGCAATGTTAGGCTGGAATCCAAAGGCCTATCTCCTAGTAGTCACGGGAATCGGCGCTGGCGATAGCAAAGGTCATGGTAGTTTTTTTTATGCCTATTTTACGAGACCCTTCTTGTTAAGAGCCTTATATAAAGATAAGGATAGGCAGGAGAACCTTGTAAAAAAATCGGCACTGGATTGGAGTATCTGCCGTCCCGGATTTCTGACAAATGGACCACTCACGGGAGTTTATAGAGTTTTGGAAGATCTGACGGATGTAAGAGCGGAGAATATTTCTCGTTTCGATTGCGCAGATTACTTGATTCGTGAGGCAACTTACAGGAATTATCTTAAAAAAACAACATTGGTAGGATAGGCTGTTGAAACTGGAGTACTATACAAAAGGTCCCAATCGCGTGGTGGTTCGCAGTGTAGGAGAATTGAGTAGAATTCATTCCGCTTTGGATTTCCATTTTAAAGATGAGGCCTTGTTATTTTTGGAATATTACTCTGCGAGATTGGGCATTGTAAAAGTGAACTTTCAAACAAAAGAAATCAGCGGGAATGTTTGGGAAACGAGTGAAGCTGCTCAATCAGCTTCCAACATCAACTATCACTATACAGGATTTCTTTTGCAAGGTCAGTTAACGGCTACTGCCAAGGAAGCCATTCTTTCAAGTGTCTTGTTTGATATCCAAGATCCAAATTTAGAGTTTATGATTGAAAAGAGAGAATCCAAAGCGAGGATTTTGACTCATATCCAATCGAAATACACTTTCACCGAACATCCCTAATTTTTTTTGATCTGGGAACTTTTCTCTTCTTCTTGGGTCTCATAGGCAAAACAGGAGAAGAATCGTGTTACAATCTTCAAAATTCAAGAAAATTAGTTTGTTTGCTCTCATGACAATAGTGTCGCTGACCGTGCTCGCAAATTGCAGAGGCCACTATAGTTTCGAAAAAAGGATCAATTGGGTAGCAGATAAACTAACCTCAAAATTAGATCTGGACGATGCCCAAAAAACCAAATTGGAAAGTATCAAAACAGAGTTGATTGCTAAGCATAAAGAACTGGATCCTCAAAAGGAAAATTGGGTGAAAGAAGTGGTCAGCCAAATTCGTAAGGATACCATTGATACAAAGGTTCTTGATAAACTTAGTACAGAACAAGACAAAAGGCATACAGAAATGAGAAAATTCTTTCAGGCAAAAATGATTGAGTTTCATGCCGTCCTTCGACCTGAACAAAGACAAGAACTTGGTGATTTGATTGAAAAATTCGCGAAACGATTTAAACCTGAAGAGTAAGTAGATTTCTTCAAAGAATATGCAAAGCCATAACAATTTTGAATCCTTGGTGTCTGAAACAAAGTTGTTGGTACTCAAAACGATCGGTGAAACCCTCATCGATCGTTTTGATGATTCCACAGAAGACATTGTCCAAGAAGTCTACTTCCGTGTGTATAAGTCCTTACAAAAAGGCCAATTTCGAGGTGATTCTAAACTTTCAACTTGGATCTACCAAATAGCCAAAAATGAATCTAAGCGTGTGAACGCAAAACGAATCAAAGAAGAGGAAAAGGCAAAAAAATACTTGGACTCCGATCAGTTCCAAACATTGCAGAGAGAGGAATCCGAAGACCTTATCAACTCATTTCAAATGGAGAAGCTTTTGAGAACAGTGCCTGAGCCATACAAATTGCCCTTAAAGCTATATCTTGCAGGAAAGTCGATGGAAGAAATTGCAAATGACTTGGCAATGAAACAAGGAACTGTAAAATCAAGATTGTTCCGAGCCAAAGAATGGATTCGCAAAAATCTCATAGGAGAATTGAAACATGAAACCTAAAAAACGAAAATGGGAAGAATTGTTACAAGATCAGACCTTTGATCTTCGTATCAAACAAAAAACAGAAAAACGATTCCAAAGAGAAAGAAGAAACACTCGTTTGGTGGCGGCTGCATGTTTATTTGCTTTGCTCGGTCTTTTTTCTGCAATGGGATTGAATATAAACAATGATGAGTTTTCAAACCAGCTTGCTTACTTAGTGGAAGAGTATGATTCGGTCTCGATACTTTTTTCCGATGTAAACGAATGAGTCAGTCCGAGTGGGGATGTGCACAAGACTCGGAATGGGTCGGGTGCATCAATCGATACGAGGAAAATCCCAAGGCCACTACGACCATCACAACTCCTAGATACCGCACATACCTTGGCCCTAAAACCGAAGCAAAAGTGCGAAATCCCAAGGAAAAACCAAAGAGTGCCGGTACTGTGCCAATAAAAAAAGAAAGCATCACCATAAGGCCCATTGAAATTTCGCCCGTAGCAAAGGACATGGCATAGGCTGGATATAAGATACCACAAGGCAGAAAGGCACTCAAAGAACCCAATAGAAAACGATCCCAATGAATGGAATGTTTATCATTCCTAAGTCGATTTTGTAAAAATGCATAGATCCTACTAAATGCATTGATACTCTTCCCTCTGACAAGGTATTGAAATCCAAGCATTATAATCATCAAAATTGAGAGTATTCCTGCAATGTTTTGGATTTCAACCAAGCTACCAAAGGAGTTGGCACCCTTCCCGAGAGAAGCAAGGAATATACCCATCAGGAGATAGGAAAACAATCTCCCAGATTGATGTAGAAAAAAAACCTGATTCTTGGGTGCAGACTTTTGTAAGAGACTCACAATCGGACCACACATAGCAACGCAGTGCACGCTACTCGTGAGGCCAAAGAGAAAAGCCGAGCCCAACAATCCTAGAGATTCGGGATTCATTTTTGACCCTTTTCCCTATCAGATGGAAGATCATCCTCAAAAAAGATTCGGTACTTTGGTGCTTCGATATCTTCAAATTGTCCTTTTTTAATCGCGGTAACAAATAGCCACAAAAAGAAAAAAGCAATCACGGTCGCTATAGGGATGGTAAGGTACAGTGCCTCCATTTTAGTTCCTCCGATATCTGATGGAAAGAGAATTTAAGATAACAGTCAATGAGGAACTTGCCATAAATACTGAGCATAGAACTGGCAGCATAAAACCAAAAACGGCAAGAGGTAACATGATGGAATTGTAACATAAAGAAATTATAATATTCTGTTTAATTACCCTTCTTGTTAGAGCTGCAGATTCGATAGCAAATGTGATTCCATTTAGATTTCCGGAGGTCAAGACGACGTCAGATTTTTCTAAGGATAGGTCTTCTGCTTCTGTATGTGAGATTGAGACATCTGCTGCCGCGAGAGAAAGACTATCATTAATCCCGTCCCCAACCATAGCTACGATTTTGTGCTGATTCTTTGCCGATTCTATCTTTTTCCATTTGTCGTCTGGGCTTTGGTTTGACTCGAAATCGTTGATTTGTAGTTCCTCGGCAGTGGCAGCAACGGCTGAATCTCCATCACCCGATAATAGAACGATTTGGCTGATACGGCTCTGCAATGAAGTTACTAAATTTTGCGCACCAGGTCGAATGGAATCAGATAAACTCATCTGTCCTTTGTAGATCCCGTTTATGGCTAAATGAACAGAGGTGCCTTCTTCGGTGCTTTCTCGAGGCCAAGGGATTTCGTTGATATCCATCAGTCTATGGTTGCCAAGTAGAACAATCCAATCCTCAGCCCCAAGGCTAACGATTGCTTTGATTCCTTGCCCAGGTATTGCTTGGAAAGATTTTTTTTCGATCTGAGATGTTGACGGAGATGACTCTACCAGCGGTTTTAAATACCGTACGATGGATTTAGCCAAGGGATGGTTCAGTTCTCGTTCGAGATGATACACAACAGGTAAATATAGATCGGATATGGTATTGCTTTTAACTTGGAATTTTCCTTCTGTCAATGTCCCTGTTTTATCCAAAAAAATAATGTCAATCTGAGAAAGGGGCTCTATCACACTAGGATTTTTTAAAAGTACACCATGTTCGGAATTTACGATATGGTTCATAACCAAAGCTGTAGGCACAGAAATTCCAAGAGCACAAGGACAAGCAACGATTAAGACCGAGATAGTATATACCAAAGCTCTTTCAATGTCAAAATTTGTTCGAATGAGCCAGACGGCACAGGTGAGCAGCGCAATGATAAAAACGATACTTATAAAATAAGATGCAATTTTTTCGGTGAGGACTTGGATTTTAGGTTTTGTCAGGAGTGCCTCCTCCAAGCGGACCTTCAAATTGGAAAGGGTAGAGGCATGGTAATCAGAACTTGCAATCAACTCAATGGGAAAATCCAAGGCAAGAGAACCTGCGAGCAATTTGTCACCTTTTTGTTTTTCGATTGGTTTGGATTCGCCCGTTAGAAATGATTCGTCAACGAGTACCAGATTGGTTTCGATGATTCCATCCACAGGTACTCGCATACCTGGTAGAATCTTAATTCGATCATTTTGTTTGATGCGGTTTGATTCTACCTGAGTTTCGACACCTTCCACAACCAAAATTGCTGACTCTGGTAATTTACAGAGCAGTGATTCTATTTCTTCGGAAGCTTTAAACCTTGCCTTTTCCTCAAAGTACTTACCGATTAAAATAAAGAAATAGATCATCGCAACTGAGTCAAAATACACTTCGCCTCTATCTGTTAAAGTAACAAAGACAGAATAAAAGTAGGCGAGTGAGATCCCCAAAAAAAGAAGAAAATCCATAGTTAGAGTTTTTTGTTTTATACTTTGGAAAAAACCTCTCATAAAAGGATAGCCAGAGTATAGATAGGCGGGCGTTGCAAAAAACCAAGAGGCATAGTGAAATAATCTCTTAAAATTTGTATCTATTCCTGAAAAGTAACCACTATAAAGAGCAACACTCAAGATCATCATGTTGCCAAATGCGAAGCCAGCAATGCCAATACGCATAAAGAGAGTTTGTAAGCTTTTTTTCTGGGTCTGTGTTTTTTGTCCCGGGGCATAGAGTTGGGCCTTATAACCTATGTTTCGGATCAATCGGATGATAGATGATAGTTTGATTGTACTTGGCTCGAAGCTTACTTTTGCTCTGCCTGAAGCAAAGTTGATTTTGGCAGACAGAACACCTTTGGCTTCGGAGAGAACCTTTTCGTTTAACCAAACACAGGCGGCACAGTGTATATTGGTGATTCTTATATATACTTCAGCGATTCCATTTTGAAGGGTTACGTATTTTTCAAAAACAGCAGGCGAATCAAAAGAATCAATATCAAAGTCTTCATGCTCCTCGCGGCTTACTCTTTCAACAGTTTGGGATCCTCGGAGTTTATAATAATTGTCAGCGGAGATTGAATGAACGAGCGAGTAAACCGTCTCACACCCTTCGCAGCAAAAGTATTTATCTAGGCCATCAATTTTTGATTGGATCCGAACAAGTTCAATCGGATTCCCACAATGGGAACAAAGTTCCAGGCTAGAAACACTTAATTTAGTTTGCATCTATTTTGCCTATCGGACAATGATCTGGCCCTGTTTTTCAAAGTAACGGTTTTCGATTTTTGCTATGACTCTCGTATTCCAAGTCCCTGGATCCAAATCAGGAAGTTTCGCTGAGAACACTCCTGTTTCCTTTTCATTTAAAACCAATCGTAGTGTTTTGGAAACAGTTGCATTTCTTTCTAATATTAACTTTACCTCTTCACTAGGAACCTTTGATTCATTCTGTAAGAGAGAGACTTGGAGGATCAAATTTTCCTTGGGTAGAATGTCTGCATTTGCTCCCCAATTTAAATCAAGTCTATAGCCAGCAGACATTAACTCTTTTTGGTCACGGATTGTTTTTTCATAGTTCAATCCAATTTCATAGTAATCCTTATCCATAACAGGTTCATATTGTTGGTAGGTAAGTCGGATCGTATAAAAGGTGGCTCCCACCAAACATAAAAAGGCAGCGAGTACCACATACATAGCTTTTCGTAAAGAGGGGTCGAGATTTTTGAACATATTAAGTACCTGGTATTTTTAATGATAAGGCTTTTTCCAGTTTGAGGCTTGGGTCATGTGCATTGCTTAGCCGAATTAAACCTGGAATGAATGATTCAGAGATTTCAGAGGCTGTTAATACATCTGTTTCTAAGACGACAGAAAAGCTCTTGAGCTCTCCTGATCTTAATGTGAAGGTAGTCCCCTCACCAGAGAGTATTTGGATTTTTTTGTTGTGACGAATATCCAATGCTTCAATCTTATATTCTTGTTCATTGGGGTCAATGTTCTGAATTCTAAGAGATACAAATGCTCTTAGCCTATTGTCTGTTAAAAGAACCGGAGGCATAGATTTGTTATTTGCCGCAATCATAGAAAAGGGCAGTCTAGTGATGAGTTTATAAGAGGCACCCACCAATACGATACTCAATAAAATGGCATAGATAACTGTTCTAGGTCGGATCCACTTGATTGGACCTCTTGTTTCAATTTGACTTAGAGAAAAATAACCGATCAAAGTTTTTTTATTTTCTTTCGCCATGATACTAGTGCAGGCATCGACACACTTACCGCAAGCAACACAGCCAACTTGTAATCCTTCACGGATATCGATTCCGGTAGGACAAACCACAACACACATATTGCAAGCGATACAATCGCCAATTTGTGTTTTTTTATCTCTCCTTGGCTCTCCACGTTTGTAATCATAAGTTACATTCCAGGAATGCTCATCCATAAGAAGCGTTTGGAATCTAGCATATGGGCATGCATATTTACAGAACTGTTCGCGAATAAAACCGATATCGATAAACATTGCGCCAGTAAAAAATAATGTAAAATAAAAATATGTTTCGAAGGAACCTTTGGCATACGCTCCTATCATTTCATATGGACTGACGAAGTAGGCGATCCAATGAAATGAAGCAACGAAGGAAACCAAAAGCCAAATAGAGTACACAATGTACTTTTTGAAAATGGGGGCATCCTTTTTTCCGTATTTGCTATCCAGAATGAGCCTCCCAATTCGATCAAAAAAATCCGTGTAAATGGTTTGTGGGCAAGCCCATCCACACCAGACACGACCAATGACAGAAGTAAAGAAAAAGAGAGATAAGCCCATAGTCAAAAGAAAAAACCATAGGATTAAGCCCTCCTGAGGAATAAAGAGACCACCAAACAAATGAAACATTCGATTTGGGATATCCAATCGAATCAATGGGCTACCCGAAGGCAATATGACCCAAGGAGCTGAGAAGAAGAGGGCGACTAAAAATCCCATCACCCAATTGCGTCTTGTTCTGATTTTACCTGATTGTGGTCTCGAAATAATCATCTTACTTTGCCTTGACCAATGTTTGATTTTTGGTAGCCAACCATGCCATGATAGAGTAAACCTTATCAGCACCCAATCCATTCCAAGCTGGCATACCGCCGCGATTTAACTTTTGGCGTTCTGGACCAATTCCACCCATTACATTTGCAAACACTTCTTTATCTGTGTTTCCATGTATCCATTCAGCGTCTACGAGACTAGGTCCGACAGCGCCTTCTGCATTTGGTCCATGACAGGCTGCACAGATTTGTTTGTATGTAGCTTCTCCTTCTTTGATGGCCACAGCATCCTCACGGAAGGGATTCGATCCATCGGCTGTTTCCACTAACTTTGGCTTGTTAGGATACTTTGCTTCATGCTCAGCCACTTCTTTTGCATAGGCAACTTCTTGCGGCCAATCCGAAAACCAATGAAAGTAAACCACATAGCCTACAGAAAATATGATTGTGAGCAACCATACCAACTGCCACCAAGTTGGCATCGGGTTATCAGCTTGGTAAATGCCATCTACTTCTTTAGGTTGTTTCATAAATTAATCCTCCTCGAGCATTCTTTGTGCTGGGCGCTCGACTTCCTCTTTGGTTCGTACTTTGTACACATAATAGATGATGTATCCGATTGCCAGAACGAGTACTGGCAATCGTAACCCTTTGTAAACTATTAGGATATCTGATTCTGTCATATCTTCCTACTTTACTGTATTCTGAAGTTCTGCAGAGTCTCGACCTAACTTTTGTAAATAAGCAACCAGAGCATCACCTTCTGTTTTGCCTTTCAGAAGTTCATTAGCTTTTAGATAATCTGCTTCTGTATAGGGAACTCCTACTTTCGCAAGTGCCTTCATATGGCTGATGATTTCATCGGCATCCACAACATTATCCGCATCAAACAGCCATGGATAAGCAGGCATAATTGAATTGGGAACCCCACCCAAAGTTCTCGGGTTTAGTAAATGGTTCTTATGCCACTCATCAGATCTGAGCATCAAAGATTCATGAGCTAAATCTGGGCCTGTTCGTTTGGAACCCCATAGAAATGGATGGTCATACACAAACTCTCCACCTTTTGAATACCCATCTCTACCTAATTTTTTTGTAGGGTCAAAGCGGTCTACTTCCCATTTAAAAGGTCGCACCATTTGCGTATGGCAGCTCATACAGCCTTCTTTTTGATACACGTCTCTTCCAGCTAACTCTAGTGCATTGTATGGCTTCACTGTTGAGATCGGAGTCACAGTTTTTGTCAGGAAGAATGGAGGAATGAGTTCAAATAATCCTCCAATCAAGACCGCTATAGTTGCGTAAACCGTGAATTTTACTCCTTTTGTGTCCCAATGGTCTGCAATGTTTGAAAACCAATCTAATAGTTTATTAAATCCTAACATTATGCCCTCACTCCAATTCTAAGATCTTGTTCCACAAAACCACTGTCTTTCGACTGAATTGTCTTTATAAAATTATATACCATAAGAATGATACCAGTAAGGTATAGTGTTCCCCCAATAGCACGGAAGAGTCTATATGGTTTTAAATATTCAACGATCTCAATCCAATCTTTATAGATTAGCTCACCATTTTCTCCTACTGTGCGCCACATTGTACCTTCTGTAATTCCAGAAACCCACATTGAGATGATATAGAGTAGGATACCAAGTGTTCCTAACCAGAAATGGATGTTAGCGAGTCGCTCACTATACAGATTTGCATTCCACATCCTAGGAACTAAATAGTAAAGTGCTGCTGCTGACATGAAACCAACCCAACCAAGAGTTCCCGAGTGAACGTGTCCAATGATCCAATCTGTATCATGGCCAAGAGCTGAAACAGCTCTAATGGAAAGTAAGGGTCCTTCGAACGTAGACATACCGTAGAAAGTGACGGCAGCGAGCATCATCTTAAGCGTAGCATCGACTTTGATCTTATCCTTTGCTTGTGTAAGGGTAAGGAATCCATTCAACATACCTCCCCAAGACGGCATCCAGAGCATGATCGAAAATACCATCCCGGCTGTTTGTAACCAATCTGGGAGTGGTGTGTAAAGAAGGTGGTGAGGACCTGCCCAAATGTAGATGAAGATCAAAGACCAGAAATGAATGATGGAAAGTCTGTGAGAATAAATCGGCTGTTTGATATGCTTAGGTAGATAGTAATACATCAAACCTAAAAATGGAGTGGTTAAAACAAACGCAACAGCGTTGTGACCATACCACCATTGGATATTTGCATCGAATAATCCAGCATATACCGAGTATGATTTTAAGAAGGATGCAGGGATTACTATGTTATTCACAATGAACAACAAAGGAACTGTGATGAAGGAAGCGAGGTAGAACCAAATCGCCACATACATCTGCTCTTCTTTTCTTTTGAAGATGGTAGCCATATAATTTACCAAAAAGATTACATACCAGACAACGATGAGTAGATCGATTGGCCATTCAAGTTCAGCATATTCCTTTGATTGGGAGAGTCCTAGCGGCAAGGTGATCGCTGCTAAGACAATCGATAAATTATACAATGCCAAATGGGCGATCGAAAGTTTATCATTCCACATACGGATACGACAAAGTCTTTGTACTGTATGGTATGCCGTTGCAAAAATTACACTTAAAGCGAAGCCAAAGATGGCGGCATTGGTATGAAGAGGGCGTAATCTACCAAAGGAAATCCAAGGTAGTTCAAAATTCAGCTGTGGATAAACCAATTGAAAGGCAATGATCACACCGATTAACATAGATGCGAGGCCCCAGATCAACGCTGAAATGATAAACCCTTTCACGATAAAATCGTCATATTGAGGTTTTTCTGTAGTCAATGTCGTACTCCTAAGTCACAGTTCCTGCGAATGATTTTTATATCTCTCACTCACAATCTTACCGTTTAAGAAAACAGACGAAAGCTGTGCTACATTTTCAGGATTTCAGATAGGCTGTTTGGTATTGATTTTTGTCATGAACCGAATAGAATGAATATTAGAATCATTCAATATTCATTCTATTCGGATAAGGGGTGTTAGAAGACGAATTGGTAACCGACGTTTGTTTTTGTTTCGAAGCGACGTTCAAAGAAAGAAGAGAATGGCACTGCATCCAATTGGTCCATTGTGGTTTTAACATAGAACCTGTCTTTTTCTTCTGGGACTTGGAGGTCAGCTACAGATTGTTTAGGATGGAACAAGAAAGCGTCCAATACGTTCCATGCATAGAGTAGGGCAGTGGCTCCCCCGATGTATTGCATTTGGCGGTAGTGCTTTTCTACGGACTCTCTCTGTCCTTTGAAAGGAGATATTTCGTTCGCTGTGTACGCAAACAGCGGGTCTGCCGGAACAGCGCTGACCACAGGGCCAGCTCCCAAAATGGCACGGATATAACCAGTCTCTGTATAAGGATTGTCTAGGTTGTTATAATCACGCTTTGCATTTAAATAATAGCGATTTTCTTCGTAGGTAAAGAAAAGTCCGACGGCAATCAATGTCGGATACACAAATGCGACAACCTTCCTACCTTGGCGGTACTGACCCCAACCAGGCAAAACCGCTGATCGCCAAACAGCACCACCACGTGTTAAGTTCTTTCGGCTTTCTTGGGCAAGTTTTTCTTCTGCCTCTCGCTTCTTCTTGGCTTCTGCATCTTCTTTTGCTTTTTTATCTGCGTTTTCTTTATCGGCCTTTTCCTTTTCTGCGAGTTCTTTCTTTTGTCGCTCTTCTTCTTTCTGTCTTTCTTTTTCTTGCTGAAGTCTAGCTTTTTCTTCTTCAGCCTTTCTAAGCTTTTCTTCTTCGGCCGCAGTGATATGTTCTTTGTAGACAACTTTTAATATTTCTGATTTGGAGATCGTTGCAACCGTTCCATCTTCTTTCTGGATCTTTAGCTTGTTCTGGTCTTGTTCAATGATCTTTCCTTTCACAGTACCACCTCGCTTGAGGAGGACGTTTTCGGCAAACATTGGTACCGAAAGAAGCAATACAAACAAAAGGGGGGTGTGAATATGAGTTCTTAGGACAGATTTCAAAGTTAAACTCTTATGTTAGAATATTACCTTACGTATTCAATCGTAGGATTTGCCATTTTCAGGCTTTCCTTTCCAATCGTCTCCATAATTTACAATCAAAGCAAGAAGTTTTTTCAAGTTAAGGATGGACTCAGTGACACTCCCTCGGACAAATACCCTTCTGCGGAGGAAGTGTGTCAAAAGTGTTCCATCCCTATGGATAGATCTTAAACTTCTACCTCTTGTGTGAGAAACTGGTGCACTTGTTCGGCGCACTTTCTACCTTCCGAGATTGCCCAAACGATAAGAGACTGGCCTCTACGCACGTCACCGCAGGCGTATACCTTTGGTAAACTTGTGGCAAAGGAACCAGGCTTTGTACCAAAGGATGCTTTGACATTCCCTCTTGGGTCAAGTTCCATCCCTTCCTGAATCAAATCTTCAAGAAGCCCATCGCGGATCGGGTTCACAAATCCCATGGCTAGTAGAACTAGGTCGGCCGGCCACTCGAACTCAGTTCCAGGGACAGGGACTAATTTTCCGTTCTCCTCTTTTACCTCTGTGCCATAGATAGAGGTCAACTCACCTTTTTCGTTTCCTTTGAAACCCAAAGTAGAGATTGCCCATTTGCGATTTACACCTTCTTCGTGTGATGTGGACGTTCTGTACATTTTGGGATACAATGGCCAAGGCGTTGAGCTATCTCTTTCTTTTGGTGGTTCTGGGAACAACTCAATTTGAGTGATTGACTTTGCTCCATGTCGGTTGGAAGTTCCGACACAATCCGATCCAGTATCGCCACCACCGATTACAATGACATGTTTGTCTTTTGCGGAGATGATTTCCAATTGGTCGCCTGCAACATACTTGTTATTTTTGCCAAGGAATTCCATGGCAAAGTGAACACCTTTAAGTTCTCTTCCAGGTAGAGGGAGATCTCTAGGGACTTCGGAACCGCAGGCAAGAACAATCGCATCAAAATCAGCTTGCAACTGTTTTGTGGAGATATCTTTACCAACATTTACATTGGTTTTAAATATAACTCCTTCTGCCTCCATTTGCTTCATGCGACGGTCAATATGGCGTTTTTCCATTTTAAAATCGGGGATACCATAGCGGAGGAGCCCACCGATTCTATCATTCTTTTCGAAAATGGTAACACTATGTCCAGCCCTGGCCAATTGTTGTCCACAAGCAAGGCCTGCTGGCCCAGAGCCAATCACTGCAATTTTTTTACCCGACTTTTTTGACGCGGGTTCTGGTATGACCCAACCTTCATCCCAGGCTCGATCAACAATTGTTCTTTCAATTGCTTTGATGGAAACTGGCGGTTCAATGATACCTAACGTGCAGGCAGACTCACAAGGAGCAGGGCATAATCTGCCTGTAAATTCAGGAAAGTTATTTGTTTTGCTAAGATTTTCCCAAGCTTCCTTCCATCTGCCCTTAAAAACAAAATCATTGAATTCAGGGATGAGGTTGTCTACCGGACAACCTGTATCCCCATGGCAAAAGGGAATGCCACAATCCATACAGCGTGCACCTTGCTGTTTGGCGGTATCGTCTGGAAAGGACTTCTCAAACTCTTTATAATTTTTGATCCTTTCGTTAGGTGCGATTTTTTGAAGGTACTCTTTTTTGAACTCTAAAAATCCTGTTGGTTTACCCACGTGCTCCAACCCCCTCTTTTTTCTGTGCGGAAGCATCTGTTCCATTTTTCATCTTAAGTAATGCTTTTTTGTAATCTGTTGGAATTACTTTGATAAATTTTGGCAACTCTTGGTCCCAGTTTGCAAGGATCTCAGTGGCTCTTTTAGATCCAGTGTATAGCTTTAAATTTTCAATTAGAGATTTAACTTCTGCAATCTCAGTTACATCTGTTATGCTTTCTAATTCTACCATTTCCTGGTTGATCATTGTCTTAGCTGTACCTTTCCGATCCCAAATGTAAGCGATTCCTCCGGACATACCTGCCGCAAAATTTCTGCCGATATCGCCAAGGATAACGGCACGTCCACCTGTCATGTATTCACAACCATGGTCGCCTGTGCCTTCAACAACAACCACTGCGCCAGAATTTCTGACACAAAATCTTTCCCCCGCCAAGCCATTGATATAGGCATGGCCACTGGTTGCACCAATGAAGCAGGTGTTTCCAATGATGATGTTTTCTTCGGCAGGGTAGGGAGCAGATTTTGGAGTTTCAAAGATCAGTTTTCCGCCACAAAGTCCTTTCCCAACATAGTCATTGCCCTCGCCAACTAGCTTAAAGGTCATGCCGTGAGTGATAAAGGCGCCAAAGGATTGGCCTGCTGTACCTTCAAAGTTGATCTTTATGGTATCTTCCTTTAATCCTTCCAAACCATATTTCTTTGTGACTTCGTGCGAGAGCATAGTGCCCACTGAACGATTTAAATTCACTATGGGAGCATTGATTTCTAACTTTTGTTGGTGGTCAATAGCCGCCCTTGCTTTTCGGATGAGTTCATTGTCAATCTGCTCATCTAAATGGTGGTTTTGTTCTTTAGCTCGATATAGACCTGTCGGAAAGATTGGGTTTGGTCTATGTAAAACTTTCGTAAAGTCCAATCCTCTGGCTTTCCAGTGGTGGTGTGGACGTTTGAACTTAATTTTTTCAACCTGACCTATCATCTCTTCAAATGTTCGGAAACCAAGTTTTGCCATGATCTCTCTCACTTCTTCTGCAACGAAAGTCATAAAGTTCACAACGTACTCTGGTTTACCGGTAAACTTGCTTCTGAGGAACTCATCCTGAGTCGCAACACCGACTGGGCATGTATTCAAATGACATTTACGCATCATGATACATCCTACTGCAACTAGTGCAGAAGTAGAGAATCCAAACTCTTCCGCACCTAGTAATGCTCCAACGACAACGTCTTTACCGGTTAAGAGCTTTCCATCAACTGCTAAGTACACTCTGTCCCGAAGCCCATTGGCAACGAGAGTTTGGTGAGTTTCCGAAAGACCAAGCTCCCATGGTGTACCAGCATGGTGAATGGATGAGATAGGGCTTGCACCCGTTCCACCTTCATGCCCTGCAATTAAAATATGGTCAGCATGAGCTTTTGCTACTCCCGCCGCCACAGTTCCTACACCTGATTCAGAAACGAGTTTTACAGAAACCCTTGCGCGTGGGTTTGAGTTTTTTAGATCAAAGATCAACTGTTTCAAATCCTCAATGGAATAAATATCATGGTGAGGTGGTGGAGAGATCAGTGTCACACCTGGAGTGGAATATCTAAGTCTTCCGATATAATCATCTACCTTATGGCCTGGGAGCTGACCACCTTCTCCTGGTTTTGCGCCTTGAGCCATTTTAATTTGTAAGTCATCAGCATTTGTTAGGTATTCCATGGTAACACCAAAACGAGCAGAGGCTACCTGTTTGATGGCAGAGCGCATAGAATCACCATTCGGAAGGGTTTTGAAACGGATTGGGTCTTCCCCACCTTCGCCTGTGTTCGACTTTGCGCCAATTCTATTCATCGCTATCGCAAGTGTGGTATGGGCTTCCCAAGAGATTGAACCATGGCTCATAGCTCCTGTTTGGAATCGCTTCAAGATTGATTTTACGGACTCTACCTCATCCAAAGGGATTTCCTTTGAACCCTCAAAATCTAATTGGAACAAACTTCTGAGTGTAATCAATCGATCATGTTGGTTATCAATCAATTGGGCAAACTCTTTGAAAGTTTGGTAATTCCCTGTCTGCACTGCTTGCTGTAATTTGTGTACGGTTGTTGGTGTGTATAGGTGAGTATCTCCATTTTTTCGGAAATAATGGACTCCGCCTGGTTCCAGGTTATTGGGATAAAACCTTGGGTCATATGCATTTTTATGGCGGCGAACAGTTTCCTCTTCCAACATCTCGAGAGATAGACCTTCAATCTTTGATTGGGTACCAGCAAAGTAATAGTTCACTAGTTCAGAATCGAGTCCTACCGCCTCAAAGATCTGTGCCCCGCAATACGATTGCAAAGTAGAGATTCCCATCTTAGAGAAGACTTTAAAAAGACCTTTGCCAATGGACTTAATGTACTTTTTCTTTGCATCCTTATACTCTTTGATTTCAGGGATAAGACCTTGTTGAGTTAAGTCTGCAATCGTTTCGAATGCCAGGTAAGGGTTGATAGCATTTGCTCCGTAACCACATAACAACGCAAAGTGAGCGACTTCTCTGGGTTCCCCTGATTCAAGGACGATGCCAGCACGTGTCCTTAATCCTTCTCTGATGAGAAAATGGTGTAAGCCTGCTACAGCTAATAGTGAAGGTATGGCCGCTTTTTCGGCCGAAACTCCATGGTCTGTGAGGATGATTAAGTTCACACCATTTTCACGGATTGCTTTTGCTGCTTCTTTGCAGACACGATCTAGAGAGTTTCTCATATCGTGCTTTTTGTTCGGTTCAAATAGAATTTCAAAGGTCTTAGATTTGAAATGCCCCTCGCTAATCTGTTTGATTTTTTCAAAATCTTCGTTGGTAAGAATTGGGTGTTCCAATTCTAAACGATGCGCGTGCTCGGCTGTCTCATCTAAAAGATTTCCCTCTGGACCGATATAGGTAGTCAGCTCCATCACCAATTCTTCTCGGATGGGATCGATAGGAGGGTTGGTCACCTGCGCAAAATTTTGTTTAAAATAGCGGAAGAGGGGTTGGGGTTTTTCGCTAAGCACAGCCAAAGCGGAATCAACACCCATGGAACCGACTGGTTCTTCACCATTGACAGCCATAGGTTTAATGATCGTAAAAACATCTTCATGGGTGTAGCCAAAGGCTCTTTGCCTTTCTAGGATGGTTTCGTGTTGCGGTTGTTTTACGAAATCTGGATCTGGCAAAGAACCCAAACGGATCATTTTTTCTTCCACCCATTTACGGTATGGTTTCTGAGTAGAAATTTGTTTTTTGATTTCTTCGTCGTCTAGGATTTGGCCTTTTTCCATATCGATGAGTAACATCCGGCCTGGTCGCAAACGATCCTGTTTTACAACTTCAGAAGGAGGTAGGTTGAGTACACCAGCTTCTGAAGAAAGGATGATTTCATCTTGTTTGGTCACAACATAACGAGCAGGTCTTAGTCCATTTCTGTCCAAAGTTGCGCCGATGATTCTACCATCTGTAAAAGCAATGGCTGCTGGGCCGTCCCAGGGTTCCATAATCGTCGCATGGTATTCATAGAATGCTCTGCGGTCAGGATCCATATCTTTGTTCTTTGACCATGCTTCTGGGATCATCATCATTACCGCATGTGGCAAACTTCTTCCACCCATCACGAGTAGTTCTAAAACTGTATCGAAAGTAGCTGTATCCGATTGTCCTTCCATGACGATGGGCAACATTCTCTTAAGCTCATCTCCATATAACGGAGATTCCATGACCATCTGCCTTGCGGCCATCCAGTTCATATTGCCCCGGAGCGTATTGATTTCCCCATTGTGAGCGATTTGGCGATATGGGTGCGCCAAATCCCAAGTAGGGAAGGTGTTGGTTGAGAAACGAGTGTGGGTGAGGCAAAATGCAGAAGTTAGATCTGGGGATTTTAGGTCTTCATAAAATTTTTTGACCTGGTCACCCAATAACATTCCTTTGTATACAATCGTACGAGAAGAAAAACTTGGTACATAATACTGCGATCTATCCAATTTATATTCTGTTCGGATCCTTCTGTCTATCAGACGGCGGATCAGAAAAAGCTTTCTTTCAAACTCATCAGAGGTTTTGATCTTTTTTGATTTTTTTCCGATAAACACCTGTTTGAAGACAGGCATGGTCTTTGATGCTACAACGCCCGCATACTCTTTATTCACAGGGACATCTCGAAAGCCTAAGAATTCTTCACCTTCATCGACTATGATTTTCTCGATTACGTTTTCTATGGCCTCTCGTGTGTCTTTGTTTTGGGGCAAAAATAGAAACCCAACTGCATAGTCGCCTTCTTTTGGAAGGTTAAATGGCAGTGTTTTTCGAAAGAAGGCATCGGGGATATTGATCATGATCCCAGCACCATCTCCAGTCTTTGGGTCTGCTCCTTCTGCACCTCTGTGCTCTAGATTGCACATGAGGCGGATACCTTTGTCTATGATGTCACGGGAGCGTTTGCCCTTGTAATTGGCAATGAAACCGACCCCACAAGAGTCTTTATCATCTGCTGGGTCGTACATGCCTTGCGCTTGGGGTCCAAGGCTTGGGAGAGAGTAAGGATGTCGTTCTGTGTGCATGGGTATCCTTCCTGAAGCAAGTAATGTACCTTGTTTTCAAAAAAGGATTTCATGTCGAATCCTTTTGAAATCAGCAATTTGTGATGATTTTGAGCAAATGGAGAAAATTAAAAATGTACTACTATAAGGCATTTAGCTCTCATTATAGACGTATTGTTTATAAAGTGAGCAAAAATAGGGTAGTACCCATAAGCAAGTTTGGTAGGAACTAAACAAGACGGTCAGGAATGAGGCGGAACCAAAAAATGCTAAAAATATAGGCAAAATGGAAAAAAATTCAGAGTAAGAGTAACTTTTTGATCTCTTTTGCTATTTCTTCTTTGGACTTGCCGTCCGCTTGGCAGATGTGGTGCGCTGCCTCTCTATAGAGGGGAAGGCGTTTAGTTAGAATTTCAGAATATGCTTTTTTATTGGAAAGATCCGGCCTAGTTTTATCTCCAATCACTTTGCCAACAAGCTCATCAAAATCTCTTTCCAAAAGAATAATTTTACCAATTTTTCGGAGTAAATGCAATTTTCTCTGACTGATGATCTCAGTTTCATCTTCTGCGAGGTCAAACAGAATCCCACCTCCACAATCTAAAATCAGATTATGAGCATATTCTAATTTTTTTAAAATCTGGTATTCTAGTTCACGGAAATGTTTCCATCCATGTTTATTTACAATTTCGGGGATACTCAGTCCACCTTCTTCGTAAACTGCTACAGAGTCAGTAGATACAACTGGAAATTGTAAAAGTTTTGAAAGAGAGCGTGAGACTTTTGACTTCCCAACACCGCGTGGGCCAATTAATATCAGGTTCATTTTACATATTTAAGAGATCAGCAAGACCAGCTTGTAGATCGGGTATATGAGTAAAATAGTTTTGGATATCTAAATCGGTGATACCTGTCTTCTGCAGGGCAAAGGGGGAGAGGGGAACCGATTCTCCACCGATGTCGATTCCGATCCCCGAAACAACAATCAGAATACTCGCAACGTGGACCACACTCGTGAGCAATGGGTTCACTTGAGAAGCCTCGGGGTTTAGATAATGTGCCGCCACATCTACTAATTCATTTGGGAAGTTCCATTGTTTGAGTAAAATTTCGGAGACTTCCATATGTGTATAGCCAAAGTACTTCTTTTCTAATACAGGGAAGGGTTCTTTAAAGTCCTTTAACTCTGCACGTAAGTCGTTCATAACAGGCTGAAAGAATTGAGCTAAAACGATTTTGCCAACGCTACATAAAAGACCAGAGGTAAAGGCTAGGTCTTTATCTAGACCGAGTTTTTTGTGTATGGAGATCTTACTCGACATCTCGGCAACCAACAAAGATGCCGTCCACAATTGGGCAGCTTCCAATTGGTATTGGTTTAAGTCTTGTGCTAGGATACCTTTTGCGGCTGTGACCAAAACGATTTCTTTGACAGTTTTTGTGCCCAAAGTCATCAGAGCCTCTTGGACAGTACGGATTGGCTTTGATGCTCTGTAGTAGGCTGAGTTTGATAGTTTGATGACGGAAGCAGTGATAGCAGGGTCCTTTGAAATCTCAGTAGCTAAATCAGTGATGTTCACATCGGGCTTTTGTAATTTTTCCAGTACCTTCGTTACCACAGAGGAAATGGAAGGAAGTTTTGTAATGTCTTTTAAAACGAGATCAACTTTATCCTTTTCCATAGCCGACTAACGCACCTTATATAGGTATTTTTCCATACCCGCTTTTTTTAATAAAACTCTTCCATCATCACAATACAAACTGATCGTTCTGCCTTCGTTCCCAGCCACATCTTCTACGATGATGGGTACTTTGAGGTCTTCCATAAACTTTCTTACGATTTGTATATTTTGTTCTCCAATGTTTTGTAAAAAATTGGAATTGATGCCTTTAAACATCGAGGCACCACCGAACATACGGCAAGAAAATTTGCCAACAGGCGAACCTGCTTCTTTCATCATCCGAATGAGTTCGGGCAGCGCAGTTTCACCATATTTGTGTGGGAACTTGAGGCTGTCTTTTCCGGTGGGGTCTTTTGCTAACATTATATGGGAGATTGCACCAATTTTTTGCTCTGGGTCATATAAAACGATCCCAATGCAAGACCCCAAAGTTGTACGTAGGACAACATCGGCTGCTCCCACTTTGATATCTGCAATTCCTACGTTGATTATTTTAGATTTTATGGACATCTAGATTGTTCTTTAAAGAATGGAACCATTCAGATCGTTTTGAGATTAAACTCCCCACATATGCCTTCAATCAAAAAATCAGCAACCAAAACAAAAAGCAGCAGAAAATCAGGTTTTACAACGGATGAGCCTTATCATGTCGAATACATAGGTAAGACTGAAGTTCATTTATTGGGAACTGCCCATATTTCAGAAAAGAGTGTAGAAGCCGTCGAAGCTCTTGTGGAAAAGGTAAAACCGGATGCCATCTGCGTTGAGTTATGTGATTCTAGAATGAAATCTTTAGAAGATCCTGATTATCTGAAAAAAATGGATATCTTTAAGGTATTCAAAGAAAGAAAAATGTGGCTCCTACTTTCAAGCCTCATTCTATCCTCTTTCCAAAAAAAAATGGGGAACCAGAAAGTCAGACCTGGCGATGAAATGAGGAAAGGCATTCAATTGGGTAGGGAGAAAGGATTGTTAGTCGTTCCTGTCGATCGGGAGATCCAAACCACTCTAAAACGTGCCTGGGGAAATGTTGGTTTTTTTTCTAAGACATTTTTGTTCTCTGCTCTTATCACTTCTTTGTTTGTAAAAGAAGATGTATCCGTTGAAAAGATTGAGGAAATGAAAAGTGAAGATATTCTAAATGATCTATTTTCTCAACTGCCCAGACGTTATGATTCCATTCGTAATGTTATCATTGATGAAAGAGATATCTATCTTTCAGAAAAGATTAGAAGAGTAGCTCTCGAAGGTAAATTTAAAAAGATCATCGCTATCGTTGGGGCGGGGCACCTAAAAGGAATCTTACAGCATATCCAACATGAGCATCCTTTAGAACCACTCGAAAGTTTGCCGAAGAGTTCTTGGTTAGATTATGCTAAGATTGCTATTTATCCGATTTTCTTTGCTGGTCTGATTGGTTACACAACATATACGCAAGGGAAAGAAGCGGGCGGCGACATCCTCTCTCAATTGGTTTGGATCAAAGGTGGTCTAGCCGCTTTCGGAGCTTTGGTCGCTTGGGGGCACCCGATTTCCATTTTTCTTGCTTTTTTAACGGCACCCATCGGTACCTTTGTTCCGATCTTCAAGGCTGGCTGGGTGGCAGCATTGAGTGAGTCCTATTTACGTAAACCGACTGTGGAAGATTTTGAAAAGATTGCAGAAGACTCGGAAACAGTCTCCGGATTTTGGAGAAATAGAGTCATTCGAATCTTTCTCATCTTTTTTCTACCTCAAATTGGATCTACGGTTGGTACCTTTTTGGTAGCTTGGAAAGGAATTCGAAATCTTTTTTAAATCGATTTCGTCTATAGATATGATGGGAAGAAAAATACTCAACGCCACACTTCTTGTTGGATTTCTCCTCTTTTGGGCTTGTCGCTCTTCCCTTCTCGAGGCATGCCCTCAAATCCAGACTTCTCTCGGAAAGGCAGAAAGATCTCTGCCTCCTTGTCACCAATCCCAAAGCAAACAAGATTCCGAACACAAAGACTGTTCCTGTCCACTCGCCTACCAAGAAGTATGGGAAAAGGCCTACTCACCTCTAGAGAGCACTAAACACAACGAACACAATGTTCTCCAATTCATAGATAATAGTGATCTTTCGCGATTCGTTTTATTGAGAAACGCGCCTAGTTCAAGAAAGATTCGATCCTTTCCGAGTTCTAATTCACAATTTTTGCAAACGATTCGACTTTTGATCTGAGATTGGTTCGACCATTCTTTCCTTACTTAAGATTAGATTCAAAAGGAGTTATGATATGAATCGCAAACAATTTGTTACCAATTCCGCTGCACTTTTTGCAGGAGCAAGTCTTCTTTCTAACCTCGCTGCAGAAGACCACAAACATGATCCATCCATGAAAATGAGTTCTGGCAATTCAAAGTATAGTAAGGCATTAATGTCGGCTATCCACTGTAAGTTGGCCGCAGAACTATGTTTGAGCCATTGTATTTCCGAGATGGCAGGTGGAGATAAGAGCTTAGGATCTTGTGCGAGCTCTACAAAAGAAGTGATCGCAGCTTGCGATGCTTTTATTAGCTTAGCTAGCCAGAATTCTTCGTTTACTAAGAAGTCTGCACAACTCTGCGCAGAAATTTGCCAATCCTGTGCAAAAGAGTGTAAAAAACATGCAGACCACCATAAAGAATGCAAAGACTGTATGGAAAGCTGTCTATCTTGTGCTAAAGAAATGGCTAAGGTTTAAAACTTAGCGTTTTTTCTTTTTCGCGGGCGAGGATGTTTTCTTTGCCTGCGTTTTTTTCTTAGCAACTGTTTTCTTCGCTGACTTTCGTTTTGGATCATACTTCGAAAAATCTACGATCTCTACTTTCTTCGGCGCGGCAAAATCTAAACTTGGTTTGGCACCAATACTAGCCATAATAGGGTCTTTGGGTGTGCCTAAAAATTCTCGGATTGTTCGGAGATTTTCTTTTCTCCTAACTAAGTTGTAGTTTCCAGGAATGTCAAACCAGAGGTCACGGCCTTGGCCAAACTCTGTACTTTCTTGAGGCGAAAAGGAAAAGTCTTCTATCGCTGAAAGTGGTTGGAAAAGAGGAAAGAAGAGGGCATTTTTGTAATTCTTTGTCACCCAATCGGATTGGTATGCCCAGAACGAATACCGAGTGTTTTTAAATGTTTCTGAGCCATGATACGGAGTACCCAATGTAATAAGTCTTTTTACCTTTCGTCTGGCCTCATCTGGAAGGATTAGCACTACCAAGCCACCTGTATTGTGAGCAATCAAAGTTACATCGTTAGGTGCCGTTAGGATTTGTTTTGCTAAGTGCTGTACTGCCTCTTCGAGTGATTTGGGTTTGCGAAGAGTAGAAAGGATGCCTACATGAAACCCTAAATTGTCTAAATTTGATTTCAGCCTACGATAAAAACCTTTCCCTGCTTCCCATCCAGGTACGATCAATATATCTTTGCCAGAACAATCCTCAGGCTCCAAATGTCCAGGTAAGAAAAAATAGAGTTTCGCCCAAAATTGTTCGAGGGTATCGAGAAGCCGAAGCATATTAAGAAGATTTTGCCTTTAGAATTTCTTGTCGAGGAAAAAGTGAATTACTTGGTCGTTCTTGTAAATACCCCATCCCAAGTAAGGGGAGGAGGCTCCCGAAACAAAATCTTACAACGTTCTATCAAAGCGATGCAAGATGCGTCATCTTTACCAAAAAAGTGCATGGCCTCTTCAAAACTTCGAATGGCTTTGTCCCATTGTTGGCTACTATACAGTTGGAATGCATTGCGGTAGATTGTCTCGCCTGATATAAGAGTTTCTGTGACCTCAGTTTTCTTACAAATCAATCCATAGATCTTCACAGGGGCATCCTTCCCTTTGACGCGGATTTTGTCCAAAAAACGAAAATGGAACTCATCTTTGCAGGCAGATTCAATGGTTTCTGAGACGAGAACATTCATGCCATAATCTTTGGCAGCAGCTTCCAATCGAGAGGCCAGGTTTACTGTATCTCCCATCATTGTATAAGATGCCAAACTGTCCGTACCCATAAACCCGACTTTTGCAAGCCCACAATTGAGTCCGATACGAAATTTCATATTACGAGCAGAGGGGGTATAATCATTGTTAATGATCCACTGCTTTCGTAAAATTTCCAGTCGGTCTACCATTTCTAATGCAGATTTACAGGCCATTTTAGGATGGTCTGGGTAAAAGATTGGTGCACCGTATATCCCAACAATGGCATCACCTATGTATTTGTCCAAGGTACCTGAATTTGCTTTTAGAATTTCAGTCATTGCCGAAAGGTACTCATTTAACAATCGAGCTAAGTCACTTGCTGTCAACTCTTCACTAATACTTGAAAAACCAGCAACATCAGAAAAAAATGCAGTGATTTCCCATTCTCCACCTCTTTTTAGTGTTTCCATATCATCTAAGGCTTGTGATACGACACCTGGATCGACTAAGTTTCGTAATATGCTATTAAATTTTCTTTTTTCTTTTCCTTCTGTATACGTTAAGTAAGCAAATCCAAGAAGGTAGGAAAGCGGAAATGAAATCAGAGTATAGGAGCTAGGTAAAACAAGATTATTTCTATAGAGAATGTAAAATGCAGAGAGGAAAATACCGAATGCAAAAAAAGGAAATAAATTTCGAAACCAATGGGCTTGGGACACAAACAAAACATATAAGCTGATGAGGAGCAAAAGTCCTGCAAAGAGTATTCCCAAGTATTCTTCCAATTCTCTTAAACAATGTCCTTGGATGACATTCGAGGCAAAAACAGACTGTGCCATTACTCCTGGGAAAAGTCCATAGGGTATGACAACATCGTCATGCGTGGATGCAGCCGATGTACCTAAAATTACAATCTTATTGGCAAAAACGCTGGGAGAAACAATCAATTGCTCTGGGTCTTCCACTTCGCCTTTTTGGATTTGTTTCATCGACTCTATGATGCCGGCAGCGGAATAACGAGGGATGGACCGTACCTCTTCTTCCGAATAAAAATAGGTACGAACCAAGCCCTTGTTGCCAAGAGGGATGGATGTTCTCTTCCCATCTTCCCTCTCTAACTCTAATTCTCCATCCTTCCATTCTATTTCCAATGGTTTACCTTCGGCAAACGCTTGTATGGGGAGTGTAGGGTAGTGCAACTCATGCCAGCGCATAAGGGGTGAAAACCGGCGTAGGACTCCATCTGTATCAGGGATCACATTGACGACATGGATTGCGGGTGTAGTATTCCCAATACCGCCATTGGGAAAAGCCGCACTCTCATAGATGGGAAAGGGACTCGTGTCAGGAAGAGGAATTTCGAATCTTTTGAATCGCTCTGCAACAGTAGGAAGGATTTTTGAACCAGGGTCGATTCGAAAGTTTGCGGCATGTGAAATGCCACCGATCTGGTCATTTGCATCTATTAAGGCCTGGTCATAGTCCGATCGCTCCGTAAACATGATATCAATTAAAATAATCTTGGGTGGCTGAATCAAGTGGGTGAAGCTAAGTAAAGTAGGGTATACATTGCGTTTCCAAGGCCATTGCCCAAATGCGAGTTCGTCGGCATATTTGGCAATGCTTTGTTCATCTATATCAATGATAACAATCTCATCCGACATATGATAGTGGTGTGGTAGGATTGCGAACAGTCCGTCCGAAAACTTTCGGTTTAAGTAGCTAGAAACTCCTGAAATAAATAAAAGAAAGATCAAAAATAAAGGGAGTATAACGACTAAAATAAGTGGGAAAAGATACTTTTGATTCATTAATTCAGAAATGCCTTATAACGGTACCAACGTTCTTTGGGTGAGGGGACATTTTTGATTTGTGCTGTCGCTTCGGCTTTCACCAGTTTTGCGATTCGGCTGGAGGTATCAGGATGAGTCTTTTTTAAAGTATCTGCCTTATCCAATTTGCTCAGACTGATCAAATAGTTGCTGAGACCTGCGACTCCATAGCCAGTACTACCCGCATAGACAACACCAGCTTCATCCGCTTCATACTCTGCTTGGCTGTCTCTTCCCGATTCAAACAATTGTTTTTCCATCTCATCCAATAGATTAGCAGTTGTTTGGTTGACAACTTCTGCACCTGGTGGACTAAGGAGACTAGAAATTATATCTAAATAGACATTGTTTTGTATAAACTCTCCAGAATGAAATAAGGCAACATGGCCGATTTCATGACCAAGAACGCCAGCCAGTTCTGATTCCGATCGGATGTTTTTTAAAGCACCTTTTGTGATCAAAATAAATCCACCAGGACAGGCAAAAGCATTGACCTCTTCGGTATCTAATACTCCAAAAGTGAAACTCAGTTCGGGGCGTGAAGAATTAGAGGCAATCTGTTTTCCGACTTGGCCCAGATAGACGGTGAAATCTTTATTTTTCCAGAGTGGGTATTTTCTTAGGAGTCTAGCTGCGAGCGACCTTCCCACTTTAACTTCTGCTTTTGTTTCTTCGGAAACAGAGCCTACCTTTCTTTCTTCTGGCTTAGCAAATGCAGTAGACGAAGTGCCATTTGTTTGATTCGTATCTACTTTGCTTTCTGTTCCCAGCGATTCCAACCAACGCAAACTTTCGAAATCGTATAGATCCGCCCCACCTCTAACCCGCATCTTTTCCGTTTCAGAAAGCCCTCGAGCGGCCGCAGTCTTCGTAAAATCAGAGGCCCTTTGTCTTGCCACCACCGCCTCAACGGATTGGCTTTTGCTGCCTAATTGGATTTGGCTGCTAGGCGGAAGAGGAGAGACAAATAACTTGGAGACCCATCCTGTCTTTTCATTGGTCCTTACCTGTACGAACAAACCTTGTTCTGTGATGGGAGTTAACTTTTCCCCTAAGGGAAGCAAACTGCCTTCTGCATTCATTTGCGGCTCTGCCAAAAGTTTTGCTTTAGGGTTTTGTACGTAAAGTGCTCCTTTGCTGTACACATTCACAACTGAAAATATAAATAAGGAAAGCAGAAGCAGCTTGCGCATGGGTAGAAGGGAATGGAAGGGAAGAGAAAAAGAAACTCTTTTTTCAAATTTCTCTTTGGTATTGACAGCCTTAGCTCAATGCCTTAGCCTACCCAAGCATGTGGCGAATCCTTTCTTTGATTCTCTCTATCCTCTTGGTAAGCTCTTGCCAGAAAAAAAAGGATGATAGCAACTCTATAGAAAATCTTTTAGGCCGGTTATTGATCCGAAATGCCTTGCTTGGCTCTTCTGCGATCAATCCTGAGCTACCTAAAAACATAGCTGTCCCTATCCCTCGCTCTTTGCGTAAGCCAAGCACCACAGGTAGTGCTAACATACGATCAGGCCAGACTCCGAGAGGTGTTTCCAAGGCTTTGGATGCTGTCGACTTTTATCTGAGTGGTTACTCCTCTCAATTTGATATGTTAGGAGCTGGCGAAGTATTGGGGGAGATTTTACAAGAGTCCAAACGCGATTTGATATTGGTGAGTGCAGCGTATTCGGAAGCAAAATCAAAGCCAGGTACATGCATTCCTGGAGGATTTACCACAGTATCTATCACACAATCTATGTTAGATGAGATGGTTGATGGATTGGAGCGATTGGGTTTGTCACCTGACGAAGCCAAGGCGGAGCTTTTAAATCTTCAAAATGAAGGGGTATTGCCACAGCTTGGGCAACAAGTACCTACACCTGCTATGCAATTCCGAGCTCTATCGACTGGCGATTATGATAGCGAGATTTCCTATTCTCTTTCAGATTCTATTGGCACACCGCAAGCCTGCCCATCCAATGGGAAATACCAAAAAGTCATCCGGTTCAACACAGAACTTACGGCTGTCCTAACTTCAATTTCCAGAAGTGTAACCATTGTTGGTAGTTCCATTCGGGTCAATGCATCAGTTCGTTACTCCAACGAATCTGGCAAAAAGGATAAGACTCTCGTGCGCATGACTCGTGCCGTAAGCAATGGCCGTGGCAACACTACACTCACCAAAACCAAAACATTGATCGAAGAATGCGAACGTGAGTCGGCCAACAATACGAGCGGTTGTGTAACCTTAAAGTACAAAAATGAAGTAAAGAGCGGTGATTCTTACGTGAGTACGGAAGTGGAGGGCCGGACAGACAACGATGGCGGCTACTTACGATCCATTTACTTTGATGATTCGGATGCTGCGAATGTTTATTTTTATGAAGAAACCTTCGATGCAGAAGGCAATGCCGATTACTATTACATTGCATATATTGATGTAACAACTGACACAACCAATGATGAAGCTGAACTAGGGTTTTATGATTCCTCGATCTATGGAAAGTACTACGAGTCAACCTATCGCTTTGAAGGTGAAATCTTTGTAAAACTTTCAAATGTTGGTACGACGTTTGGAACTGGTTCCTTTGCTGCGGAAGATTATGCTGTATATTATCCGAATGGCATCAATCCAAACAATGATCCTTTGGAAGAATACCTCTTGGGCTACATCACGGGGAGTGCCAGTGATGGCTCGAATATCGATTTAACAAATACAGATGACTATTATACGGAGTTCTATGGAGATGCCGCCGATTTGACTGGCCTTAAGGTTTGGAGAGGGGTTCTCAAAGAGGATGGCACTTTTACCTATACCTTGATCACTGGCACGGTAGTACAAATTTAAACCATGACATACAGACAAAAATCCCTTCTACTTCTTTCTTTATTCTTATACTTAGCTTTGGTTCCGAGTCTCTATGCATCTGAACCTTTCCATAATATCCAAGGATTTTATGGGGAACGGGCGGCAGGGCTTGCGGGAGCATTTACCGCGATTGCAGATGATCCATCGGGAGCCTACTACAACCCTGCTGGATTAGGTTTTACCTATCATGATGGCATTTCGATCTCAGCTAGTAACTTCAAAAATGTAAAAAGAAGCTACATCAATATTGATACACCAGGACAAACCTATAACCAAACACATAGAGGTTTTGATCCAAATTTCATAGGACTACTCAAAAACTACGATCGATGGAAATTCGCCTTCTCCATTGTAAATACATACAATTACGAATACAACCGGGCTGACCAGGTAAACTACCCCTTGGTTGCCCCTAGCATCAATACGACAAGGAACTATACCAAAGAAAGATACAATCAGTTGCTAATCGGTCCAAGCCTTGCCTATTTGATCAATGACCGTCTTTCCGTTGGGGCTACACTCTATTATATCAATGACACCAAGGATATATCTCGGACTCAATTCCAACAATTCTCAGACTTGTCTTACGTGATGCGGAGTTTCGTAGACAATCGTACTACCTCTGGGCTAATGCCTGTTTTGGGTATACAGTTCCAACCTATGCCTAAACTCTCCTTGGGGGCAAGTATCCGCAGAACGATTGTTACGGGTGGGAGTAGGCTCTATAATGAAGTGTATGTGGATTCTTTAAGGCCACGGGGTAGTTCTGCTGTTGATTTTATTGAAGGTACAGGATCTGGTTTTTCTTCAGTAGAAAATGGTGCGATTACGAGCCGACCAAAAATGATCACATCGATTCCAGAAACCACCGAGCTGAGAGCTGGTGTCGCGTATTTTCCAAGTTCCCGATTTTTGGCCTCCTTTGATATCATACATACGTCAGGATACAAAAAGTTTCGTTCGCAGGACCAAGTAAGTGTTCGGGGCAATCGAGTTACCTACGCTCTGAATGACCAAGAAATTCGTGAGCTCACAAGATTTGCCACCACCAATTTTGCCTTTGGTATGGAATACTACCTGGCAGATACCTTTTCCGTGTTAGGTGGAATTTTTACAAATGAGCCAAATACAAAACCGATATCCTGGACCGACTCCGCCATTGACCTATACTTGCAATCTGTCATAGGAAACCAACTGAGAGCTGGCAATGAAAACACCTCGCTTGTCTATAACATTGCTAGGACAGGGACAGACCCGAGAAATGAATACTCAAAGAATCGAGGCTTTAGCATTGGTTTTTCTTGGCAGACTTCAAAATCATCTCTATCGGTTACTTTGATCCAAGAAAATGGAAGAGGCAATTCCCGGATTGACCCCAATTCACTCTCCCAGGCTTTTGAATACAGTGCGCAGTCTATCTATATCATGGTCTCCTCTAAAAACTAGACCGGTGAGAATCTTAGGTTTTTGTTTGCTTCTCTGGTTTGGCTTGTCGCAAGGGCTTTTTGCTGAGAGTCGACCTGATTACCGAAAGGCTCGTGAGACCTTGCCCCTCGCTTGGGAGAGGCTGTACCCTTTGCCTTTTGACCGGATTCTGAAAGAAGATCCGAAAAAGTTGGGTATCCAAAAGGAGAAAAGGGGTGATGGACGCATAGTCTATATCTACAACTTCCTTGTGTTCATGCCAAAATATGACCGAAATGAAAATGAGCCCAAAAAAAGGGATGAAGGAAGAGAAATCCTGGTATATTTCCTATGGGAACCAGGAAATCTGGAAGTCCCGTACCGCATCCAGCTTGGGGATTTGAACTAACACCGAGGGGAACCTATGCCAGTCTCAAAAGAAACTTCTGATCAATTGATCCGCGAGAAAATGAAACGTGAAGGATTGAGTGAGGCTTTCATTCAAGATTTTTTAGATAAGGTGGACCAAGTTCGAAAAGGAGAAACGGGAATCGTATCTTGGGAAACCGTCGGAGATTTAGACCCAATACAAGATGAGATCACCCTAGAGCAAATCCAAAGCCACTACCCAGAAACAAAAGCCAACTTAGCAAAGTTAGTTGTAATCAAATTAAATGGAGGTCTTGGTACCTCCATGGGTTTAGAAAAAGCAAAATCACTAATACCAATCAAAGACAATCGTTCCTTTTTATCTGTCATGGCTGACCAGGTTACCTACATTCGGAATCATTATGGCATTGAGATTCCTTTAATTTTAATGGATTCCTATAATACCCAAGAAGATTCACAAGCTGAACTGAAAAGAATTGGATTCCAGCAAACATTGCCCACAAGTTTTCTCCAACACAAAGTCCCTCGCCTAAGCAAAGATGACTTTGTTCCTGTGTCTTTAACAAAACCCAAAGAAGAGTGGTGTCCACCTGGACATGGAGATATTCATTTTACCTTAGTGGAAACTGGATTGATAGACTCATTAATTGAAAAAGGTTATGAGATCGCGTTTCTATCCAATGGCGATAACTTAGGTGCGACAGTTGATTCTCATATAGTTTCCTTTATGTTAGAAGAAGGGATTCAGTTTGCAATGGAAATGACGCCAAAAACCCTTGCAGATAAAAAAGGAGGCGCCATTTATCGTAAGTTAATTGATGGGAAATTCACTCAATTTGAACTTTTAGAGACAGCCCAAGTTCCAAAAGAACATGAACATGAATTTAGTGGCCTCGGTAAATTTCGGACGTTTTCCACAAACAACCTCTGGATCAATCTACGCGCATTGCGGGATAGATTTAACAGTGGGAATTTTTCGCTCTCCTTAATTGTAAATCCCAAAAAGGTGGAAGGACAGGACGTCCTCCAATTGGAGACTGCTATGGGCTCTGCTGTCGGAAATTTCTCAAAGTTTAAAGGGATCATAATCCCCCGAGATCGATTTGCCCCTGTTAAAAAAACGGAAGATTATTTGATCAGGCGAAGCGATGCGTATTCATTAAATAAAGACTTTTCTCTTACAATGTCTGCCGAAAGGAAAAAACTTGGATTAGGTGAGATGTTGGTCACATTAGATGAAAAGTATTACAAGAAAATCAATGACTTTGATCAATTGTTTAAAGTTTACCCATCATTAGTGAAATGTGAAGAGCTGGAAATCCATGGCGAAGTGGTTTTTGATCAGGCAATTTCCATTGAAGGGAAAGTTATCATCAAAAATGAGACTGGAAAACGCAAAAACATATCCGAGCTAAACCTTAAAACGGTTACAAACCAAACGCTGCATTTCTAATCGTGAAATTTTTGATTTTCATTAGTTTATTTTCGGTTCTATTTATAGCCAATTGCGGGGCCCCTTTTTCACCACGTTCTGAATGTATCCAGAGGAATCGGTGCTCTACGATAGAAGGGGAATGCTTTTTAAGAAATGATTTATATTATAAATTTGTAACCAATTCGCCAAACTATTCAGAGGCAGATCTCGCAATCCTTTCACAATCATGCCTGGGCCTACGAAACCGATGCCGAAAGAATTGTGAGAGCTCTACACTATTTTAGTTTATTCTCGTACAAAGGACAATCGGCTTTTTTCTGGCAGTAAATCTTTCTCGTAGACTTCAGCAGATAAGGAATCATACTGATTTGACAATTGGATTTTCCATTTTCCTTTTTCTTCTATGAGAAGAGCATCTATGATGTAGCTTCCTCGGAAAAATTCTTTTTGGTTCCACTTCAAAACAAATTCGTCATCAGACAATGATTCTATATCTAGTTTGATCGGCTTCACAGATGATTTACCATCCCAATACATAGCGGTCCATGGTCCGAGGAATCGACTTAGATTGGACTCACCAAAAGTCCTCACTTTTTTTAAGTCTTTAACTGGTTCTGTTTGCACGTAAACAAGAGAGTTTGAGAAGAAACTTTCCTCTTTGTTGCTTTCTTTTGCTGTGAGTGCTAAAAAATGGAAGGTTTGTTTGCTCAAATCTGGGATAGGGATCTCAGTTTCATTGGCATCAATCTTTCTCAGTAAGTTCCATTTTTTATTTTCCTTAGTTCTTACGTAAAGTTGATAACTTTCCACATTCTTCAATTGGTTCCACCTTAGCATCAGTCCTTGTTTTTTATCATTTGTGAAACTGATCAAAGGGGTTTTACTTCTTTCTCCTCGTGCGGCTGTGAGATTTACATAGCCACTTTCTAATTTAGACGGAAGGGAATAACTTAGGTCTTCAAACTGAACAACGATTGCATATAGATAATCAGATTGAGAAAAGTCAGAGTCAATGAACTCCGTCTCCTTAGTCCTTGCAATGATTCCCCAATCACTTTCCCCACTTTTGGTCCTCAAAACTAGGTAGTTCTTTGCGGCAGGAATTTCGTTCCAGCGAACTAAAATTTGACGGTTCAACTCACCTTTTGAAACAAAAATTTGATCGGGAGGATTTCTGAGCTGTTGTAAAGGATCGAGGTATCCTCCCGCATAACTAGAACCATCCGCCATTAAATTTCCTTTGCTAGGTACAACTCTGTAGACTTCGACGTCTCCGTTCTTGCTCGCTTTGAAATCTATAAATTTTGTCTGGTTTGTTTTACCTAAAAACTTAAAAAGTTTTGAACTAGCATTCCATTTATATATGGAATATTGATCCGCACTGAGATGGGGATCCCAAGTGAGTAGGATCCTATCATTATAAATACCTTTACTCGCTTCCAAGTTAGTGATGGGTAAAAGTTCAGTAATCTTTTGTTCGGTCGAAGCAAAACTTTCATTTGACTCATGAGATGGCTTTGAAGATTTTTCTTCGGTTAGGCTAACAATACGATAGGTGTAGGTTTGATTTTTTTGTACCCCAAAGTCTTCAAAACTATGGCTCCTAGATAGTCCGACCAATTCAAATTTCTTTTCATTCTTCCGTCTTCGGTAAATCTCATAACCGATAACCTGTGGAACTTTTGTCCAAACTACGCGGATCTTATTTTCAAATTCTCCTTTAGATGCATACACATCTTTTGGTGGGGCTATTCCTTGCCAGGCATCCGATTCAAGTAGCTCAAATAGATCATTTTCCTTTTGTAAGGTAAATCGGTCACGCGATAGAATGGCAGTATAGGCGATTTGCGTCAATTGTTGGAAACTGGTATAATCAATCCAAGCATAACCTTGGTCTCCCCATTCCTTTCCCCAAGAATTTAAAATACGAAAAGCACGCAAATCATCATCATATCCGATTACAACTACGGATTGAGCACCAAATGTTTGTTTGGAGTTCTTAAATTTGTAAACAGAACTTCCTTTAAATTGAAGGAAGTCATCAAAGCATAAGATATTCGTAACAACTGGTTTCTCTTTGGCCAGGAGATACTTTATATATTTAATTTGTGTCGTGTTGACCTTTTGAATTTCTTCGATTCGGTTTTGTCTACCCACTTCAATGAGATTGGCATTTGGCCTGACTTTAAATGTATCCGCGAGATAAGGGTATTCTCTTAAAGAAACCGAGCCTCTACTTTGTACGAAGAAAAGAGCGTCCAGAAGAGAGATGCCTTGGTCACGGCCACCATTCAAGGAATGATAGATATACGCTGGTGAATAGACAGAGGCTGTCCCATTCTCTGATCTTGGGTCTAGGTCTTTAAGATTTTTCTTGCCCTTGTCTTTTGCGACCAGAAAGGAAACGAGTCCATAGCCCACCGCAAAGGCAGCGCTGTTTTTTTGTTTCACCTGATTTCCAGGAGGAGGGTAAAGGCTTTCCAAAGAGACTTGGTTTGGTAGAGTGAAGGTCTCATCAACTTTGTATTCCGGTACGGACTCAAAGAGTTCAAAAGGGTCAATCTGTGTTCCAGTAGGAAAGGGGGATTGGTTTGTTGGGTCACCTTTGATGGGGCGTGATAGGAAACCCACAAAAGACAAAATCGATATCGAAACCAAGGTGAGGGCGAGGATTCCGTTTCGTTTCATGTAAATGCCTCCCAAAAGAGGTGCCGTATCCCAATCTTTCTCTCTAGCCAAAGAGAGAAAGTGAAAAACAGGTCTATTTTGGAATCCCGTTGGGGGAAATCTGTTAAAAAATATACAATTTCAGTGTGAATTGTACCAGTATGGCTTCACAAAAAGGAGAGAGATACTAAATACAGTATGGTGAAGATATTAAAGTCGGTTCCTTTTTTCGTACTTTCCGTGTTCCTACTTGGCTACTATGCAGTGAAGGCTTGGCAGGTCTTTCTGAATGATTGCCCCAATAACGATTTTTTATCATGGGATGAAAACATTCGGTTGTCTCAAGTACTGGACCAATCGGTTGATTTGCGAAATGGAAACTATTGGAATGGAATCCTACCTTTTTTTGAGTCTCCTACCTGGCCCCCCCTTCGTTCTCTAACGACTTTTTTACTCCTCTATTTGCCAACAGATTGGCCTATCCCATGGAGAGATTCTTTCCAAGGTTTACTCTACCTAATCCTTACATTTCCCGCACTTTTTCTCATTCTCATTCGAATGACAAATTCTATGTTTTGGGGCTCGGCATTTAGTTTTTTTGTGATGGTACTCTGCATTCAAACAAGAGAAATTCCTGTCTACTCATTAACTTCTATGTTGGAAACCCAAGCGATGTTCTTTTTGCTGTTGGCTACCTTTTCCGTATATCAGCTGTACCTTGAAGATAACCAGAAACAAGAAAAAAATAGTACAAAGTATTTAGTATTTATTTCTCTATTTGGCTTTTATTTTACAAAATACCCCTATGGAATTTTATTTTTTATCTCCTGCATTGTTTACGAAGTAATTCGTTCTGGAAGAACATACAAAGATTTCGTTATATACTTATATAAAAATTATGCGAAGGGATTTCGGCTATTTTATTTGGTTTTTGTTGTGGCAATGGTTTTATCTCTTCCAATCGTAAGAGTAGTATCAGATCTCAATTTAAACCAAAGACAGTTCAAATCTTTTATGTTTTACATCACTGTCCTACTTTTCATAGACTTTTCGAGCTTTATCTATAGAAAAAGAGAAATTGTGAAATCTATACTTCCAAGAACTGTTCAAATTCTCTGGGTTTACGCAATTTTCCCCGCATTTTTTTGGCTTTTCTTGAATCCGGACAGAGTGAACGCACTAATTGATGCACAAATGATCGTGAATCAATACACACGTAGTTTTTTTCTTACACTCTGGACTGAACCAGGTTTGGATCCAAAGGTGCCAGGTGTCTTTGATTTCATCTGGGGATTCAGGGCTTTGCTTTTAATCTCTTGTGTTTCATTATTTTATTTTATCGCGAGGTCTGGTTATAAAATCCAGGACAAGCTGAAAGATCCGTTATTGGCCGCAAGTCTCATTTTATTTTTAGAGCTTTTGATCTTAGAACTAACAACAGGCAATAAACAACCAAGACACGTGCTCCAATTTATCCCTGCGATGGGTGTCCTAGGATTTGTATGGATACATCGTTTTGTCCAAGCAGCTGAAAATCGAAATCATAGAATTTTATCACATGTCGTATTAATATCGGTTATGTCCTTAGTTGGCTATAATCTCTTTTCTGAAGAAGGACTATTGACTGGTCGTTTTTTCGAAACCAGAGCTATGTGTTACCGTGGCAAGGATGTTCGAATTTTCCAGCCAGCAAGGGAAATCGCCGAACAATTAACGCCCGAAAAGAATTATATTCTAATAAATGCTTTTCATGATCAAAGTAAGTATAGCACAAAAGGTAGGTTAATTGCCTCCGATTTTGATTTGGCTATGAAGTTAAAAACGTACACAAAGGGCTCCGTGCGCAATGACCACAAATACCGATGGAAAGATTGGAATCAATTTGATTCTATTTTGCTCTTAAGTGATTCATGTCCTGATTCGTTCGTTGAAGAAAAATTTGAAAACCGCTCAAAGATGTTGACCGTAAAGTCAACATTATTGAAGACATATAGAGAGAGTTCTGGAATTGCCTGTTTACAGGAGTACCAAATCATAAAATGAGAGGTTCTTCGTTTGAGTATCGCTTCTTTTTCGATCAAACGTCCGATTTTTATTTCATCCATCGTAATTTTGATGGTCTTTACAGGCTATATAAGCCTTAAGAGAATAGGGGTAGATCTTTTTCCGGATATCAATATTCCATTTGTGGTTGTTTCCACCGTTTATCCTGGTGCCGGCCCAGAAGAGATTGAAACATCGATCTCCAAATTATTAGAAGAAGAGCTCAGTTCGATTTCTGGATTGAAAAAAATTACATCTAGAAATCAGGAAGGTATTTCTATTGTCTCTGCTGAATTCACCTTGACTACGGACATAAAATACGCAGAGCAGCAAGTCCGTGATCGCACCGCCCGAGTCAGACCAAAATTACCCGAAGCAGCAAAGGAACCTCTAGTCCAAAGATTTGATCCTTCAGACCAACCAGTCATGCGTATCTCATTGTTTGCGGACTTACCAGATGCTGAATTGTATGACCTGGCAAAAGAGCAAATCAAAACCAAACTAGAGCAAGTAAATAATGTTGGAGCGGTGAAGATCATAGGTGGAACGAGGAGGGAAGTTCGGATTGAACTAGATCGCAATCGCCTAAACCAATACCAGATCTCTGCTCTTTCCATCGCTAACCAAATCAAAAATTCAGGTACCAACATTCCTGCTGGGAAAGTGGACTCAGGCGCTATAGAAACATCCTTTCGGACCGTGGCAAAATATGAATCTCTTTCTCAAATAGAGAACACAGTGGTTTCTTTTGGTGGCGAATTGGGCAGAGGAGTACTGGTAAAGGATTTAGGAAATGTGTTAGATTCTTTGCAAGACAAACAAACGCTTGGTTATTTATACGCTCCAGTTTCATCAGAAGAACAAGAAGAACCAAGCTTTCTAGGAAAGTTGCTTTTTAAATATGAGCCTCCCCAAAAAACAAGAGTTCAAAAAAAGGCATTGTTTCTGGATGTTTACAAACAATCCGGCGCAAACACAGTAGAAGTTGCAGATGGCGTACTTATAAAAATCAAACAAATCAATGAAAAGATGATAGGTCAGGCGGGTTCGCCAAAATTGATTTTAATCCGTGATGGTTCTCATTGGATACGGGCAAATATTGAAGATGTTACAATTGCCATCGTTCTTGGGATACTCTTAGCAGTTCTCGTTGTTTATCTATTTTTGGGCAATGTTCGTTCTACAATAATCACTGGTATGGCACTCCCCAATTCTATGTTAGGTGCATTTATCATCATGTATGCCATGGGTTTTACTATGAATGTGATGACTCTTTTAGCTCTTTCTTTGGCTGTTGGACTATTGGTAGATGATGCAATCGTTGTTCGGGAAAATATATTTCGTAAATTAGAAGAGGGTGAGTCTGTTCTCGTTGCTGCCCAAAAAGGAACTGAAGAGGTAACCTTAGCTGTGATTGGAACCTCTCTCACAGTAATTGCGGTTTTTTTGCCTATTGGCTTTTTATCAGGGATCGTTGGACAATTCTTTAAACAGTTCGGACTTACTGTGGTGTTTGCCATGATCATTTCTTTATTTGATGGACTAACTGTTGCCCCAATGTTATCAGCATACTTTGCGGGCCAAACAACTCATGGTGGAAAGAAAAATATCGTTCTGGTTTATTTTGATGCATTTCAAAATAAATTAGACAGACTGTACGCAAAAGTCATGGGTTTTGCCTTAAAAAGGCCGGCCATAGTTCTGTTACTAACGTTTTTGACTTTATTTTGTAGTTTGCTATCACTTAAGTTTGTGAAAAAAACATTTCTCCCTGCCAGTGACCAGGGCGAATTTATGGTAAACATTGAAATGAGTCCTGGTACCTCTCTTTCGGGAACGTATGAACGAGTTGAAGAAATACAAAAAGTCTTGATTGATAAGATTCCAGAGATCGATTTGTTGGCGACTGTTGTTGGAAATACCGACGGTGAATCAAACATCGCAACGATTGCTGTCGCACTACTTCCTTCAGAATATAGAAAAAGATCCACTGCAGAGACAAAAGACCAAGTAAGGGAGATATTAATCCCTTATGCAAATGTCCGTCCAAAAGTTAATGACTATTCTGCAATCGGTGGAGGAGTGCAATATCCTTTTAATTTGAATATCAAAGGTGAAAACCTAAAAGATTTAGAAGAATATTCACAAAAAGTTATGAAGGAGTTAAAAGGTATTCAAGACCTTACCGATATCGATACATCTTACAGGACTGGAAAACCAGAATTTCAAGTTGTCCCTGATCGTTCGAAAATGCAAGCAGTCGGAGTTGTGGCAGGTGTTATGGGGGCTGAGCTTCGGTACCATGTGGAAGGGGCTGAAGTAGCAAAGTTTGTTCAGAATGGGATTGAGTATGATGTACGATTACGATTGAAGGAGGAACAGAGAGATTTGGGTAAGTATTTTTATGAGACAAAGGTTCCTAACATACAAAATCGTATGATACCACTTTCAGCCGTTGCAAACTCAAAAATTAGTAGTTCTCCCGCACGTATCATACGCGAAGATAGATCTCGTGTGATTCCAATCAATGCCAATCTTACTCCCAATGGAGCGATTGCTTCAGCAACTGAGGCAGCAGCGAAGATCCTAAAAGAAAAAATTCCACCACCACCTGGTATAAGTTATGCGTTTGTTGGGCAATCAGAAGATTTTAAGGAACTGATGCAAAACATCATTCTAGCATTTGGGATGGCATTGATCTTTATTTATCTTGTTTTATCCTCACTCTATGAATCTTTCATCACTCCAATCACAATTTTATTTGCGATACCACCTGCGATATCAGGTGCATTCTATGCCTTGGCAATTACGGGAGAGATGTTAAATTTGTTTAGTATGATCGGATTGATATTGTTAATGGGGCTTGTGGCAAAAAACTCGATCTTGTTAGTTGATCATGCCATTTTAGAAATGAGGGAACGAGGAATGTCACGAACCGAAGCAATCTTCGATGCTGGTGCCAAACGCTTACGACCGATTTTAATGACTTCCCTGGCCATGATCGCAGGTACGATGCCAATTGCTTTTGGGATAGGTGAAGCTTCTAAATCTCGAACTGCCATGGGGATAGCGATCATCGGAGGTTTGGTTTTATCTACAGTGATCACTCTCGTTGTCGTACCGGCTGTCTTTGGCTATGTAGACCGTTTACGTGAATATATTGAGGGGAAATTTCGACCAGATTTTGGTGGAGAGATAAATGCGGACAAACACTAAATTTCAGCTTGTCATTTTTGCTGAAGTGTGAAGGATCAATCCCATGTCTTCCGAAAAGAGAGTCTACCAGAGGATCAAAGAAAAGATACTCTTGCAATACCGAGTCATACAGGTAGGCTCCGATCAACACTTTCTTCCTAAAGACAATGGGATGGGAGAGTCGCAGGATATCTCCATTGGGGGTTTACTTTTCCAAAGTAAAGAACCCATTCCTGTGGGTGCCAAACTAGAACTTGAGTTGCGTTTTCCTGATGTACGTTATGTACTTTATCCAAAGGCAAAAGTGGTGAGATTGGAAGAGTTTGCGGATGGGGAGTATTATGAAATTGGTTTAGAGTTCAACCAACTATTCGAAAACGATAAAAATCTCATCGAAGAACATATAAAAAAATTGTCTTAATGGATTAGGTTTTTAATAGACCTTTGATTTCTTGGATGACAGAGGATTTTCCTTGGCCTATCTTACTTTCAGCCAAATGTATCCTATCACGCATACCTTCTCTTTCTAAAAATTGATCCAAAATAGCTTCTTTTAGAGTTTCACGGAACCATAACGTGATTTGTTCTTCTCGGTTTTTTTGAAAGTATCCTGACTTAGTTGTATGCCTTTGGTAATCGAGTGCTAGATTCCATATTTCATCTATCCCTTTCCCATACTGCCCACTGCAAGTAACTGCTCTAGGCATCCAACCAGAAGCCGCTGGCGGGAAAAGATGTAAGGCAGATTCATATTCAGCCTTTGCTCGGGTCGCATAAGGTTCATTTTTCCCATCTGCTTTGTTGATGGCGATTAAATCAGCCATTTCCATAATTCCTCTTTTGATGCCTTGTAATTCGTCGCCTGCTCCTGCAAGCATCAATAGCAAAAAGAAATCGACCATAGAATGCACCTGCGTCTCAGATTGCCCAACTCCCACAGTTTCAATAATGATGGTGTCAAAACCTGCCGCTTCGCAGAGATAAATGGATTCTCGAGTTTTTCTCGCGACTCCACCTAAAGATCCACTGCTAGGTGAAGGTCGAATGAATGCATTTTCTGATTTGGCTAGTGACTCCATTCTTGTCTTGTCGCCTAAAATACTACCATGTGTTAGTTGAGAGCTTGGATCAATGGCAAGTACGGCTAACTTCCGACCTAAAGAGAGGATGTGATTTCCAAAGCCCTCGATAAAAGTAGATTTCCCAACTCCAGGCACACCAGTAATCCCAATGCGTATACTTTTGCCCGAACTTGGTAGGACTTTTTCAAGAATGGATTGAGCGATTTCATTGTGATCTTCTCTGTTACTTTCCACGAGGGTAATTGCCTTCGATAGGAGAGTACGATTCCCGGATAGGATTCCTTCCGCTAATTCTTCAGGGGTATAGATACGCTTTTTTTGGAATTTTCTTTGTTCTGCAACGTAAGGGTTTAGTGACGGAACATCGGACACCCCGGGCATTACATGTAAGGCGCTCGGTGGTGTCTCATCCAAAGGTTGGTCCGAGTTACGCGGCTCTCCGTTCATTGAGCATAATCGTTAGGATTTGTTTCGCCGCTTCCGAGATCACAGTACCAGGACCAAATATGGCAGCAGCGCCAGATTGGTAAAGGAACTCATAATCTTGGGCAGGTATCACTCCGCCCACCACAACTAACACATCTTCTGCACCTAACTTACGTAATTCTTCAATCACTTGCGGTACAAGTGTTTTATGCCCAGCGGCTAGAGAAGAAATACCTAGTATATGAGCATCATTTTCTACTACCTGTTTTGCAACTTCGGCTGGCGTTTGGAATAAAGGCCCTATATCAACATCAAAGCCCATATCTGCAAAACTTGTAGAAATAACCTTGGCACCTCTGTCGTGTCCATCCTGGCCCATTTTGGCAACCATGATCCTAGGTCGTCTACCTTCCAAGGTTGCAAACTCATCGGCCAAACCGCGAGCCTCAATAAAACCTTTGTCCTCAGAGATTTCTGAGGAATACACACCTGATATGGAACGTATCACTGCTTTATACCTACCAAATACTTTTTCCATGGCAAATGAGATTTCACCTAAGGAAGCACGTTTTCGCGCAGCATCCACTGCCAAATCTAGTAAATTGCCTTCTCCCGTTTCTGCACAACGTGTGATCGCTTGGAGAGCAGATTCCACCGCCTTTCCATCCCTCTCTGCTTTCATTTTCTGCAACCTGCGGATTTGGGCTTCTCTTACTGCTGTATTATCAATATCTAATATGTCGATAGGTTCTTCTTTTGGTAGGCGATATTTATTTACACCGACGATGACATCCTTTCCAGAGTCGATACGAGCTTGTTTGCGAGCTGCAGCCTCTTCGATTCGCATCTTCGGAATTCCAGTTTCGATAGCTTCTGCCATTCCACCTAACTTCTGTACTTCTTGGATGAGGCCCCATGCTTTATGGACAAGATCATGAGTCAATTTTTCCACATAAAAGGACCCTCCCCAAGGATCGATCACGCGGTGTATATTGGTCTCTTCTTGCAAATAAATCTGTGTATTCCGTGCAATCCGTGCGGAAAAGTCGGTTGGCAGGGCAATGGCTTCATCCAATGCATTGGTATGTAGCGACTGTGTATGTCCCAGTGCCGCCGCCATTGCCTCAATACAAGTCCTCCCCACATTGTTAAACGGGTCTTGCTCTGTGAGGGACCAACCTGAAGTTTGGCAATGAGTTCTTAATGCCATTGACTTTGCATTTTTTGGTTCAAATTGTTTCACAATTTTTGCCCACAGAAGTCTACCTGCTCTCATTTTTGCGATTTCCATAAAATGATTCATACCTATTGCCCAGAAAAAGGATAGGCGAGGTGCAAATTCATCAACGGTCAGACCAGATCGTATTCCTGTTTGTAAGTATTCCCAGCCATCAGCCAAAGTGTACGCTAATTCTAGATCGGCAGTGGCACCAGCTTCTTGCATATGGTAGCCTGAAATCGAGATGGAATTAAATTTTGGCATATACTTGGATGTATAACCGAATATATCTGCAATGATTTTCATGGAATGTTTTGGTGGATAAATATAAGTATTTCTCACCATAAACTCTTTTAAAATATCATTTTGAATGGTTCCAGCTAACTTATCTTTGCTGACTCCTTGCTCTTCGGCAGCAACAATATAAAATGCCATTACCGGAATTACAGCTCCATTCATTGTCATCGAAACTGACATCTGGTCGAGAGGGATCTGATCAAATAGGATCTTCATATCCAGAACCGAATCAATGGCCACACCTGCTTTACCAACATCACCTACCACTCGTTCGTGGTCAGAATCATAACCTCTATGGGTAGCTAGGTCAAAGGCAACTGAAAGACCCTTTTGTCCTGCTGCTAAATTCCTTCGGTAAAATGCGTTTGATTCCTCTGCAGTAGAAAACCCAGCATACTGTCTTACAGTCCAGGGTTTGTTTACATACATAGTAGAATAGGGCCCGCGTAGGTAAGGAGGTAAACCCGCTGCATAGTGGAGGTGCTCGAGTCCCTCTAAATCGGCCGCCGCATACCGAGATTGTATCGGTATCCCTTCTGGAGTTTGCCAGAGTGAGGTACTATCTTTTGAAAGTTTGGGAGACTTCGGAGAATAAGATACTTTTGAAAAATCATGTCTCATGTGATCGTTTCCTTTATAACCTTGCCTGCGCTTTTTCCATGAACTCTATGAGGTTTCGTTTCAGGTGGATGAACTCGGAAATACCATTTTGGGCAGCTACTTCAATGAGGTCCTTTGGATAACCTGCCACCAAAGGCCATGCGCTGGGGATTTGTTCTTTTAACAATTTGCCAAATTCTGGGATGAGAGTGGCGTATTCTTCATCAGAAGAGCAGAGGACCACAAGGTCAGCTTTGGCATCCTTGGCAGCCTTTACGCCATCTTTCAGATCAGAAAATCCAGACTGTTCGAGAATTTCATAACCAAGACAACCAATAAAATTAGCACTGAAACCAGCTCTTGCTTTTCTCATGGTGAGATCTCCAATGCTTAAGAGGAAAACTTTTGGCACACTTTTCCCTTGGGCAATCCGCGCATCCGTAAGGGAACGCAAGCGGTCCAAATCGAATGACAAACGTTTTATGGGAAGAGCCGGATACTGTCCACCCTCTCCTTTTCCTTCCTTCCCATTTGCGAGGATCGATGGCAACTTGGGGTGCCTTTCAGAAGCTAAAGGGTATTGGTTTGAACCCAACAGAGTTTGTTTCTTTGTCGCAACGGCATCACGTTTTTGAGAAGCTGAGGTGAGAACCTCTTTTTGGACTTCACCAGTTTGAATGCCAATGAAAAATCCTCCCTTTGCCTCCCAAGTTTGGAAAGACTTCCATGCAGTTTCTGCCAGCTGGTGGGTGAGATTTTCTATGTAGTAAGAGCCAGACGAAGGGTCATGGACTTTATCTAAATGTGATTCATGCCTTAGGAGTAGCTGTGAATTTCTTGCAATCCGTTTCCCAAACTCAGTCGCACCTTCTACTGTATCAAAGGGTAATACGGCAACAAAATCTGAACCGCCTAAAACAGCAGACATAGCTTCCGTTGTACCTCGTAACATGTTCACATAAGGATCATAGGCAGTGTAATTCCATGTGCTCGTTTGGGAAAGAACCGTCGGTAATGTAGATTCTCCTAGACCGGTTTCATATTGTTCCAGGATCTGTGCCCAAAGGATACGAAATGCACGAATCTTGGCAATTTCTGAAAAATAATCCGATCCAATACCCATCCAGAACCAAATGGATTCGGCGGCTAACTTTGGCTTTTGACCTTCACTTACAAGCATTTGCAGGTATTCATGTCCCCAAGCAAGGGCAAATGAAAGCTCCTGGCTGATGCTTGCACCCGCATCACGGAGGTAATGCGAGTGGACACAGATACTTTTCTTTGGCAAGGATAGGGAAATCGAATAAAGGTGTTTGGATAAATCAGATTTAGGTAGTCCCAAGTCTCCTGAGGAAAGTATATTTACAAATGGATCGATATCAAAGTGTATATTAGTATAGTCACTTCCAAAGGATTTCCATTCCGTAACACTTTTAAGATACGGGGAAAGGTTTGTGAACAGGAGGGGAGTTAATTTTGTATCGATACCTAATGTCGTCTCTCGAATTAAATCCTCTAACTTTTTGATTTCACTCCCTAATGAAAACACTATAGCTTCCGCACCCGTTTGGATGGCTTGTTTGGCTTCCAAATTTGCTTGCGTACTTTCTTTGGAAAGAGGGATAAACTCAGTGATCTTCCAAGATTTTTCTGCCCTTCGGATATCTGGGAGACTTACTGGAGCCTCCGAGTAAAAGGGCTCTACAATAAAGCCGTCTTCAGTTTGCCACCTAACTTTACTATAGTCGAGGCCTTTTAGGTCTTTGGTTATTGTTTGTATCCAAGTTTCGGATGCGATGGGTGCAAATTCTGCGAAAAGTTTTTCTTCCAATCTAGTCCTCTACTGTCGCGTATTCTTCCATATAGCCTGGGAATTCACCGAGGCCTCTAGTGAATGTAAACTTTGCAGGATATAGAACCAATCGGCGCATAGACTGAGTCCATGTACCAGACAACAAAGTAAAGGGAGTCGAAATGAGCAAGGCCCCAGTTCCCAGAACTGTACCTGCAAAACCGACTGGCCTTGCAATGGCGAGATCGATGAGCATTTCACCACCACTGGGAACTTCTCTTGCTTGCATCGGTAAGCTCAAAGAGCAGAATAATAAAAGGATGGACATGTGACGTAATAGTTTCATAGAATTAAACACTCAGTTCTCCTCATGATAAAATCTTAGCAGAGTAGGGTGTAAAGTAAGAATTATGAACCTTTTACTAGTTTTATTTCTCGTTTTTTCTGTCTTACATTTTTTAGCCATAGGGTTTTCAAATAAGGAAAGCCTTCTCTATTTACCATCCAAAGTGGTTCCCATCTTATTGCTTCTCTATGGAATGATACGGCATGGGAAACGATTGCCAAAGCCAGGAAAGGTTTTCACTCTAGGTTTGGTTTTTTCCGTCTTTGGGGATTCGTTTTTAGCCCTTCCCGGCAAAGAATACTTTGTTCCTGGTTTGGGATCTTTTTTGATCGCCCAATTGTTGTATGCTTATGCTTTCTCTTTTGGTGAGTCTTCCTTCTGGAAACGAGCCCTTCCTTTTTTCGCATTTGGAGCCGCTTATTATGCTTTGCTCTTGCCACACCTGGGAAATCTTTCCCTTCCTGTCTTTGTCTATATGACAGCAATTTGTTTGATGGGTTGGCGCGTAGCTTCTGCGAGTAGTCGACCCAAACAAAGCTTTCAGTTAGGATTGATGGGTGCGATTCTTTTTATTCTCTCTGATTCTATCATCGCTTATTCAATGTTTTTGGCTCCTGAAATGAACCGCATGCTGGCATCGTTTTTAATTATGAGTACGTACTACATTGCGCAACTGTTCCTTTTTCTGTCTATGGAACCAAAAGAATCGATCTAGAAAGTACGGAAAAGTACTTGAAACAGAAGGTCTTCTCTAAGAAAATATAAGCTCCCAAAAAAGGAACCTCTTTATGAAATCATTAAAAAAGACTACATTTTTAGAAGCAGTCGCCGCGGCCATCGACCATGAGGTGAAATGTTTCCAGTTCTATCTTAGGCTATCCGAACAATTACCCGAAGGTCAGATTCGAGAAATATTCAGCCAACTCGCTCTCGACGGAGATGAACACATTAAATTCATCCGTGAGGTATATAAAAATGCTGAAGGCAAAGAGCTGCCCAATTTAAAACAGCTGAATGAAATTGAGAAGTTTCATTCTTCCACCATGCAGAAGTTAATGGATAAATTGGATCGCAACAAAAACGTCGAAGTCAAACAAGATGAAAAAAAAGCTCTAGAGCTTGCGATCCGAGAAGGAGAAGATGCTCGGAATTTCTATGCAAAGATACGAAATAAATTCCAAGACCCAAAGATCAACTTACTCTTTCAAAAACTAGCAAATTTCAATGAGGCGAATAGTTCTCTCTTAGAAGCACAAGCCTTGGCAATGGAACAGTCGACTGTTACAGAACAAGTTTTCTATTGGGAAGACGATTCCCTTCTAAGTGTAGTGGAAGAATATTCTCGCCCTGTTAAAATCCTACCTAAGGCCAAGACAAAAGCTCAGTCCAGCCCATCCAAAACGCTTGCCAAGAAGAAGGCTAGCACACAGAAAGCTAAGAAGGCAAAACCGCCTGCAAAGAAAAAACAAGCGGCAAGCAAAAAACCTGCAAAGAAAAAAGGAAAGAAAAAATAGTGAAATACACAGTTACACATGAATTTGCGGTTTCTCTAGAAAAACTCTTACATGCAAGGGAAGAGCGTTACAAACATTTGGACCAGTTCCCAGACCTTAAGAATGTTACACTTCTTGAAGAAAAGAAAGAAGGCAATATCATCACACAAAAAAGAAAAGTGAGTTTAGAAGGGTCTATGCCTGTTGTCTTGCAAGCCGCACTTTCCGATTTATCTTTGCTTGAAGATTCTACGTTTGACACGAGCACAAATACACACGTCTTTAAGATCGCTCCACCAGGCAAAGACAATGTGTTTGTGATCAAAGGCAAGAGTATGTATTCCTCTAATGGAGCCAATTCCAAACGTTCCTATGAGGTAGAAGTCACATCTGGCTTACTCTTCGTTTCCCCAATTGTAGAAAAGGCAATTGAGGAAATCCACAAACATAGTTTGGAAAAAGACAGAAAATCCATAGCCAAATTTTTGGGATTAGAAACCTAGGAAGTAGTGAATGCTCCTTCCTCCAAAACACAGACACTCCTAGAGTTAAATGTCTCAGTTCTCATCATGGGGAACGTGACATTGTTTGCGAAAACCTTACCCTTCCATGCGATTACGATCATTGCCGGAAGGGCAGTCTTCGCATTTCTACTTCTCCTGTGTTTTCTAAAGCTAAGAGGCAAACCTCTTTTGCCAAATTCAAAAACTGACTTTTTAAAACTATTTGGTATCGGTATCCTCTTTGGCATCCATTGGGTTACCTACTTTCATTCAATCCAAATTTCAAGTGTAGCAATAGGTATGTTATCATTATTCACCTACCCAGTGTTCACAGCTATACTTGAGCCCTTGTTTGTCGGAAAAAAGATAGACCCTTTTTCTTTTCTTTTAACCTGCTTCGCTTTTTTAGGACTCTTTTTTATGGTCCCAAAATTTGATTGGTCAGACCAATCTTTCCAGGGTGTTGTCTGGGGTCTTTTTTCCGCTGTCATTTATTCCCTAAGAAATATCTTAACCAAACAAATGCATGTTCACTATCCAAGTGCACAAGTTCTATCCATTCAGTTGTTTGCTAGTTCTATTTTGCTTTTGCCATTCGCAAATGGACTTTCGCAGATGTTTTTTGTTCCCGAATATTTGCTCTCTCTTGTTGTACTTGCTGGTGTCTTCACGGCACTTGCACATACACTTTGGATCCGCAGCATAGGTAAACTACCGGTTGTAACAGTAGGACTGTTGTCCACTGTGAGTCCTTTTTACGGAACAATGTCTGCTTGGTTTTTTTTAGGTGAAGTCCCACCAGATCGTATCTGGCTTGGAGGTGGGATCATTTTGTTTTGCGCCGTGATGGAAGTCATCCGAACCATAGACGCAAAACTGTGATCATTCTTTTTTGGGAAGGTTTTGCATATCCTCTATGGCAGGGAGTTGGGCAGAATTGTACCTTACCTCTCCTGTCGTATTTAACAAATAGTAACGCGGAAGCGAACCTGATTTGATCTCGAGAAAACGATCATCCGTGATGAGTTGGGAAAAATCTTTCTGAGAAGGGCTAAGATTTAGTAAAACATAGACGCCTAGATCGGGTTTGCCCTCCCCACATTCCAACCCAATGAGAGCTTCACAAGGTTTTTTGGTAACGGAGAGAAGGATGAGCTTACCCTCCCTTTGGGCTTGGGCAAAAGCGAAGGCCTGGTTGTGTCCCCAATGTAGGTCCTCACTTGCCAATTGGTTGATATAGACATAGCCATAAACCAATAGTAAAATAAATACTGGCATAGCAAGAAAACCGAGAAGATAAAAAACTTTGTAATACTTTTTAAACATAGGGGCAGATTGCCGTTTTCTGTAGCATCCCTACGAGTGGCAGAACTTGCCAATTAAAAAAAGGTAATTCCTTCCTTGTCCAAGGAACTACCTTTTCTTTGGTCGTTTTTTAGTTTTGGGGATTTGTCTTTTCAAACTTACCTTTTTGGCTATATAGATAAATAAATGCTCCTACGCCTAGCGCTAGCAATGCGAATCCAAGTAGTGGTCTGTAAAAGATCCAAGCTATGGAAATCGTCATAAAGGACAATGAGAATGCTAGGATACCAGATACGATGCTAACTCCCATTTCCAAGATTCCATCTAAAATCGGGATCCAACCGCCAGCTGCGGCTATAGGTCCAAAAAGCAGACGGAATCCTAAAAACATCAGAAATAGACCCGCCGCTCTCACCATCCAAGTACGTGTGACATTGGCATCTTGCGCCTCTTGGAACATGGATGCCGCATCTTTTGAACCATAATCAAACATAAGGATGGTGGTGTCTCGTTTGGTTTTGTATGGTCCTACGATTCCACTTTGTAGCTGACCGATGATGGAAGCGATTCCTTCAGGTGCAATTTTATGTTTGATCCGAACATCACCTATCTCTGGTGAGGCTGGATTTTTACCGAGATAGATCCTTCCATCAGCAAGTTTAGCTCTACCTGACATTCGGTTTGTTTGGTTCGCATCGTATTGCAAATCTTCTGTTCTTGGAATGGAATTGATCAAGTCATCAGAAAATTTTACATTTCCAATGGAAACCTCTGAAGGAGAAAAAGTTTTGGAAGTATAAGTAAAGGGAGGATTGTTATGCGTATTGGCTTCGTCAAAACGAGAAGAGTCTATTTCTGTAGAAGACCATTTTTTTTCATATCTATATGTTTTCTTTTTGTCTTTGTCTTCACTCACATTTTCGTCCCATTGGTACATTTCCACTTCACGGGTAAGACCTAGAGAAGGTACAGAGATTGAAAAATCAGAATCAACTGTAGGGGAACCTGCTTTTGCCTCACCAATGGTATGGATTAATTTACCTTGGTATTGGTTGCTGTCTTGTTTTGCGTCAATAGAGACAACAATACCAGCCCCTTCTTCTAATCCCTTTGCTATATCAACAGCACATCCTTCATTCTTGAATAAAACAGGAAAGGAGACAATGAGAAGGGCAACACCTCCGATGGTTCCTTTTAAACTTTCTGTAAAATTTCCTAGCATAATTGATTGTAACCTCGAGCCTTAGATTCAAAAGTCACAAAAGTATCTCCCTCTAAAGTACTTTGGAAAGCATTTTTTACCAAAAAAAACTACACGGAATCTTCTCACTGGAAAGCCTGGCATTTACAAAACAGGAAAAGGTTGGGAATCCATGGAAATCTGGTACACTGAAAAATTAGAATTAGAGAAAGGACGAGCTGTCAGTTATCGTGTCACAAAGACCCTCGATTCATTGAGCTCACCCTTCCAAAAAATTGATATCTTTGAAACCCAAGCCTTTGGGCGGATGTTCACTTTAGATGGCGTGACGATGGTCACAAACAAGGACGAACATTCCTACCATGAAATGATAGCACATATCCCGATGATGAGCCATCCAAACCCTCAATCTGTCCTTGTGATTGGAGGAGGAGATGGAGGGACAGTTCGGGAAGTATTAAAACACCCGTCTGTCAAAGAAGTAGTACTTTGCGAGATTGACAAAGCAGTTGTTGATATCAGTTATCAATACTTTCCCGAATGTGCAGATGCCTTAAAAGACAAAAGAGTTATCCACCATTATGATGATGGAGCAAAGTTTGCAAGAGAGAATAAAGGGAGATTTGATGTCATCCTTGTTGATTCGAGTGATCCTGTGGGCCCTGCGGAAGTTCTCTTTAAGGAGCCATTCTTTCGTGATATGGCATCTGCTCTCTCCTCTACCGGGATTATCGCTACACAGGCAGAATCTTTTTGGTACCATGGCGATGTGATTTCCGCACTCTTTGACTTTATTCCTAAAATCTTTCCAGAATATGGATATTATTATACGACTATTCCCAGTTATCCCTCTGGTGTCATAGGTTTTACCTTCTTATCAAATGCCATTGATCCATATCAGGTTATCCCTGAGCCGGGAAGAGTTCCAAAAGGATTAAAATACTATAGTCCCGAAATCCACAAGTCTGCTTTTGTCTTGCCAGAATTTGCGAAGGCATTTATAAAGCGTAAAGGATAACGGGTGCAAAGTGAGATTTCTTTTTTTCGTTCTATTAACAGCCTTTAGCTTCCGTACTGTCATCGCAACCGAAGTTGAGGCAGTGCGATTGGAAGAAGACTTGCTAAAGAATGAAACGAAGCTCAGTAAAGAGGAGTTGGAAGAAAAAAGAAACCGCATAAAAGAAATCAGAAAGAAAAACTACGAGCATCCCAAATCATTCGAGTATTCCAGTGGGAACCAGCAGGAAAAGATTTTACCACCTTTCCATGCAGGGAAAACAGAAATTTGGGGTGGCTTTTGGGAAATAGGCTTTCGAGCCAATGCTCCTTTTGCAGACCACAAATCAGGCCAAGATTGGTTGATTGAAGAACCTGAGGTAGCCATCCAACACGGAAACTTCTTTGCCCCAAGAAATTATATTGGCTACCAGAATCAGTCAGTTTTGCCATTGGTCGACAGTCGGCGCAGGGTGCGACCTGATCGATCCGTATTGCCCAGCTTTACCTTCCAATACACCAATTCTAAACGCACTTGGTCGGTGGAGTATGCGCACACTCCTTTATACGGTTCGATTTCTCATTCTGCCTATGGATTAGATTTTCAGTATGCAAAGTATGAATCTGGTTTTGTCATGAATGAGCATAAAATGACTGCCAGGATTCATGAGCAGTTTGATAAGTTTCTCTGGTTTTCTTGGGAGTTTGGGCTTCGTTATGCAAATTGGAAATCGGAGTCCTCATATCTCTCACCAACCTTAAACCAAGCGGGGGATATGAAGGAAACAGCCAACTTCCTGGCTCCAGGGACAGGATTTCGGTTCAATCTTCCGATCGTCGATTTTGGGAAAGTGGACGTAGGAGGAGAAGCATTCTATACTCCGTTAGGTGGATTAGACTATTCGCGTAGAGTATTTAAAGATGGTCCGCAAGATATCTTTGGACTTAGGTACTCTGAGCAATTTGCATACCAAATCCAATCCAAAGACCTTCTCCCAATGACAGTCTCCGGTTTAGAGGGAAGCGCCAATTTATCTTTGTTAATCGCAAGTCAACATCGAATTACCTTTGGTGGTCGATTAACAGGTTACACTTGGCGAGTCAATGAATCGGCTACACCTCAAATTACAGCATTTGGAACTTCTTTGGCTCTTGCTCTTCAGGATGTGTACAGATCCTCTGCTCTCTATGAAGCTGATGGAAGAGATGGAACAAGAGCTTCTCGTTATTTTACAGTTACAAACTTTTATGTTGGATACAACTATGTCTTTTAGTAGGTCAAGAATGAGGTTCAACATCCTTTTTGTTTTATTGGTGATTTCATGCTCTACTTCACTTCGGGTTTATCGACCTTTTCCCAATGAAACTCCTTACGAATTGGTGCAACCAAAACCAAACGTAAAAATTTCTGTGCCAGATGTGAAAGGGATGGCAGACTACGATCCATATCTCTTTCGATTTCCTAATATCCAATGGCTAGGCATTGCGTATCGACTCGAAAATGAGTATGGCAGCCTCGAGTATCTCATCAAAAAAGAGATCTCAATCCGTCCAGAACGCTACCCGGATCTAATGAAACAGGGCGGTTCCATCCAAATCACCAAATTCCAACTAGCAAGTAAGGACTTTTGTACAAACAATCAAATAACTATAGAAATGCAGGCAAATGTGCAGATTGGGAGAGCTGGTCAGGAGGCGTTCCAATATATAGACCAATTAGAGACCTATGTAACAGATTGTTTCCATTTAGCAATGGGGATACCGATCCTTCCCTTGGTTTGGTATGGCTCTTATGTGGGGTTTCGCGGAAACCGAGAGGACCAATTGAACCAAGTAGGTAGAAATGCGATTGAGGCCTTCTTTCGTTTTTTAGAAAAGAAGAGTGGCTACCAAGAAGTCAATCTTCCCGCCAAGGCTAAGGCAATTCCTATGGAACAGCCAGCCGACCCAAAATTAAAACCAATAATGGAGGAGTTGTGAAACCTAAGTTCCAATACCTAGCCCTCCTCAGTCTACTCTTCCTGAATAGCTTCTGTTACTCCATCGAACGGCGGTACAACTACGGCAATCCATATTCTCCAGCACCTGCATTTTCCGAGAATGATCCGCAATTTGAAGAAGGTGAGCCGGTCTGGATAGTTGATAAGCTTGGGCACTATGTATTTTCTTTGCCCTCAAAGGTAATACTCTTAAATTGGTCCATGGAAAATCACAATCTCTCTGAGGAAACTAAGAACCACTTAAAAAATTATATCAGAGAAAATAATCTTAGAGATGTTAAAGTAAGGTTCAACCAATATGCCCCACTTTCGGAATGGAGACGTCTCGGAAAGAATGAAAATGTAAATGTATTTGCACGGTATACATTAGGATCACTTAGTTTGTTGGCCTATACTTTTTTACCAGAGAGGCTGTTGGCTGGACTCATAGGTGGGGATCATTACAATCCATTTACAAATACCATAAATGTATACTCTGACTCTGCCGCTGTTTTGATTCATGAAGGAGGGCACGCAAAAGACTTCGCCCAGAGGGAAAACAAAACAACCTATGCCCTGATACGTGCTATCCCAATTGTCGGAGCACTCTACCAAGAAGCTCGGGCAACAGATGATACCTTGAACTACTTTGCAGAGAAAAATGACAAAAAGAAATTAGAGGAGTCCTATGATATTTTGAGCCCTGCCTATGGGACCTATGTCGGTGGATCGATTGGAGATGTGATTGTGGCGCCTGCCACTGCATTGGCAGTCATTCCCGGCCATATCTATGGTAGATATAAAAAAAGATCGATTGATTCGCAATTGAGCCAAAGGAAAATAAGGCTCAACGAATCCAAATGAATCCTTCCTTTTATCAGAAATTTATCCAAAGAAGGGATAAACTCAATTCACTTCTCTGTATAGGATTAGACCCCGAATGGGAAAAATTGCCCCATTCCTCTCTACAATCGGAATCCCCTTTGGTTCATTTCTCAGAATCCATCATCCGAAATACACATACTTCAGCAGTGGCTTGGAAGCCCAACATCGCATTCTTTGAACGGTTTGGTGCTCAAGGTTATTTTTCATTTGAGCGGATGATTCAGATATTGAAAGATACAGATGATTCCATTCCGATCGTCGTCGATGCAAAGCGCGGTGATCTCGCCAATACCTCTAAAGAATATGCAAAGTATTTTTTCCAAACCCTAAAAGCAGATGCCCTAACCGTGAATGCCTATATGGGTCGAGATACTTTACTTCCGTATCTAGATGCAGGAGGATTTATCTTTATACTTTGCCTTACTTCAAATCCCTCCTCTCTCGATTTACAAAAATTAAAGATCAGTGAAAGGGATTCCTTTTTATACGAAGCAGTTTCAGATTTTGCCGCTGATCTAGAGAGAGAATTTCCAAAACAAGTTGGGATCGTAATGGGCGGAACACATAGCTCCGAAATTCAGAACATTCGAAACCGCCACCCCCATTTGGTATTTTTAGTTCCTGGCTATGGAGCACAAGGAGCTAGCCTCAAAGAGATATACAGAGCAGGTGGGGATCTATGTCTGATCAACTCATCACGTGGGATCACTCTTCTGAGTCGGGAATCAGATTTTGGTTCCCTGGCTGGAAAAAAAGCAAAAGAAATCCAGAGTGAGTTTACGGAACTGAGAAGCACTTCCGTCTAAAACCAAAAGGAGTTTCCGTGAAGGAACGTTTAGCAATCATTGGAACTGGGATTTCAGGTCTCGGTGCCGCCTATTTTTTACAAAAAGACTTTGATCTCACAATTTTTGAAAAAGAAAATTACATCGGTGGTCACACCAACACATTAGATGTGGAAGAAGAGGGCACTTTAATCCCCATTGATACTGGGTTTATCGTTTTTAATCATGTTACATATCCGAATCTAGTACGCTTATTTAATACCTTGCAAGTCCCAACAAAAAAGTCGGACATGTCGTTCAGCGTACAATATACTCCGAAAAATTTAGAATTCTGTGGTTCTGGATTGAACGGTTTGTTCACACAAAGAAAAAACTTGATGAACTTACGTTATATCAAGATGCTTTTGCAAATCAATCAATTTAACTTAAGTGCGCCTAAGATCTTAGATGATCCCATGTATGATGATTGGGATTTGGGAAGATACATGGAAAAAGAAGGATTTGGTGAGGATATTTTACACCAGTACCTAGTTCCTATGAGCTCCGCAGTTTGGTCAACACCTCCAGATCTTATGCTAAAATTCCCTGCAAAAACTTTGATACGATTTTTTTATAACCACGGCTTTTTGGGCCTGAATACTCAGCACCAATGGTGGACGGTTGATGGCGGCTCGAAAGAATATGTTAAGAGAATTACAGAGGGCTTTAAAGACAAGATACAACTGAACTCTCCCGTAAAACAAGTGATACGTGAGAATGGCAAAGTTAAGATTGTTTTATCAAATGGTAGTTCACATATTTTTGATAAAGTTGTGATGGCAACACATGGCCATCATTCCGCTAAACTTCTCCAAAATCCAACTGCATTGGAGACAAAGCTATTGCCCCTCTTTGAATACCAGAAAAACATAGCGACGCTCCACACAGACGAATCAGATATGCCAAAGAAAAAAATGGCATGGTCGAGTTGGAATTATAAAATTTGGAAAGACGCGAATGGGAAATTACATCCCTACACAATTTATTGGATGAATCGTCTCCAAAATGTTTCAAAAAAGAAAAACTATTTTGTATCGATCAATGACCCTGGTCGTATCAGACGAGAGCATATCATCCGGGAAATCGAATACGAACACCCTCTCTTTTCAGTGGCCTCTTCGCAGGCGCAAAGAGAGCTACCAAAACTAAATGAAGGGGGACCTATCTTTTATGCTGGTGCATACTTTCGGTATGGTTTTCATGAAGATGGTTTTCTATCTGCCGTGCAGGTCGCCCAAGCGATTCTAAAGCGAGACCCTTGGACATGAACTCCTCTATCTACAATGCCTGGGTGAGCCATACAAGAACAGCTCCAAAACGAAATCACTTTCGCTACCGCATTGGAACCTTTCTGCTTGATCTCGATGAATTGGAACATCTGAACAAACAGTATCTTTTGTTTGGTTACAATTCCTTCTCTATTTTTTCGTTTTGGGACAAAGACCACATTCGCTATGGCACCGGCCCTCTAATCGATCAAATTAGAAACTTTCTAAAAGATAGCGGTTATACGGAGCCTATCCAAAAAATCTATTTGAACACAAACCTTCGCGTACTAGGTTATGTCTTTAATCCCGTGAGTTTTTATTTTTGTTTAGGGAATGATGGTAAATTGGTATACGCAATCGCAGAGGTAGGAAATACTTTTGGAGAGATCAAACCTTATATCGGAACGTTGAACCAAAATAGCCGCGGAACCATGGCTGATCCGGATGTCTATTTACGAGTCCAAAAGAATTTCTATGTATCTCCTTTCATTGCTCTCGATTCTGAATTTGAGTTTCGACTCAACTTACCAAATGAAACACTGCAGATCGCTGTCAATTCATGGGAGAATGCTGAGCGAATCTTGACAACAGCCTTTGTTGGTGAAAAAAAATCATTTTGTAATCAGAACTTACTGTTTCTTTTTTGCCGATATCCGTTCGTAACCGTCCAAATAATAGCGCTGATACACTGGCAGGCCATTAAGTTATGGTTCATGCGCTTGCCTTATATCAAGAAACAAGAAAATAAAGATAAACAGACAGGAGTTCCCCTTGGAGAAGTTAGTCAACCAGTCACTCGCGCCTAGCACGCTAGAACCAGAAGTCCTAAAGGACTTTGAGTCAGCACGAGTAGGACAGAGTTCTTCATTCTTTCAATCCATTTTCTTCAAAGCCCTTGGTCGCATGAAACGAGGTTCCATTCGTTTTCTTCTTCCAAATGGGGATCAAGTTTTGTTAGGTGATCCAAATTCTGCTTATGAGCAAAAGTTCCATTCTGCTCTTGTTCAAGTGAAAGACCCGAAGTTTTTCCAAAGATCTGTTTTACATGGAGACATTGGTTTTTCAGAAGCTTACCTTCTAGGTGAATGGGAAACAGACTCCATAGAAAATGTCATTGCTTGGTTTATCTTGAATGTGGATGATTCTCCCAATATTTCTGGAACAAAAAAGAAATTATTTCATTTAGACCTATTCAATTTGGGGAACAAATTCCTTCATTTTCTTAGAAAAAATACCCTTCGCGGAAGTAAGAAAAACATCGTCGAGCATTACGATCTAGGCAATGATTTCTACAAACTTTTTCTTGATCCAACGATGACCTATAGTTCTGCCTACTTTGATTCCAAAAACCAGACTCTCGAAGAGGCTCAGCATGAAAAGGTTCGTCGACTCTGTGAAAAATTGCAATTGTCTCCGAAAGACCATCTTCTGGAGATAGGAAGTGGTTGGGGATTTTTGTCTCGGTATGCAGCAAAAAATTATGGATGTCGAGTTACAACCGTTACGCTTTCGCATGAACAGTTTGAATATGCATCGCGCAAACTGAAAGAAGAAGGATTAGAAAGTCTGATTGAGATTCGCATCCAAGACTACCGCGATATCCAAGGCAGTTTCGATAAAATTGTATCTGTGGAAATGTTAGAGGCGGTAGGTGATGCCTACTACGAAACATTTTTCCAAAAGTGTCAGGAAGTATTGAAGCCAGATGGTTTGATGGCCTTCCAAGTGATTACCTGTCCAGATGTACGGTTCCAATCTTTTAAAAAAGGAATCGATTTTATTCAGAAACACATTTTCCCGGGATCTCTTTTGCCATCGATAGGCAGGATGAACCAAGCAATCAACAGAACGGGCGATATGTTCTTATATCATTTGGAAGATTTTGGAACGAGTTACGCGAAGACTTTACGTCTCTGGTTGAAGGCATTTGAAGAGCATTTACCTGAAGTCCGTAGCCAAGGATATAGTGAAACCTTTATACGTAAGTGGCGGTACTATTTGGCTTACTGTGCGGCGGCATTCCAAATGCGAAACATCAGTGTCGTGCAAATGGTCTATACAAGGCCGAACAATCTAGGTCTTGAATAACTGCAATAAAAACAGATTGCCAAAGTTCTAATACTGGTTGATCTTCAGTCCCATGAGAGAAACCAGATCTGAATTTGAATTCGATGAGCCAGTGGAAAGGCTTTGGCAAGCTACCACAGTTTATGAAGTGCTTGTGCACTGGCTTGCAGATGAGGTGAGAGGCCGACCAAAAGTGGGCGGCGAATTCTCTTGGACTTGGCATTTAGGGATCGAAGGGAACTTCACTACAAAAGGTACTTACAAAAAGATTGAACCTGGTCATGAACTTGTGATGGAATGGAAAGACCATCCTGCAGGTGATATCTACTTACAACTGATATTCGATAGCCTTGGTCAAAAAAAATCCAAACTAACGATTGTAAACGGTGGTTTCCCTAGCTCTGATGCATTTAACCACTGGTTAGATGGCATTCGGGAGGGTTGGGAACACCAAGTTGTCACACTCAGAAAATTCTTAGCTGAAAACCCTGACTTCTCAAAATTTTTAAAATCTCCTTGAATTCCTGCCCTCTTTTAAAACCCTGGTAAATATAGGGTGTTCAGAGAGGAGGGTTTATCATGGAATTTCCAGAACTGGAAACCTACTTCCAAAAGCTAACGGATATTACAGACCGTATCGCAATGATGAATAATCATTTTGATGCGACTCCTGATGCCGACATTCCCCGGTTAGTTGAGTTTTTTGAGGATATTCAAAAGCATTCTTGGGAGAATGCGGAACGTGAATATTATGAGTTATTTACTAGTTACTTTACTTTCCATGTAAAAACTGTGGAAGAAATCATCCAAGAAGCTAGGGAAATCTTAAATCCAGAAAACCGGGATCATGTAAAGAAGCTTGTCCAACACGTGAAGTTGGCAGACGATTGGTTCATAGGTTTGAAGAAACGCAGAAAGGTCTTGAGGACACAGGTCGCTTAAAATCTCATTAAAACTCTCTAGCAAAACTAGAGAGTTTTTCCCCCATTTGCTTTACTTTTCTTTGCTCTCTCTTATCTTTTATCCAAATGAAGAACCGTAGGTTTTTACTTTACCCTTTGTATCTGCTTTTATTTCTTTTTGGCATTGATTCCATCTTTCGGATTCCTTATGTCCAATTGCTCACAAAGTTAGATCTTACACCTATCAATTATAAAGCCAAAAGTGATCTTCTTGACCAATTGATTGAAACACAAACATCTCGCGGGAAAGGTAACAAAAAACTGATGATCATTCTTGGATCATCAAGGCTTCTTTATTTTGATGCAGACGACCTAAGAGCATTTTATCCAGATTGGGAAATATACAATTTATCCTCGGCTGTAACAACACCTGCCTATTATGATTACAATTTGTACAGACTTTTGGAAGCAAACATAAAACCTGATTTAGTACTTTTAGAAACAGATCCAAATCAGTTTAACCAAAACTCTATTTTTAAAATTTCCAACTTAACTTTTAGTTTCGATTTACCTTATGTGTTAAAAAATCTTGATTTATTTGGAAAGGAACATCTCTCATTTTTTTTGGGCCGCCGCTTATTTGCGATCGGAACTTACAAACCGTACCTAGACCAGATTTGGAGAAATTCTCAAAATGAAAACCTGGCTGGGTTTTTGGACATGAGAGATAAAACTTACCAACACTTGCTTTCGAAGAATGGACATGGTCTTTCTCCGATTGATCACTATACAGAAAAAGATTCCAATGTGCTCGAACTCACAAGCCATCGTACCTTAGATTGGTTATTTTCTTCTTACCAACCAAGCAAAATGCAATTTGGATTTTTTACTCAATTGATGGAAAGACTGAAAGAGGCTAAGGTTCGAACCATCATTATCTGGCCAAGCTCTTCTCGCAATTTTGAAATGTTAATGGAAAAACAGAGGATTGTGGAAGAGTGGGAAAAAAATGTGGACACAATCGCAACAGAGTATGGATCTCCTGTTTTAAAACTGAAACAGGATCCAAATTACTCCTGCAGTGCTTTTGCAGATGGAGGTCACATTGCTAAGGAGTGTTATCACTCTTTGATGAGGGCTGTTCTATTAGAATACTTTCGTCGTTATGAATCTTCTCGTCTATAAAAACCGTTCCACACATAGGAGAACTATGGCCAAGGGGATTTGGATTCTCAAATACACTTTTGTACTTATCCCGTGGGCTTGGCTCTTCTGCTTTCGCAAATCCTCTAACTGAGGTTAGAGGTGATGTACTGGAATAAGCCCCCCAAATCACTGTCGATCGAGATGCGGAACTAGTCGCATTCTTGACCAGACCGATATTCTCAAATTTATTTGTGAGATCTGCCAAGTTTACGTCAGAAGCAATGTTGAAGGCAGATCCCGTTCTAAGGGATAAATTCCCAGAAACAGTCACAAGCGGGTTGTTTACCAGATACGAGAGGTTAGATTCAAAAGGATAAGCAGCATAGGCTGTGGATAAGTCAATGGTGTTGATGGTCGTTAGGTCTTGAGCAATGCGGTTGACTTGTGAGTAGGCATTGGTTCCCGAAGATTGGCCAAAGAACAATACCATAGTCCTAAAAAATGCTTCTGGATTTGTACTCCCGAGTAGGCTTGTTTGGTACCGGCTTGTTTCCCGAAAGAGCGCCATGAGTTGGCTTGCATTGTTTGCTCGTATGCCCGAACTCGTTCCTTGCACTGAACGCCGGAAAAATGCATTCCGTTCACTTTCCGTTGTTCCTGAGAGATCATAGAGATACCTCATATATGCATAGGCCATGGAGTATTGTTTAAGAACTGTGGTCGAAGAAGAGCTGGATAACCAAGTCAGTAGCGAGATTCCATTGGCTCCATTGGGGCATCGTGAGCTATCTCTCCCACTAAAACATTCAAGTCTATAAGATTGTGGCCCAAATCCAGCAATATCGCTTGCAACTTCACTTGTGCCTTCATTGATCCAAGTATCATCAAGCGTTTGGCTCTGTTGCATGAAGGGATAGCGTATCAGATGTTGGAACTCATGTGCCGCCGTAGAAGCTAAAGCAGTAGGATCGCGGCTCAGGCTTGCCACTAGTTCTTTCCCATCTAAGTAGAGAATCTCACCGAAATTGGAGCGAAGTGGTAAAGCAATTCCATCGGCAAATTGATTGACGGGATCAAAGAATCCAGCCACATAAGCACCGTTTGGCGTACTCCCATCTCGTATATCAAGAATTAGAATGATAACTTTGCCATTATTATCCAAATCGGAAGGATTGCCAAAGGCATTCGTGATTTTAGGATAGGTTTGGTCATTGAACTGTTTTGCAAAGGCTTCCAAATCAATCGGAACATTCAATCCTCGCTCTTTGTACAACAGTACTTTATCTTGAATGCTAATCAGATCTACCGGGACACAATAAGATCCTTGTGTTTGTATGTTTCGAGCCCAAAGATCATTCCCAGTATCACAATTCCCTAGACTTGCTAAAAATAGTCCTGCTAACAATGGATCTGAAGCTAGTGAGTTTTTTTCTTTGTCTTGCGAAAGTAAACTAAGGACCGAACAAGCGTTTAGAAAAGAGAATGCAATGAATAAGAAGGCATAAAAGATGTAGAAAAATGGGCGAGAAAAATTCACAGCATACCTGGCGCTTAGGCTATATCCTTTTTGTGACCTCATTGCTGTTCGCATACCCAAAAACGATCCTTGCCAAACCTAAGTTGGGCTTATTTCTTTCCGATCAATTGCCCCTTTCTCGTGGCTTTCTCTACCTTGGACTTGAAATCCAGGAGGAGTCCGAAAAAAAAAATTTCCTGGCCCAAGAACTTAGGTACCACCCTGAATTGGGTTGGGAGGAGCTCATCTATGCAGGGAATTGGAAAGAGGAGAGTGGTACGCTCTATTTGAACCCAAATTCCTGTCAGGTGCGTGCCTCCAAAAGCTTTGGGGAAAAGAAAGGCCTCCTCAGGAGGTTCGACTGCCAACACCTTATGCTTTCCCTGAGTCTGGCTGATAGCGGATTTATTCTCTCGACTAATTTGAGCCTTGGCCTTGAGCAAGTGCCTTTGCCACACTACTTACCAGAGCTTGCAGGAGAGCCAGTGGCACTTTCCTTTCCCCTCCCAGACAATCAAGAGATGGGTATCTGGGGCTTCCATTTGACTGGAATCGGGAAAAAAGACCCAGTGCAGGTCTGGAGCCAAAAAGGGAAGCGATGGGCTCCTTTTCGTGGCTTTCTGGAATCTCCGAGTGCAGATGGAGCCATTTTCTATCGATGGAGGAGAACCTTTTCTGATTGACCGTTCACCGAAAAGTCCGCACCTTCCATTTACGTGAAAAAAATAAGAATTGGCGTCATAGCAGCCGCGGGAAAAGGAACGCGCGCATACCCTAGGACGAGTTTCATCCCCAAACCACTCTTTGTCATCGAAGGAAAGACGATTCTGCATCGAAATGTGGAGTTACTTTGTAAAACCTTTGGCGTAGAGAAGGTATACATCCTTGTTGGGCACCTAAAAGAACAAATCTTAGCTGAAATTGAAAATATTCGCCTTTCACTGCCCAAAGTAGTCATAGAAGCGGCGCCTTGGACTGAAAAAGGCCTTGCATCCGACATTGCTAGCTTGGAATCCCAGATACGCGAACCGTTTATGACCATCCTTGGCGATGAATATTATTTTAAAACAGACCATGATCAATTCCTAAAAACAATCCGCACCTATCCAAAGTTATCTGCTTCGATAGGGATTGTCAAAACATCCCTGCTCTCCAGAATCAGAAAAAATTATTCAGTAGAGCTATCTGGAGATAAGATTGTTGATTTAGTTGAAAAACCAGAAGATCCACCCAATCAGTTGTTAGGTCTTGGATCCTATCTCTTTACGCCTGAATATTTTGAATTCTTCAAAAAAACCCCTCCTGCACCAAAATCAGGCGTTGTCGAAATCACACATGTAATAGATAAGATGGCAAAAGAATCGAACGGTGGAGTATTTGCAACCAGACTAAGTTGCGAATACTTTAACATCAATTCTATGCAAGATTACTACCATGCGGTATATGAAGTACGTAATGAACTGTTCCCTAAGTTTAAATGTTCGCTTGTTATCCCTACTAACAATAATGAGAGATCTATTACAGATGTAATCGTAGACTTCAAAGCCAAATTCCATGAAATTGTCGTTGTAGATAATGAATCCACCGATGAAACAATTGCCCTTTGCAAAAAAGAAAAAGTAAAAGTCATTTCTTTCCCTGGTGATGGTGACCCTTCAAGACTAGGCGAACAAGTAAGAAAGGGCATAGAGTATGCATCTGGCGATATTATTGTTGTGGTAGCTCCAGATGGTTCTTTTCGTTCAAAAGATTATCCAAAGCTACTTGAATATATGAAAGACTCCGATATGGTGATTGGCACGAGAACAACTCGACAGATGATAGAGCAGGGCTCTAATTTAGGTCCCATGTATCGACTGGTAAATCTTTTGTTAGGCAAAATTGTTGAGGTTTTTTGGTGGGGTCAGGAACCGAGATTTACGGATGCCGATTGTCATTTTTTTTCTATTTGGAGAGAATCCTACAACCAAGTTAGGAGTCAGCTTACAGCAGTAGATCATAAATATGTAGTTGAGTTAATGATCGAAATGATCAGAAGTCATATGCGTTGCATTGAAATCCCGGTGTCATATTTTAAGCCTGTAAACCCTCTTACATACAGCACAAAATCAATGTTAAGCGATGCTATAGGCGTTTTGAAATTAATTTTTACCAAAAAGTTTATATTAGGAGAAAGTCAAGATGACTAAAAGAGTATTGGTAACAGGTGGTTGCGGATTTTTAGGTTCCCATGTGTGCGAACTTTTCCGTAAAGAAGGTTGGGATGTAATCAGTTTTGATAGCATGACGAAGTATGAGTTGAAAAGAACTGGTTATGGCACGGAAGCAACTCGTGATTATAATTGGGATTATCTGAAAGGTTTGGGTGTCACTATGGTGAAAGGTGATATCCGAAACTTGGAACATCTTACAGATCGAACAGAAGGATGTGATTACTTAATCCATACGGCAGCCCAACCGGCAATGACGATTTCATGGGAAGACCCCGAGTTGGACTTTTCTACCAATGTCCTCGGGACATTTAATGTTTTGGAAGTTGCAAGAAAGAGAAAGATCCCTGTTGTAAATACTTCCTCCATACACGTTTATGGTAACTCAATCAATGACTCGCTCAAAGAAGGCAAAACTTCTTATGAAAGAGATCCTATTGAAATTCCTGAAACGCAACCTACTATGGTGGGTCAACTCTCTCCTTTACATGCATCTAAGATGAGTGCCGAACATTATGTTCGTTCATATACTGATATGTATGGTATCAAAGGAGCTTCTTTTCGCTTTACTGGAATCTATGGCGAACGTCAATTTGGTGGAGAAGACCATGGATGGGTAGCAAACTTTGCGATACGATCTTATTTTGGTTTACCACTTCGTATTTTTGGAACGGGAAAACAAACTCGCGATATCATACATGCCGCTGATGGTGCTCAGGCTTATTTAGCTTATTTTAAAAATCCGATTCCTGGTGTGTACAACATTGGAGGTTCCAAAGAGCATAAAATTTCACTTTTGGAATGCATCGAGTTGATAGGTGAAATTTTAGGTAAGAAGCAAGAGGTTCTTTTTGAAGTAGAAAGACCTGGAGATATGCGATATTTCATTTGTGATATCAAGGAAGCGAGAAAATTCGGATTTGCTCCGTCTATAAAACCAAAAGAAGGTGTGACACGATTGTTGAAATGGATCGAAGCAAACAAAGATGTATTCAACATAGATGGAAAATAAATGAAGACTTTGGTCCTTATTCCCGCATACAACGAAGAATCGACAATCGAACAAGTAGTACGCGGTGCGATTCAGTATGCGGATGTTTCGGTTACAGATGATGCTTCTAAAGATGCAACACCTGAGATTTTAAAAAATCTCCAGTCTGAATTTCCAAATCGTTTGTTTGTGATTCGTCATGAGAAAAACACCCATATCCCTGGTGGCATCCAAGATGGAATGAAATTAGCAGTCGAAAAAAATTATGACTGGGTCATCACTATGGATGCAGGAATGTCGCATGACCCTGATCGTTTGCCTGATTTTATCCAACACGAATTTTGCGATCTTTTGATTGGAAGCCGAAGCGAAACCGTAAACGTTCCCTTGTATCGAAAGTGTATCTCTTTTTTGGCGGCTCGAGTGATGAACTATTGCCTTTCGAAGGGTATCTTGGATCTCTTTGGTCCAGGGATCAAGGACTGCACCTCTGGTTATCGAAGGTATTCGAAAGAGTATGTGAAAAAAATCGCAAGTTACCCTCTGGAATCGATCGCGTTTGATTTCCATATGGAAGCATTGAGTATCGTCTCATTGGGTGGTGGTTCCATCAAAGAACTGCCCATCAAATATGTATTTTCGAATAGTTCTTTCAATCGAAAAGTTTTGAAATTAGCGACTGATTTTGCAAAGAAACTGCTGTTAAGAAAATTACATCTGCTTCCTAAATATCCGTGATCTCTAGACATCTAAATATAAAGGTTAAATTTCTATTCATCCTTTTTAGTTTAGCAGGCAGTTTGTGGGCACTCGATCATGTCATTTTCGACTATTTATTTTTTAAATTTCCAAATGAAATGGAATGGGACTCCTCTCATTGGTATAATTTTTTAAGTTTAAGAAAAAAACTAGAGAGAGAAGGAGAGAGCGAAAAAGTTCTATTTGCAGGTAGCTCAGTTTCTCTCTATTCAATATTGCCTGAAAAGCTCTTCCAAGACCAAACATACAAAGGCCAATATTACTCACACGTTGCTATGGCTCCTACAGATTTGTACTATTATAGAGAGCACATTTCTGAATTAAAACCTAAAGCTGTCGTATATATAGTTAATTTTGCTGACTTACAATGGGAATACGTTGAGGTCAAGGACGGAAAGACCAACTTCAATGAAAAGCTTTGGACGAGCGAATTTTCGGATCGGATTCCAGCAAAAAACATCTATCCATTTGCATTTTTGAAGGACCATTACCAAAATTTAACAAAAAAACAGACTCTTAGTTTGCTTGGGAAATCCTTACTGAATGTAAATCGCGTCAGAGCATTTTTTTTTGACCCAATAGAAGTTTGGTTTGAAAACCATTTTAGAAGTGGCCGTAGTTACCATCGTTACGCGGGCGAAAAACCTAGCCAAGATATTTGGGCAGCGGGCTGGATCAAAGAGGAAGCAACGATGACTTGCACCTTGGATAGAGAGGTAGATGACTATATATTTTCCGCAAAGGACCAGGCTACCATACATTTGGAAATTTGGGGAAAAAATAAGAGTGTTAGCCCCATTTTTCAGACAGAGATTTCTTTTAAGAAAAAAGGATGGCACAAGTTCCCATGGGAAAAGTTTCCAAAGATTAGCCAAGAGTTTCGTCTTCATCTCAAAATGAAATCCGATTTAATCACAGCAAAGGAAGCAAATATCTATCATTATGGCAAAGATTTTTATGTAGGTATTCGTTTATCACATTTCTTTTGTAAGGCGCCAAATTTCACAAATAAATCTTACATTCGAGAGTCTTTTTTTGATGAAATTCGTTTTAATACAATGAGTGACCAGGCATACGAAGAAGATTATCGTTTGCGAATATTACAATCTACAGAGAAAAGACCTGAATTACGTCGTTTAAATACAATAAGAGATAAAAAATCCCAGATTTCAAATTTGGAATTTGTGAGTTGGTTGGAATCAGACAGAATTTTACAATTAAGTGAACATTTTCAAAAAATGCATATACCCTTTATCGTCATTTTGAGTCCTGAAAATCCGATAGAATCGCAGTTGTATATAAAAGGAAAATGGTTTGCCGGCTTTAGAAATTATCTAAGTTCTCAACTAGAGAAAAATGGGCATTATTTATGGGATCTAACGGAAGTTTTGCCATACCCACAGCTCTTTTTTGACCCACACCATCTAACTTATAATGGTGCCTTGGAATTTACAAAGATAATGGAACCCAAGTTAATCGAGATTTTAGGAGAGAAACGATGATTCACAGATTTTTCAAACCACTCAACCAACTCCTTCTTTTTTTAGATCGTCGTATCTTAATTTTGACCTTTGCTTACGTTTCTCTCATTTTTATCGTAAGTCTCAGTTATTGGAAAAGATACCAGTGGAATCCTTCATCCATGGTAAATTTTGGTAGAGAATTCGTACTCCAAAATGAAGAAGAAACTCCCAAAAATTCTATCGTCTTTCTCGGTGAGGAAGGCGATTTAGGTGCAGGGTATGACGGACAAATATTCTATTTTTTTTCCAGGTCGCTCACCAATGTAAGTTTTGAATGGCCCAAAGGTTTTGATGAGTCCTACCGTGCCCCGAGGATTGGTTACCCATTTCTTATCTCACTTTTCGGATTTCTGGGGAAATGGGGGAGTATCTTCGGGATGTATTTCTGGAATCTTTTCCTTTGGATCCTTTCTTTCTTCGCCTTGCGTAAACTTCTGCCGGAGGACCTTCGTCATTACTCGATCTTTTATTTATTCAATCCATTTGCTTTGGGTAGCTATTATGTGCTGGTGAGCGACTCAGTTATGGTTTCGCTAGTCATCCTTGCTTACTATTGTTTTTTGAACCATAAACCTTTAGCTTTTGTGCTGTTATCCTCCCTTGCTATCTTAACAAAAGAGCCAGCTTTGTTTTTTCTTTTTCCACTAGGATTGAGTGTTTTAATCAACCGCGAGTGGAAAAAAGTTTTTCTCGTTGGATCAACGTTGCTAATTCCTATACTATGGCATTCCTATCTATCATATCGATTTCCAAATTGGCGTGCATCGCGTCTAACTGATTTTATTCTACCGTTTGAGGGAATGATCTCCTACACAGAAACGATTTTCTATTCAATGAACCAAAGTGTGATCCAATGGAAGGAAATTGCGAGATTGTTCTCACGTTTCCCATTAGTCCTGTTATTTTTTTTAGGGACGATTTCTGCTTTTACTGGGAAACTAAAAAAAGGATGGGAGTTCAGAATTGGCCTGCTTTTCACTATGTTTATGGTCGCAACAGCAGGCTATTATCATTTTTGGTCTGTTTATGAAAACGTCTCTCGCATGTTTACTATCTCCGTTCCAATTTTTCTCTTTCTCATCGCAAGAGACCGAGAGGTAAAGTATAAAGAGTATTTTATTTTACTCGCAATCGTCTTATTTCTCTTTTTGCTTAAGGCAATTTTTATTTCAAAGACCTTAAGCTACCAAATATGGAACTAGTCTTGGTAAGTATTGGGTATTTTAAATATTTTTTGACTCTCAAGATTTAATGTTTCCATTTCTTTTTTGGTAAATACCACTTCTGTACCATTGGTAAATTCTAGATGGAACAGGTTTGATTCTGGAGCTTGCATAATTTCCCGAAGCTCTCGTAGAGTTTTTACTCTTTGTTTATTGACTGTCTTGAGTACTAATTGGTACAAACTATGGTAGGATTGGTTCCCAGTCAAGGGCAGTACTTGAGACAAGATGATGACATTTCCCAGAGAAAGATCTCTTTGGATCGAATGAAAATCATTTAGGTAAAGTAACTCTTTGCTGACCCTAGCTCTCCATTGGTTTCCAAATTCCATCAGATAGTGCTCAGATAATTCTGTAAAAACGATTCCACCAATCAGAGCGAAGCTAGGTTTTCTCCCTCTCGTATTCCCATAGGGAATTCTGATCGCGGTTTCTTCAAAGGGTTTAAGCTCTAAATCAAATTCCATTAACTTTCGATTACGTAGTATCTTGATTGGGATTTTATAATTTAATTTCTTCTGGTTGGGATCCATCGCATGGATTAGAAAGGATAGCCAAACTTTCCCAAACTTTGGATGTTCAATGAAACCCTTAGGATCTACTTTGAAACCCGCAACTTCTAATAAGACATCTTCGATCTGCAAAGAAAGAGCTGGGTTTTGAAACAAAGAGGGATAGACTTCCGCAATGAGGACCCCTTGGTCATCTTTTTTGATACCATAATAGTCACGGCTTGCTTTGTCTTGCAAAGCACGGAATCGAAATCCTTTAAAAGGAATGCAGCTACCTTCTTTTTTGCATTCAATGAATTGGTTGATGCTGAGTCCTGGGATGAGTTTCCCTGAGTTTTGAGAACTTTTGAAGGAGTAGAGCAAACCAATAGCTAAGCGAGAAGATTCTTCAACAATGAGTTCTCCGATGCCTTCTAACTTTTCATCGGATTGGATTTCAAGGTAAGGAAGTTCAATATAACCATTCGCATATGAATCAACTTCTAATTTTACATTACGAATGCGTCTCTCAGCTAGATTTCTATATTCTTTATACTCAATTACTAAGCCTGTACTAGGGATATAAATATCGTTGGTAAACTGTATAGACTGTAACCCATTTTTAAAATCTGGATCATCCACTTTTAAGAGTGCTAGTCCCAAATCGTGGTCGATTTTCACTATAGTTCCAACATACGATTTTAGGCTTCCATGTTTATTGATTTCAATGTTTGTCGCATAATAGATAGGATGGCTTAGAGTGAGTATTTGGCCATCACCGATGTGAATTCCATAGAACCTGCGATTTTCTGGAGTTTTATAACGCCAAGGCTGAAGGAAATTGGGTGCTTGGGTTGTGGATCGGATTTGAACAACCGAGTTATCATCTTTGACAACTGATGTAGGTTTTGCGAATAAAAAATAAGGAAGGAAAATGATTAAGAAAATATAAGAAGATATAGTTTTCAATTTATTTTGGCTCCAGGTGGTAAAGACGATTGATCTCTATTTGTGCATTTCTGGCTTCTTCTCTATGTAGGATCAGTGGTATGTTAATATCTTTAAAATGAATCAGAATAAACTTTGAGTTTCCTTTTGATATCTGTTCCTTGAAGTGATTGAGATTTTTAATTTTTACATCGTTTACTTTTTCAACGATCATGTTCAAAAAATATTCCGATGAGGAGTTCATTGGATGCGCTAATTTTCGGTAAAAAATTATTTCCTCTTCTGAATCATCGCTAAGCTCCAATCGTTTGTGGAAACGATATAAGAACTGTGAGCCTCCTTGGGTTTGGTTCATTTTTGACCATGATTCCAAAAGATCCCTGTTTAAGGGTTGAAAGATAAGCCCCGCGAAAGAGAAGTAAGGATATTCATAATCATATCTGGAACGCAAAGTATCTAAAGCTTCGAGTTTTTTCGCAGGGAACTGAACTTTCTTTCGGATTCCTTTTCTGATGATTCCAAATTCAATAGTTTCTCCTTCATATTTCGCATCAATCAGTTCGGTAAATTCTATCGTAGAATCCCCGTTAAATTCCACAGTTCCATTGTTGGCAATGGGAAAACCGTCAATGGAATCAATCAAATCACCTTTCTCTAAAAACCCAAAGGCGGAACCTCCCTTTAACACATTGCTAACGAGAACACCTTGCACATCTTTTGGAATGTCTAGAAAGGATCTATGTGATTCGGATATTACAGTTTGGTAGTGAATTCCTATTTCCACATAACCATCATAATCTCCGTCTTCTATATCTTTTAAGAAGTGTTTGATGACATTGGTAGGGATGATATAACCAATATTTTCGCCTTTCGTAGATGCTTGGAAGGCAACTCCGACAACTTTTCCAAATTGAATTGCTGGTCCTCCTGAATTCCCAGGATTGATTGCTGCATCAACTTGCGCCACAAGATGGCTGTCGATCTGAGAATGTGCATACGCTGATTGTTCAATTCTAGATATGATACCTCTGCTAATGGAGATTTTACTTCCTCCAATCGGATAGCCTATGATATCAACTGGGCTACCGAGTTCTGGAATATCACCTAATTCGAGGTAATTGCTATTGGAATAAAAATCACCGGAAACTGCCTCTAATACGGCAAGGTCACAATCGTGTGCGACAAATTTTGTTTTTAATTGGTACCATTCTGTTTGGTTATTTCTTTGGCCTTCGATGTACTTTGCATTGGAAACAACGTGAGCATTGGTTAATATTCTGTTTCCTTCAATTAAGAAACCAGTCCCGGTCGAGGAGCTTACCCCACCAGAAAGCCAGGGGGAGTAAGCATCTTTTCCTTGGGAGTAAACTTTGATTTGAATGACTGATCGTTTGATCCTCTCCAATTCCTGGTTTTGTGGTTTAGGCGATTCAGGGATTTCCGCAAAAACAATGGAGGAAAGGAAAATAGTGCTGGAAATGAGAGATCGAAACAGAATGCTTTTGACTTGGAGCTTCATGAGTGCCTTTGAGTTATCAGTTACTAGTTTGACTGCCTTTTTGTCCGCTATAGCAGGGATTGTCTCTTTTAGCAAAAATCCTCGCACGCCAATGAAAGTCAGTTTCACGGCGATGGCAGCCTTTATTTGTATAGGGAACTTTGGTCTCATCCTAGATACTAGTTTTTTTCATTCTTATCTACTAGAAAACCCTCACACTGCTCCTACAATCCTTGTTTGTTTCAATTTTAGTCTTTTGTTGTTTGGCCTTCAATTCCCAACGTATTTTCGTACCTATCCAATTCTTGCGATCTGTGTTTCTTTACTGTTCGGCGCAGGTTCAACTTTACTTTTGATTGATTGGGCATTATCCAATGATATGAATCCCATAGCCAATCAAATTCTACTGATGTATTTCTATCCTGGTTTTTACTCTCTTTCTTATTTTTTGTTGCTAATCGTTGTCTCTATCAAGTTGAGCCATAGTTTTCCGGCGATCAGTCGTTTTGTCTCGACGACATATCTATGTGTATCTCTTGCCTTTTTATCTACAACTATCTTGACCATCTATACGAATTGGATTCCACTCACTAAGAAGTATTATTTACACTTTTTGTTATTCAATGATTTGGGTTTTATCTTTTGTTTTGTAGCATTTTTGTTTCATTATTCATTTTCTAGAGATTACTTAACTCATCCTTTTTCCTTCTTATTTGAGAGGCAGAAAAGAATCTTTGAGGCAGTAAGTGACGTCAGCAAAGATGGATCAAAAAGGTTGAAAGAAAAATTATGGGATTTGTACCAGAGAAAGAATTGGAAATCCTTTATGGACTCATTTTGGTTCCAAATCCTTGTAGATGAGACCTTGGACAATGCGCTTGAACATGGCGGGAAACGAGGTGATGATACGATCACAGTGCACGTGTTTGAATCTAGACGATACATTGATTTTTTTGTGATCGACAGAGGCAAAGGATTTAATCCTCGTTTGGTTCCAAATCCTCTGGAAGCAGACAGAAAGAAGGTGCCTTCAGGACGAGGACTTCATATCTTACGTAAGGTCTTTATTGTTAGATGGAACTTTTTAGGCAATGAGATCAATATAAGGATAGATAAAGAGAAAGGGGGAGAATGGAGCATCCCCCCTCAGTAAATATCAGTGCCCTTCAAAGGCACAAATAGAGTATACATTAATGCCGTATTTTTCTTGGATGCGTTTTGCGCCACCAAGATCAGGTAGGTCAATGATCGTCGCACATTCCAACACTTTGCCTTGTAACTTCTGGACGAGTTGGATAGATGCTTCTAAGGTTCCACCAGTTGCCACAAGGTCGTCCATGATCAAAACAGTTTCACCTGCTTGGATCGAGTCTACGTGGATTTCTACCTGGTCTTCTCCGTATTCGAGTGCGTAGGTTTGTGAGATCGTCTTCCCAGGTAATTTGCCCTTTTTGCGCACCGGTACAAAGCCAACTCCCAATTGGAATGCCAAGGCCGCCCCTGCAATGAACCCTCTTGCATCAATGGCAGCAATCTTTTGGATTTTTTTGTCTTGGTAACGTTCAACAAACATGCCTATTGTTAGGCGAAAGCCTTCTGGATCGATCAAAAGAGAGGTAATGTCACGAAACATGATACCAGGTTTCGGATAATCAGGAATGGTTCTGATCTTGGATTTCACTATGGACATAGTGAAGTGATAAATTGAGGCAGTTCTCTGACAATAAAAAAAGGCCGGCGTTTCGCCGACCTTTTCTTTCAAGAATGGAGGAATGAATTAGCGCAAAGATTTGAGTGCTAAAATCCTCTCTTCCAACGGTGGGTGCGTAGAAAAGAGAGCAAGAACGCCTCCGCCCTTTTTGGAGCTGATCTTCAAGGAAGCCAATGCGGCTCCTCTTTCATCCTCAGGTTCATCCACCAGCTTACGAAGGCTGTTGAGGGCTGCAATCATGGCATCCTTACCAGCGAGTTTGGCACCACCAGCATCCGCCCGGAATTCTCTTTGGCGGGAAAAGTATGCCACAACCATCGAGCCAAGAATTGAAAAGACAATATCCAGAACAATTGTCACAGCAAAACGAACAATGTGCGCCATTTCTTCTTTTACAGCCTGGGAAGCGAGCATCGCGATGATTCTGGAAAAGAAGAGAGCAAAAGAGTTCACAATGCCCTGGATTAAGGTCATGGTAACCATATCCCCATTGGCAACGTGTGACAACTCATGTGCTAGAACACCGTCAAGTTCGTATTGGTCCATCCGATTGAGTAAACCCGTGGAAACAGCAACAAGTGCGCTTGATTTGCTAGGTCCAGTTGCGAAGGCATTTACTTCGGGAGAGTCATAGATACCAACTTCTGGCATAGGGAGATGCGCTCTTTGCGCAAGGGATTGAACCCTTCGGTAAATTTCCATCTCAAGCGAAGATGCATTCTTCGGATCGATCGTCTTTACCCCCATGGTCCATTTTGCCATGTATTTAGAGAGGAAAAGGGAGACAAGGGAACCCGCCATACCCCACATGAGGCAGAATACGATCAACTGAGTTAGATTCACACCAAAGGCATGGATGCTAAAACCGAAGTATGCGAGGATGTTTGTCGCAATGGAGATGGTAACCATCACCAAAATGTTTGTTAGTAGGAAAAAACCGATACGTTTGATCCAAGTCATAGAAACTAAGTTCTCCTTATAGGTGAAAGAGTGTTTCCTTTCACCTTACCGTTTAGACTCCTTAGCCTACGATTCTTCCCACAGAAACACAAGCCTTTTTAGGTTCTTTTTTTGAAGGAACCTGTGGTAAAGAATTGAGTTAGAAAGAAACTAATCCCCAAAAGTGTGTAAGCCAAAGGAAATTGCCATTGTGCAAGTATGGAAAATTGATTCAGAATGGCATTCCCAGCCAATTGGTAGCTATGGATTAAGCCCAAACCAGCGAGAACCGAACCAACAAAACACCAAATCCCTGCTCTGTAAAAATCCTTTTCCAATAGGAAGACAATGATGGCTGCCCAAACCATTGAGGTTAATAAGAAACCTTGGGAAAGAGCAAGCAATCCACTTAGGGCATACGGTAGAAAACTTACATGCTCTCCAATATCCGAAAGAGAGTGGTGGAGTTCTGCCTTGATGCCTTGGTTGCTTAGGATGGTCTGGAGTTGTCGATCCAAAAAGAAAAAGGTATTTTGAATGATGAGGACAGCCCAACCGGCAAGAGCGGGCAATAAACCTATCACAACTGCTGGTGCGTGAAGAGATGGAGTTGCCTGGAAGGCTTGGGCACCAATCACAATTCCAATCCAAAGAACGATAGCCATACCTGCTTCAATCGGAACCAAGGCTTGTAAAATACCCATCAGTCCGAAAAAACATACGATGCTCATAAAAATACCATTTAACACGGAATAACCGTGCTTTGCTCCTAGGCCCTTCCAGCCTGGATGTCCGATATAAATGGTCGTTGGAAATGGTGAACCAAAGAAGGTACCAATGATGGTTCCGAGTCCATTCACTAGAAGTGATGTTTTGGTTGGAAAGGAATCTCCCGAAGCCTCCGCTGACTCTATATTTTGTAAAGAGCCGATCACATTGAAGATGCCCATAGGTAAAATCACCGCTAGATAGGCCTTCATATTCGCTGCATCGAGTACGGAGAAGAGATCCAAGATTGAGAGAGTGGGAAGATAGAATCCTACGGTTTCGACTCCGCGTTGCCAAGCTCCTTCCACAAAAATAGGTGTTCCTAATTTACCAGATATAAAAGCAAGCAAGATGCCAAGGAAAATGGAAACGAGTCCACCAGGTAATCCCAATGGGAATTTTACTTTTCCAAAGTATTGGAGTAATATGATGCCAAGAGGTAAAAAAGCAACAAGTGGGTACTCAAAGGTTTTTAATAAGAAGTCCATTGAGATAAAGGTAATCGCAATGCCTGCTAATGCTGACAAAAGTGCCGCTCTCGGCGTTGATTTTCGAATTCTTTCGGCAATGAAAGATCCAAAAAATTCAATTAAGCCTGATAAAAAAGAAGCAAGTAAACCTGCTTTCCATGCTGCTTTGTAATCATTTGTTGCCTGGTAGACGGGGAACATGACAAAGAACACGAATGCAAACAAAGACACAGTATTGATACCATAGGGAAGAGCGGTCACATCACTTCTATTTTGCTGTTTCCCGATTTGGTATGCCTGCCATGCATAGAAAATATTCCCAATCAAAAGAGAAACCGCAGCACCTGGCAAAACCACCGCTGTGACAAAGGGGAGTGGAAAACCACACAATCCTGTGCAAAGAGCTGTTAAAACCAATAATTGGATGAGATTGTCGACCATTAGGCCAAAAAATCCATCCACATCTCCTCTTGTTATTGTATAAAACTTCATTCGTGTTTTTTCCCCCCGAAGTCTACTCGTATCACATTCCCTTCTTCAGAATAATCATGTTTTTGGTTTGTCGACTTATCTTCATTGTTCAGCTTTTGTTCAGGTTCGGAGCTTAGACCAGAATCCACCTGTAGAAACCTAAGTTGAGTTGCCGCGTTTTGGTATTTATCATACATTCGAAAGATTGCATCCCATGGGATAATGGTTGGTTCCCAGGTACTTCCAAACTGGAGTTCAGCGTAGATATAGTCATTATGGCTTTCAATACTTCGAACGGCTTTGTCACCAAACACGAGTACGATACCAGATTCTTTTTCTGTATTTAGGAGGCCTCGTTTCCCAATTTCCAATTTAGGATGGGGCATTACGTGAATATAAAAAACACCAAACTTTTCCCAGTGTAAATTGAATAGATGCCTTTTGAATTCTCGCAGCGTTAGGATTTCTTCCGGACTTAAAGGTTCGCTCATAGAAATTTTTTACCTATCTTTGTTTCCCAATCAAGATATTCTTCATGTATCTTATACTCGGGGATGATATCTTTGAATGCGAATGGGATTTCCTTTTCCTTATTCGCTTTTGCCAATGAAAATAACTTATTTAATTTATTCTGAAAGAGAAGTAAATTATAGGATTCTAAGGGAGCAGCAATTCTAATCTTAGGGTGGTGGGTTTGTTTGATGCCTTCTTCGTTTAACATCAATTCTTCGAATAACTTTTCTCCGGGCCTTAATCCAGTAAATTCAATTTTGATATCTTTGTGGGGCGTATAGCCAGACAAACGAATCATCTCTTCCGCTAAGGAAAGGATCTTTACCGGCTCACCCATATCCAAGATAAAAATTTCTCCGTGTTCACCCATGGAACCAGCCTGGAGCACCAGTTGTGTTGCTTCTGGAATGGTCATGAAGTAGCGGATCACTTCAGGGTGCGTTACGGTGACCGGGCCACCACGTTTGATTTGTTCCCGAAATCTGGGGATCACGCTACCATTCGAGCCTAGAACGTTTCCAAATCGTACGGTTATAAATTTTGTTTTTGAATTTTGAGAAATATGTTGTAAATAAACTTCTGCAGCTCGTTTGGAAACTCCCATGATATTCACAGGGTTCACTGCTTTATCAGTCGAGATCAATACAAATCGATCGACACCATTGAGACGACACACGTCAGCCACGTTTTTTGTGCCCATCACATTATTAAGCACAGCTTCTGAGGGATTGATTTCCATCATAGGAACGTGTTTGTAAGCCGCTGCGTGGAAGACTACATTTGGGGAATGTTGTTCAAAAATGTATGAAAGTCTGGAAAGATTTTTTACGTCTGCGGCTACAGATTTAAATTGGATTGGTAAATGGGCAAAGTTTTTTCTCAGTTCGTAATCAATTTCGTATAACGGAGTCTCTGCGGCATCTAGCAGAATCAAAGTCCTAGGTTTGAAAAGAGCAACTTGTCGGCAAATTTCGGAACCAATAGAGCCTCCCGCTCCTGTAACTAAGATATCTTTTCCCTCGAGATAAGAACGAATTTCATCGATTTCTAAATCAACAGTGGGTCGACCCAATAAATCTTCCACTTGCACTTCACGCAGTTGGTCTATTTTTGGTTTGTTGAAAAAATAATCGCTAAAGCTTGGCAATATTTTAAACTCAACCCGATTTGATTCGCAAATCTTCATTAGTTGGCTGATCACTCTTCCGTCTGGTTGAGGGACAGTTAAAATCACCTTTCTAATATCATACTTTAAGATAATTTCTTCAGCGGAAGCCGTATCGCCTAAGATCGGAACCCCCTGTATGTAACCACCTACTTTAGCCGCATTATCATCGAGAAAGCCAATGACATTTAAATTTAACTCTTCAAATCTTCGAATCTCGGAGAGAAATGTGGCTCCGAGTTTACCTGCACCAACTAACAATACCGGGATGCCATTTTGTCCTCTGGGCCGAAAAATTTGATATCGTATCATCCTCCAACTTAAACTGCGTAGGCATAAAAAGCCTAACAAGAATAAGGTGTCAAGGATGGGAACCATCCTAGAGATTTGCGAAAAGCGATTGTAAAATAAAATGGCTATCGTTGCAATGAGAGAGGAAAGTAGAGTTGCCTTGATAATTTCTAATAGATCATGGATAGAAGCATAAGACCATAATGAGCGGTAGATTCCAGAAAAGAGAAAGACTAATGTTCTTGTTATGAGAACAATACCTAGACAAATCAGAAATACTCTTTTATTTTCCAAAAAACTCAGGTTTTCGAAGCGCACCACATGTGCTAAAAAATAGGACAAAGTCATAAAGACCATGTCAACGGGTAAGACCCAGTATCTGCGCGGGATCGAATTCATACTGGTATTTAGATTAAAAACTGCAAAATTCCTTGTAAATACAGAATCCATACCGAAGATCAAGAAAAGAGGAAAAAGATTACTTGAACTCTCATCTCATCTACATCGCAGGTAGCCTTTCTGCAGAATTGGGCTCAGAATTGTACCTAAAAATCAAAGAAATGAGCCAGGTTCCCACCGTTTTCTGTGTGGATGGTTCTGAATTAGATGACCTAGATGAAGTTGGAGCCGAGTTTTTGAAAAAGATCGCAACAAAACTCAAAGAGCGATCTTGCCTCTTGGCCTTAGCAGCCTTTCCAAAGCATTTGGAGCCCTCCCTCCAGAGTTTGCACCTCCTAGGCCTTTTCCCAAGTTTCCCCAATTCATCCTTGGCAAGGGCATACCTCGAGGAACAAGCCTTGGCCAAACCTTCCTCAGGGAATCGAAAGGAGCCAACGTCCCTCACCAGGAACAGCGCAGAGCGAGCCATCCATTGTCCGAATTGTGGACAAGGACTCTTAGTCAGAAATGTGGGAGACCATTCTTGTCCAAAATGTCACCATAAATTTTTTGTGAATGCAAAAGGCTGGGTTTCTTCCTACGAACGATTAGCTTAAATTTTGTTTCTTTGTACCTTTCGTTGGCAAGGCTTGCCACGGTTCATCGGGCCAAGGGTGTTTTGGGTATCTACCTTTCAGTTCTTTTTTCACATCAAAGTAGGTATGGTTCCAGAAACTTTCTAAATCACTCGTGACTTGGACAGGCTTTCCACCAGGTGACAATAAGTGGAGGCTCAATTTCAATCTACCCCCAGCAATGCTTGGCGTTTCCCTTAAGCCGAATAACTCTTGTAATTTGACAGAAATTTTTGGCTGTTTGGGATTTGAATAGTCAATGAGAAGTTTCGAGTTTGTGGGTGCGATCCAATAACGAGGGACCTCTTTCTCCAACAGCATTCGTTCGGAGTAACTTAGTAGCAATTCCAAGTGTTCTAATGGCTCACAGTCTAACAATTTGCAATTTGTTTTTTGAAAGTCAAAAAGCGGGAGAAGCCATTCGGAAGCTTTTGAAGCTAACACTTCTTCGGTGAAATCTGATTCTATATAACCATAGGTGCATAAAATTTCGACACGATTCAGGAATGTTTGGCCTCCCGCCTTTGAAGCTAAAAAATTTCTGTAACCATACTTTTCAAAAAAAGATTGGAGCTTCGTTAGGGAATCTTGAGATTTTTCTAGACTTAGATTTGTTTCTGAAAGTACGATCTGTCCCCATTTTTTTTGGAGTACGCATTTAAGGATGGGATCTGGTTTTTCTTCCAAAATACATACCGCCTCTTCCAGAATCCGATTTGGGTGTAGGGTAAAGACCTCCTCTTCGGAAATGGCAATCCAATATTTGATCTCTATATCTTGGTCCCCTTGTTTACCATCCATGACAATGATCCATTTAGGAGGAGTGGACTCCTCATTTGTCCAGATGGCGCCTTGGCCGTTGGCTAGTTTATACCTTTTGTCTGAAGGCTCTCTTAACTTTCCGATTCGATCTGGATAGGCAAAGCTCATACATCCCGAGAGACGGATTGCCTTTTTTTCGGCAGTAGGATTGGCAGCTGGGAGGAGTGATTCGAGTTTTTGGAACATTGTTTTTGCATGGGATAGATTGCCTAAAATTTTCTCTCGGTTTTCCCATAGTTTTGTGAAGTCTTTGTCTACTTCTTCAAACAATCCTTGGGCTTCGAAGAGAAGGGCTATCTCGATCCCCATCTGTTTTTGGCCTAATTCTGCTAGTTTTACGCAAAGTACGGCAAGACGGATAGGAAGAGGAACTGCTACACAAAGTTTTCCTAAGTATGTGAGATTTCCCTTTTCATCTAAACACTGTAAGTTGGTTAGAAGTTCCTTTGCTTCCCAGATATGAGAACGATTGGGTGGGTCTAAAAAGGGTAAATTTTCTAGATCTTCACCCCATGCTTTACAAAAGAGAAGGAGTTGGGATAGATCCGCCTGGACAATGTCAGGTACATCTGCCTCTGAGAAATCTCTTTCTTCCTCCAAAGACCAAAATCGATAGCAATTCCCAGGAGCCTCTCTTGCGGCACGACCAGCCCTTTGTGTTGCGGAGGAGATGCTAATGCGTTTTTTTTGCAAACGATGGAGTCCTGTTTTGGCATCGAAACTGACTTTTTTATGATAACCTGAATCCAAAACTACTCTCACCCCTGGGATCGTAAGGGAAGACTCCGCAATGTTTGTAGCAAGGATCACCTTTCGATAGCCAGACTTTGCCTTTTGGAATACCTTTTCCTGCTCAGCAAAGGAGAGATCTCCATACAATGTGTGAATTTGGATATTTGGTATGGCAACAAATTGAAGGGCTGACTCTGTATCAAAGATTTCCCTTTTCCCCGAGAGAAAGACAAGCACATCTCCCTCTGTCTTGGATAGAATCGTAGGTAAAACGTCTGTTATTCTCTGGTGGATTCTCTTCCCAGAACTTCCCAAGTATTCGATTTGGACGGGATAAACTTTTCCTTGGGTTTGGATTGGTTTGTTTTGGATGCCCCATTTATGAAGTGAGAAGTTTCCAATAGTTGCCGACATCAAAAGAATTTTGAGATCAGGACGAAAAAGCTTTTGGCAACTACGGATAAGAGCAAGACCAAGGTCTGTATCTATATTTCGTTCATGAAATTCATCAAAGAGTATCAATCCATATCCCTTCAATTCTGGATCAGAGAGTAACATCTTTGTCAATATTCCTTCTGTTACAATTTCAATCTGAGTATTTTGGGATACCTTTGTCTCCCAGCGAATGCGGTAGCCTATCGTTTCGCCCAATACACTTCCATGGAGTTGGCTCAGTCTTTTGGCTGCGTTTTTGGTAGCGATCCTCCTTGGTTCAAGCATCAAAATCTTTTTCCCTTCAGTGAGTCCTGAATGGAGAAGCACTAGGGGCAAAACCGTTGTTTTCCCTGAGCCGGGAGGAGATTCTAAAATACTAATCGTATCTTTGAGTAAAGATTCTATAAGCAAATCTTGAACAGCGAGGACAGGATATTCATCCTTGGAAAACGAAATCATATATCAATCTTATAAAGGTAGAATTGCATTCTGGATGACTTGCCTAGCAAAGGGAAGGTTTTTTTGTTTTAAAGCCTGTGCCTCTGCTTGAGGGAATTGTGTTTCTAAGCAAAGATTGGAATATCCATGGACCATGGACCAGCACATAAGTGCGTAAGCTCTTGGTTCTATCTGCTTTTGTTTTTCTTTCAGAGTTTGCCGACAAGCGGATACTAAAACGGAATAAGATTTTATTTGAGCCATCTTTAATTGACTTCCGGGGCTGTCTCGCCGAGTCATAAACATGATTTTATAGTAATTTGGATGTTTCCAGGCAAATTTTATATAAGACAGTCCTAGTTGAATGAGGCCCTCTGTCCGACTCTTTTCTCTTTCAAAAGCTCGTTTCTGGACCTGTGCCAATCTCTGAAAGCCATAGGCCGCCATAACTTCTAAAAGCTCTTCTTTGTCTTTAAAATGCCTGTAAATTGCTGAATGAGAGACTCCAGCTAAATCTGCGACAAGGCGGAGAGTGATTTCGTTTGGCTCACGTTTTACCAATAACTTATGACAGGCTTTAAATAGCGCAGATCGTAAGTCTCCATGATGGTAAGTTTTTCGCTTCATAAATCGAAACTAGAAAAAATGTAACCGTTGGCAACATTTTCTTTACAATGTGACTTCTAAATTTTAATGTGACCATGTGTCACATTAAACCTGAGAATACAAGGAGATCAGTATGACCATTTATGGCAAAGAAGAGGCAGACAAAATTTTACAAGAGATGAGAGCGGGATTCGCCTCTGGTCCCTATCAGATTACAGTACCACCTCCATCCTTTACAGATATGGATGCAAGTATCGAATCCTATGAGAAAAACAAATCGATTGTGGTGGCCTTTCCAGTGAAGTTGAGCCAAACAAATCCCATGGGATTTATGCAAGGTGGTTATATTGCGGCAGCTTTTGACAATGCATTTGGACCACTCAGCTATCTCGTTGCCAAAAAGCCAACGACGACAATTGATATGAATATTCAGTATATACGTAGTGTAAAGGTCAAACAGACGATTCTTGTGAAAGCTACGATTGAAGCTATGGGATTTTCCACCATTCACATGACAGCGGAAATGAAAACCGAGAAGGGCAAACTATTGGCAACCGCTACGACAAACCTCTTAATTCTTCGAATTCCCAATGCCGAGTGATTTGCAAGCACCATAGCGACTTAAGAAGAGATCGACTAACTTCTCTTCATAACCTAGCTCACTATGGTGTGCACAATCCAAAGAAAAAATACCATGTAAAAATACCCTTACAAATAGAAACTCTGCTTCCAAATCTTGTATGCCCAGACTCTTAAATTTTCTCTTGAGAGATTCGCGAAATGGTGCCAGTCGCCGCTCAAAATTATCGATCATTCGTTTGGAGAGGGCAACGGAGGAAGGTTGATATAGACAAACAGAGATCAGAATCATTGTCTTCTTTTCTTGTTTCATGAATTCAAGAGATTTCTGAAAGAACTCTTGTAGGTATTGTACTGGTGGAGAGTTTTCAGGGATGGTGCGGTAAATCGCCTCTTGTTTGCTTAGGTGTTGGTCTAAGATCATTTCGAAGATCTGATTTTTGCTGCGGAAGTAGTTGTAGGCGAGACCCTTGGAAACCTTAGCATGCTTTGCGATCATTTCCATGGTAGTTGCGGAAAATCCATGTTTCGAAAATAGATGTATAGCAGAATTTCGAATCTTCTCGATCGATTTTTCTCGAGCTAAAAGTTTTTTATTTTCTGTTATCGACATTTTCTTTCTTTAGACCTTTTCTGAAAAAAAAGTAAATGCAAACATTTTTTGAGCTTACTTTCTGGCTTTTCAAAATAAGGAGGATTTTCAAAAAGGTAGGAACCATGAGCACTTTTGAGAATGTAACTATAGTTAAAGAAGCCAATGTCTACTATGATGGCAAAGTCACCAGCCGAACCATCCTCTTCCCTTCGGGCGAAAGGAAAACTTTAGGAATTTTATTGCCTGGAGAGTATGAATTCGGTACAGAGGCAAAAGAAATTATGGAAATTTTATCTGGGAAACTCCAAGTAAAATTGCCAGGCTCGGACTGGATCCAAATCAACGGCAAGTACAGTTTTGAAGTGCCCAAAAATTCAAAATTCCAATTAAAGGTAGAAACAACAAGCGACTACTGCTGTTCCTACATAAACGATTGAGATTTGTAATCAATCCTTTTCTTCCCTTTGGAAAGTGGGAAAGAATATTCTACTATTCTTTTTAAGCTCTACCTATACCTTTGCATCAAAAATGGCTTAATCTTTAGATTTGAGCCATGAATATACATACATGAACCTAGATCCAAAAACAATCATTGTTATCAATACATTGGGTTCTCTATTCATGAGTATTGGATGTTTTGTAGCATCCTATGGACAATTGGGGAGATTGATCTATGTTAGAATGTGGGCATATGGAACATTGGTTCAGTGCCTTGGTTGGATTGTTCAGGGAGTGTTGCGAGGAATCATTCCAGATATCATATCCATTTCTTTTGGAAACGCTCTGATTTTAGCCTCAATCGTTTTTTATTATAATATTTTGCGTTTATTTTTCCATCAGGAAGCCTACATCCGGACAAGTATTCTTTTCATTCTTTCTGAAGTGATCGTTTTGGTTCTATTTGTCTCTAGCCATTATGACCAAAAGTTTCGAGTGAGTATTCTATCAATGTATGCGTCCATTCCGTTATTGCTCTCGGTTTGGGAGGTCATCAAAAATGCAAAAGATGAAAACTTCAGTTTATATTTCTTTGCTTTTTTCTGCGCCGTTGCTGGTTTGTTTTTAAGTTTCCGAGTGTATTATTACTTTGTGGAGGATGTAGATCCACGAGCCATCACCTTTGGTCCAAGTAAAATTCAGGATTTTACCTATTTGATTTTCTATATAACATCTATTATGCTTACCTTTAGCTTTGCGCTCGTCTGTATAGATCGATTTGTAAAAGAGCAGGTAAAGAGTGAGGAAAAGTATCGACTCCTAGCAGAGAATAGCTCCGATTTGATTTGGTTATATGATTTAAACCAAGACTCATTTAGATACATTAGCCCATCTGTCCAGCAGATGTATGGCTTATCTGTAAAGAAGGCGATGCGTAAAAAACTGAAGGATATGCTAGAGTTAAAGGAAAGTGAATCATTCTTTAAATTGTTAGAAGAAAGATTGATATTATTCAAATCCAATCCTGACTCAAAACGTTATTATCAGGATGAAATCCAAATCATGCATGCAAATTCTGAAAAGAAATGGATAGAGCTGATCTCTAGCTTTCAAGGAAGTACTGAGAGTGGCATTCAGATCTTGGGTGTAGCTCGAGAGATCGAAAAAAGAAAACAAACTGAATTAGAAAACCAAAAGTATCTTGAAGATTTAAAAACGATCAATTCCACGAAAGATCGATTTCTTTCTATCATTGCCCATGATTTAAAAGCTCCTATTGGTGGTATACATACGTATATCAATATGGTCTTGGAGGATATCCATGAGCAAAGTTTAGAAAAAACAAAAGAGGAACTGAGTTTGTTAAAAGATACAAGCTCGGAACTATTGAGTTTATTAAACAATTTATTGACTTGGGCAAGATCACAAAAGGGAGACATCCCTTTTGATCCTGAACACATCTCATTGTTTAGCGCCGCCAATCGATGCATTCAACTTTTAACATCATCGGCGGAAAACAAGGACATTGAAATTACAAACCAAATTCCGATCAAAACAGTTATTTATGCAGATGAACAGATGTTAGATACAATTCTAAGAAACTTAATTAATAATGCTATCAAATATAGTCACCCTGGAAACAAAGTAATCATTTCTTCCGAAGATTTGGATGATTCCCTTGTGATTCATGTCGAAGATTTTGGAATGGGGATGAATCATGGAACTATCAGTCGTCTGTTCCAATTAGAAAATAAGCAAGCAAGTGCGCCTGGTACCAGAGGAGAAAGAGGCACCGGTTTGGGATTAGTACTTTGCAAAGAATTTATTCTAAGACACCAAGGATCCATTAGCGTACAAAGTGAACGAGAGATTGGAAGTCGTTTTTCTGTTACCTTCCCCAAAGGCAATTGAAAAGACTATAGCTTTATATTTGTAGTCCAGAAAATCGGGCAAGCGAGTTCTTCATACCTTTTTCCCATGTTTTGGGATCTCCTACTAAGATCACTTTCTTTCTAGCTCGAGTAACGGCGGTATAGAGTATCTGTTTTGATAATAATTCTGAACTTTCGGATTCCTCTAAACTTGGTAAAAAAAGAAGGACATGGTCATACTCTGAACCTTGGCTCTTATGGACGGTCAAAAAATAGGCTGGTTCATGTTTTGGGAGTGTATCTAGAGCGAAAGCTAGGAGTTTGTTTTGGATTAGGAATACGGCTCTTAACTCATTGCCTATCAGTAGGACCATCCCAACATCTCCATTGAAGAGCTTTCTAGTTTTATCATTTTCGGTGATCATGAGAGGAAGACCTTCGTAATATAAAGACTCGGAGAGTTTAACCGAGGAGATAGGAAATTTTCGAAAGCTGATTTCGTATTCAACAATTCTTTCGATCTTGTTATGGATTTGTTCTGAGCCGAAAATACCATTCCTAAAAATTGTCAAACATCGAAAGGAGTTTAAGTGTTGCGAAAACTCCGAAATTGGGTATGTAAGTAAATCCTTTAGCTCAGTAAATCTTCGTTTGGTGATCTGCAGAATCGAATTTTGAAAGATCTCTCTCCACAATTCTTCAGTCAGATCTTGTATTGTCTTATGACTGGCTTCATTTTGTTTTAAAATCCAAACCATATCAGTTTTGCTTTGGATGGCTTCTGAAAGTGATGAGACAATGGGTAGTTCAAGACTTGCCTCTGTAGCTTCTTTGACCTCTATGGGGAAAGTCTGTTTCATCCAAGTTTGTATTTGTGAATCCGACCTTTGTCTGGCAGAGTGAACTAATTTTGTAAGGACATTTTTCTTTGTGGAAAAAAGAGATACCATATCAGAAAACACACCTCCAATCTCGACAGAGGGAAGTTGGTTTGGGTCACCCAGCAGAATGACTTTTGTCCGCCTAACATCAATTGCCTCAAATAGTGCACTCATCATCCGAAGGTCAATCATAGATGCTTCATCGACTATCAGCAAACGATGAGGCAATTTTCTTGTCTCTTTGTAAAGGAAACCAGACTCCCTTTTTCTAAATTGTAATAGGGAATGTAAGGTTTGCCCAAACAGCATATCTGAATGAGAAAATTGATTTCCTATGCGATGCTGGATAGATTCCGTAAGTCTTTGCGCTGCCCGACCGGTCGGAGCAATGAGAGCAATCTCCTCTGGTTCAGGAAGTGACTTCAGTTCTTTCAAACATAAGAGTAAGAGAGAGACTACAGTGGTCTTTCCAGTTCCTGGACCTCCAGTGATGATATGGAAGGGTTGGTTCAGGCATGCTTGGATCGCTTGTTTTTGTTCAGGAAAGAGTCGCGTGCTTTCATTTCCTTGAAGGTTTTCCCAGTTCTCAATCATCTGTGCAAAACTGGACTCATCAATTTTTATGGAATGTTGTTCCTCCAAAAATAAACGAATCTGTACCTCTAACTTCTGTTTTCTTTGGAAGATCGAATCTGTATAGAGATATGTCTTGTCCTTGTACTGAAATACCTGGAATGGGTGCGCGATACCCTCTAACAATGAGCTCCATTCCTTTTGAAATTCAACGGCTAAATTACCAATGGAATAAGCATTCTCCAGAGCTATCAGAATGGGGGAAAAATCTCTGGAGCTAGCAAATAAGGATTGTATGGTAATATTTTCAAATGAGACCAAGGGATTTAGCATTAGTTTGTGGCCTCCCAACGAAAGGTAGATTCAATGTATCTCATGATTTTGGTCTCAATCCGCTCGAATCTGTCGCCAGACCATGGGCCTTCTTCGAACTGACCAAAATCTGCATAGACTCCTGAATTTACTTCTCCATTCATCCCTCTTAGGAATAAATACAGAACCCCTCCGAAAGCGGAATTGGCATATTCTCTGCCTTTTAAGGAAATTAGATATTTATGAAATACAAATGCATAAAAATCTCTTTGCAAATCATATTGATTTTGATAAATTCTTTCCTGCAGGTCCGAAAGCTGATACTTGGGTAAACGATCAGATTTATAATCAACTATATAATACTTTCCATTCCGTTCGAACACCAAGTCTATGCTTCCTTTTAAGAAATTTCCCAAATCATCTTTACTATAGGTTTGATTCAATACAAAATGAAAATCCACTTCCCGGCTTAACTGTGATGGATGTAATTCGGATAACATTAATTTTGTTCCATCAGCTAATTGAAAGGGAGTACGAACTGTATTTTTGATGAGTCGGAAGATATGTGTTTTTAAGTCAGAAACTTCAGTATAGAGACTCTCATATCCAAACCAATCGAACTGTTCCTGTAAAAAAGAATCCCAATCAGCAGGCTCGGTTTCATAATGCTCCGAGTTAAAATCTCCAAACTCCAGTTCTTCCAGAATTTTATGTAAGAGAGTTCCAATCTCTGCCGATGAGGGCAAGGGATCAATAGCCTGAAGTGACTCTTCCTGGGATCTGCCTTTGTGGCTCTCAGCATCATCTTCTACTTTGGTAAATTCTTTATGAGAACCTTTCTTTAAGGAGGTATAACTATGTAGGTGTATCCTTTCATGAAGCGAAACATTCGGCGCCTCTAAAAAATGGATTTCTGTCTGCCTTGTTTGGATCTCTTCTTTTGGTTCCCATTTAGGATTTGGTTTTGGAATTTTTTCAATTCTGCGCCTGGAAATTTTTCCATTGTTTGTATCACATCTTTGTACCAATGGTGCAAGAATCAGATCAAAATAATTTATTTTTTTGCCAACTTCAAAGAAATGTAAATAAGAACGAATTTTAGCGCGCGTTAGAGCAACATAATATAATCTTTTCGTTTCGTTTAACTGAGTTGCTTTGTATAGGTCATCGTTTTCATTCCAAAAACTCAGTTGCCATTTTTGATCCTCATCTTGGTACTCATACAAAGAGTGTTTCCCAGGTCCTTTTAAATCAAAGAAAAATGTGATCGGCCATTCCAATCCTTTGGCGGCATGCATGGTCAATATTTTTATCGTATCCTTTTCTGTTTCTTGGTCAAAGAGCGGTAGACTCTCCTCAGCAACCTTTCGATCCTGGCTTCTCCATTCCTTCGCTATTGTTATCAAATCTTCAAGAGTAGATTGGCCTTTTATCTGCTCTTCCAAGAGACTTTGGAAGATTTGCCGAAAATTGGTGATCTTTCTCTCCCACATCAAATCTTTTGTGTTAGTTGTGAATAAAATGCGTGATTCTTCAATGATCCTTTTGAAAAGTTCAGAGAATTCTCTTGAAATTACTAACTTTCTCCATTGGTCTATCAATTTTTTTTCGTAGGATTCAATGCTATGTTCATCGAATTTGATGAGGTCGTATGGAGAGATCAAAAATAAATCACTCAGCAATAATTTTCGGTAAGATGCTGGATCATTAGGATCGGAAAGGCATTCAAGAATAGTGATGACTTGGTCCATTTCCTTTGATTGGTAAATACCTGTTTGTTTATAAAAAGAACAAGGTAGATTGTTTCTTCGCAGAAAATCTTCTGTCTTTATGCCATCCTCATTGGTCCTTACGAGAATGGCAAAATCAGATAGTTTAATCTTGGTTAATTTCCCTTCCCGTAGATAAGAAAAATCATTGATCATTAGATTTTGGATTTCTGATACGATAAATTGTAGCCATGCTTTGATACGATCCTCTTTTCTAGGAAGGGGAATCTTAAAATCTATGATTTGAAAGGGAGGCTCATTTTGTTCCGAGGCTAAATCTACCTTTCTAGACTCTAGTGTGGGCGCAGATATTTCTTCGTATTCGATAGGAAAGGACATACCTTCTTCTAAGATAGGAAAGAGAGATGTTTCACTTTTGAAAAAAACATTCATAGCTTCGATCAAAGAAGGTACCGAACGGAAATTGGTTTGCAATTTTTGGATACGTGTTGCCTTAGACTTTGCATAGTCATAGGTCCGCAAGTCGGCTCCCCGAAAGGAGTAAATAGACTGCTTTGGATCCCCAATCATGTAAAGGACCTGATTTTCTTTGCTAAATATTGTTTCGAAAATCTGGAATTGGTTTCTATCTGTATCCTGAAATTCATCCAGTAGACAAAACTGGAATTGATTTTGCAGCTCTTCTAAAAGTTGTTTGTTGTTTATAAGTGATTCCTTGAGCAAGAGAATCATTCTATCAAAAGAAAGGTATTTACCGGAATTAAATCGGTTTTTTGTTTCGCTGGCTATGTGGTAGATGGTTCGAATCAGGAATTCTTGAATAGGTAGACTTTGTAAACATAGTTCCAGCTTGGAAATCATCTCGTTTACTAGGCTTGTATGCTGCAACACATCCGATCTAGGCGCTGGGTCAACTCCTGCTGTTTTCCTTTTCGTAAAATCTTCAGGTGAGAGGAAGGCAGATGCAGCTGAATCCACTGTATGAAATGGAGAAACTTGCAATCTCGATATGAGTAAAGAAAGTTGAAATACGATATCTGTATTTTCCGCAGGAGACTCTGAGTCTAGCCCCTCTAATAATCCCTGCAAAGTCTCACTCTTTTTTTGGCCCTCCTTGAGTAATTTCCCACTTTGTTGAAAATCATAGCTTTCTTTGATTACAGTACGTACGATAGTTAAGAGTTGATTCCAATCTTCCTTTGGAATGAACGAAGAATCCTCTAATTGAATATCTGGATTTGGTTTCAGTGCATATTCTTTTCCAGAGAGAATTTTCTTTGCTGCAAATAAAACAGTTTCTTCCCATTGGGAAAAAAATTGACTAGCAAGAAGGTAGCAGCTAAGCATTTCCCTTGAGACGGAAAGAGCCGACCATTCGTTGTGCTCTAGGTCTCTCAAAACCTCTGCTAGAACATCTTCTTCTTTTACTAGTTTCCAATCGTCCCCTAAATTTGTTTCAATTGGATAATCTGCGAGTACGGAATTGCAAAATCCATGAATCGTGGAAATTTTAACTTGGTCTATTTCGAGCAGATAACGTTCAATAGATGAATCATTTGGATTGTTTTGGAGAACACTTTGTATTTTTTGCCGAAGACGAGATTTCAATTCTCCGGCTGCTTTTTCGGTGAATGTCAAAACCAAAACTTTTAAAAGAATATTCTCTTTTTCATTTTTGTGTTTTAACATAAGATCCGAGAGAATTTCCATGATCCTATATGTTTTGCCAGTACCCGCAGATGCCTCAATGAACTCTATACTCATGCAATCGTACCTTCTAGGCAAAGAGGTTTATAAAAATTGATTAATTCTTCTAATTTAGGTAATCCGAGCTTTTCTTCTAGTTCAGGGTATAATTTCAAAATGTCCGACAAGTTCTTTTTTAATTGAAAAAAATTCTCTTTTGCAAACTCTTCCCAATGCTCGTTAGTTTTCTCAGAGATTGAAAGAGGTTCTTTTGTTTTGGTATGCGCAATAAAATCCTGTAAAAAAGAACGAGGATAAAAGTACAATTCGTCAGAAGTAAATAGATGTAGAAGTCTCTCGAAATGCTCTTTTTCCAAGCCTTTTAAACCAAAATCTTCTAAAGATATGCTTGGCTTTTTTTGAGATTGATCTTTAAGGAGAAAATATTCAGCACGTAATCCACTCAAAGAAAAGAAATACAGCCCAACCCAAATCTCAGACATTTTGCCAAAATAGTCTCTGATAATGGTATAGGGGAACTCACTTCGATATGCCTCCATTTTGAGATAGATTGATTTTGTGTAAAAAAGAATGAGATGATCCTCTTTTTTATAGATATGTTTCCATTCTCCAAATAACTTTTGGTCTCTACCAAGCAATAGATGGGGTAGTTTGAGTGCTCCTGGATCAACCAGACCAGTATCACCAACGCAAGCATACGTAAAATACTTATACCCTTCGAGTCTTTCTTTCCAGGAGAGCCAAATGCTCCTTTCAGACAACATGTCAGAGAGAATTGTTTCCCTTTCTACAAGCGAGAAAGCATATTCTGGGAATCTTCCATTTCGTTTTTCGACCGATATAACATTCGTTATAATATCTAATAATTGATCTCGTGTATAAGAAAATGAAGGATTTGTGAGAATCGGTATGATCGAATCATACACCAAGGATTTGATGCGGTAGCGCGAGAGATTGTCTAGATAAAATGTTTCTTCTGGAAGTGTTTTATTTTCTAGATCAACATACATTCCCAATTTTTTCCGCAAGGTGAATTGCATGGGATCTTGCAAAAATGAAATCAGATCCGTGTGCTGAATGGCTTTTGGTTTTGCGGGCAAAACAGGTAAAGCTAAATCACTGGTATTTTGGAATTTGGGTAGTAAATCTACTGCAAAGTCATTGGAACTGATCCATTTCCGAGTGAAATCGAATGAAATAAAGCCCTTTTTGAGACTCTCTTCATCATGTATGTAACTTGAACTGTAGTTTGTAATTGGAAATTCAATCTCTTGTGGAGAACCCACCGCTTTTTTCAAACTTAGATAGGAAGAACAAGGCTCAAATATCTTATCCTCTTTTGTATCTCTTCCCACATAACTAAAAGTAATGGAAGTTTGTGCAGAAAAAATACTTTCCCAAAGCAAAGATTCTTGGATTTCACGTCGACCCAAATCCCATTCTTCTTGTTTTTGGTTCCGCAGGTTGAGGGGAGATCGATCTAAATTGCCTGGGAATTTTCCTTCCCCTAGGCCGATTATGTAAACATGTTTAAAGGGTATTGGTCGCATTGGCTGGAGTAGGGAAATGGAAACTCCCGCAGACAGATAACTTCCTTTTTTCACTTTTATATTTGAAAAAACTTGGGTAGTGATCGCTTCGAAAAGTTCCAAATATTCTTCCTGAGGGAGACGAATTCCTTCCCATGATTTCAATTCAGCAAAATAAGCTGTGAATTCATCTATCTCAGACTCGGATGTTTTGTGTACCTGAAAGAATTGAACTAAATGCCTAACGATCTCTTCGAGGTGTCTTGCCGATAATTCACCATATCGTAAACAAGAATTGATTGATTGAATGGTTTCTTTCAGCTGCCTCCAAAATGGGATGAGAATGGACAAGAGTTCAGACTCAGAAATTGCCAAGCCTGTGATGGAAAATTCTTGTTCCAGCCTATCTTTCGCAAGCAGATGGTGGCTCATCCATCGTTTGAGACCCTCTTCGATTTGGGCAGAAGCATCATTATATTTGTTTTGCGGATCAAAATACGAAATAGAAAGTTCCTGGAAGATAGAGGAAATCTCCTCCAAGTTTCCGAACAATGGATCTCTGTTAGAAAAGAGCGGATTTTGTAAGAGAGCCAGAAGATTATCCACTTTGAATCCCTTGGGGTGGCAGAGAGGCCAAAAATCTTGGAGCGCCTTACAGACATTTGACTGATCTTTGGCATTTAAATCGACCAACGAATAGGGAATCTTTTGTCTATGTAAAGTTGAACTATCCTTTTCAGTTCTTTCGACTAAAATCCCTCCATCAAACACCCATTCTATGGAAGATCGGTAGGTGCTGATATCTGGTAGAAGAATTGCAAAATCAGTCAAACGCAATCCTTCTCCATTTTTTTCCGAGACAGATAATTTGTAGAGAATATCATTGGCAACAATTTCCAATTCTCTATACCGTGATGGGGCATTCCAAAACCGTACAGAATGGTCAGAAAGGGAAAGTTCTGTTGAGGGAATGCCAATCAAAGCTTTCTTTAAACGATTGAGGTCTAAGGGAGATGATGAATCCTCAAGGGGTAATGGCTTGCTTGATTGCGCTATCGATTTTAACCTTTGGTTCAAATAAACATGGGGACGTGACCATTTTCGAAATTCACTCCCTTCAGCATGTTCCAATAGTTTTTCAGATGAAAATTGATAAAAATAGATATCAATGTTTTGTGCTTTGGAAATCCTTTCTAAAAATTCTAGGTATACATAGGATAGATTGGATAAACAAAATAAATGAACGCTTTGGTTTTCAGCAATCTTAGCCTCGTCCCATGCGTGCAGAAATAATTGGCCCCTTGGGATGCTCTCTTGGTTTACAAACAATGACTGGTAAATCAGCTTTTGGATTTTTGCGTATGGTAGGGATTCCATCTCGCTGAAAGACTGACGAATGTTAAATGTTTGAAAAAATGGAATTTGATGTTCACTATCCCACTCTTGGATCCAGTAGGGTCTATTCAATTCATAGTCTTTAAAATAGGCTGCTAACTTTCTACTCAAAGAATAGATTTTATTGGGTGATTTTAAGTACGAATGCAAAAATTCAAATTGCTTTTCATTCCTGTGTTTGAGTAAAAAAGCAAAAATATGTCTTTCCATTGCAGAAAGATCTATCGTTTTTTTCCTTAAAGATGGCTTATAGAAACTAGATATCCATTTTTCCAAGAAAAGAAACTTTAGGTTGATCGAGAGTTTGTCTTTGGAATACTTTGGCAGGTTCAGACTCAACCATCTTTGTATGTTTGGATTTGGAACGATGATAAGTGGAGATGAAAGAGGAGATTTGATCTGGTCTTCCCGAACGGAAGAATACATTTCTATGGCTAGCCGGTTCAGATCTAAACAATATTTATGTACAATGGGCATTGTCGTAACTTTCTTTCTAGCCAAATCCTAACAGTAGGCTAGGACAAAATAGGCACGGTTTTCATTATCTGTGGAAATGTAGGTCTTTTTCAAATTGGACTTTTCCACCAGGGTATGTGATAAAATATAAACATTCGCAAGCATACCATTCGCCATCACTCAGAGTAGGTTCTAGGATGGATTGGCATTCTTCCAAAACAGGTTTTAATTGCATGGAGATGAGATGAGTTTCGAAGGCTTTAGACTCCTCCTTTGTTATGTTATGTGCATTGGTAATGATGAACTTTCTCCATAGGTAGGGAGATTTGGCATACAAATCTGCTGACTCACGGCAACTACTTTGCCTCATACTTAAACTTTCTACACTTTTTGCCTTTTCACTTGCCTTTCCAGGTATACCTAAATAGAATCGATCTTCATTTCCAAAATGCTTCCATTCGCTTGGATAGGGTTTGTTTGCGCTATGGCAGGCAATTAGAAGCAAAAGAGAGAAAATACCTACGAATTTCTGCATACGATGATTGCCCAGGATAGAATTCGTTTGTCAACTGATTCCAAGGCATAAAATGTCGATAATGCCCTGCTATTGGCAGTTTGAATCCAAAATTTATGCCAGACTTTTCACCACTTCCATTTCTCTCAGGCCCGATGGCTCAGTCATTTCTTGCTTCCTACAAAAGCAAAACAGATGTTCGTTTGGGAGTACCGAAAGATAGTGTTTGGAAACTGATCCGTACACCCGAACAAGTATCTCTCCTATCTCTTTGGAATGAATGTCCAAATCCAAAGGGATACATTCTCATGATACATGGATGGGAAGGTAGCCATCTGTCTAGTTATATGGTGCGCACCAAACAATTTTTTTTACGAGAAGGTTATTCCATCATTCGATTGAATTTAAGAGACCATGGAGAAACCCATCATTTGAATGAAGGGCTTTTCAATGGAAGTTTACTTCAGGAAACGTACTCCGCAGTTTATGAAATTTCAAAAATGATCCCCAAAGGAATGCCACTGTTTTTACTAGGATTTTCATTGGGTGGAAACTTTGTACTCAGAATTGCAAAGTCACATAGTGAAAGTCCAAAACAAAAACAAATCCAAAATCTCAAACATAGTTTTTCGATCAGTCCAGCTCTAGATCCTTTGGCAGC